>NZ_JBJGEJ010000002.1:149042-461323 GCF_045062345.1 Pseudomonas sp. 2024-210 | reverse complement strand
TCCCTTTGTGGGAAGGAGCTGATTGGCGCTGTTCTTCAGACCGCGCACGGTCAGTCCCCTCTCCCTTTGTGGGAAGGAGCTGATTGGCGCTGTTCTTCAGACCGCGCACGGTCAGTCCCCTCTCCCTTTGTGGGAAGGAGCTGATTGGCGCTGTTCTTCAGACCGCGCACGGTCAGTCCCCTCTCCCTCTGGGAGAGGGTTAGGGTGAGGGTCCCAAAAACAACACGTATCAACTTGCGGAGCCGCTCACATGAGCCAACCCACACCGTCTTTCTACAACCTGGCCTGGCGCTGGCATTTCTATGCCGGGCTGTTTGTCGCCCCGTTTATGATCCTGCTGGCCCTCACCGGCATCATTTACTTATTCAAACCTCAGCTCGACCCCTTGATGTACGACCACCTGATCAACGTCCAACCGGGCCATCACACCCTGAGCGCTGACGAACAACTCAAGCTCGTGCAGGCCGTTTATCCACAAGCCCACATCAGTCAATACCTGCCACCGATCAACCCCGAACGTAGCGCACAATTCGTTCTGCACAACAGTGGCCGCGAACTGAATGTATTTATCAATCCCTACAGCGGAACCGTACTCGGCCAGCAGGATGCCAAACTCAACCTGCAAGCCGTGGCCCGTGCGCTGCATGGTGAGTTGATGATCGGCACCCTCGGCGACCGCCTCATCGAACTCGCCGCCGGCTGGGGGATCGTGCTGGTGGTGTCAGGCATGTACCTGTGGTGGCCACGCGGGCAATCGGCCAACGGGATTTTATGGCCCAGGTTCAGCCGCCGAGGCCGGGTGTTGTGGCGCGACCTTCACGCTGTCACCGGCTTTTGGGGGGCTGCCCTTCTGTTGTTCATGCTGATCAGCGGCATGACCTGGACCGGCTTCTGGGGCAAGCAGTACGCTGACCTGTGGAACCAGTTCCCGGCGGCGATGTGGAACAATGTGCCCCAGTCGGATGTTGAAGCCCGCACGCTCAACACTGCCGCTCGGCAAACCGTACCTTGGGCGATGGAAAACACGCCGATGCCGGTCTCTGGCGCCCACGCCGAACACATGAGCCACGCCGCTCACTCAAGCGGCCCCGCCGCGCCCGGCGTGAGCTTGCAACAGGTGTACGAAACCGCCACCGCACGCAAGGTCGAACCCGGCTACAGCATCACCTTGCCGACCACGGCTGAAGGTGTTTTCACCATCGCTGTATTTGCCGACGACCCGCGCAACGACGCCACCCTGCATGTCGATCAATACACCGGCGAAGTACTGGCCGATGTGCGTTGGCAGCATTATGGCAACGTTGCCCGGGCCACCGAAATGAGCGCCATGCTGCACGAGGGCAAACTGTTCGGCTCGCCAAACCAAATCGCGATTTTGCTGGTATGCCTGATGATTTTGCTGAGTTCGGTCAGCGGGTTGGTGATGTGGTGGAAACGTCGCCCACAAGGCGGTCTGGGCGTGCCGCCTCTGCGTCATGATTTGCCCACCTGGAAGACGGGCGTCTTCATCATCCTTGCGCTGGCCATTGCCTTTCCGCTGGTGGGTGCCTCACTGATCGCCGTTGGGTTACTCGATCGTTTGCTGTTGATTGTGAGGGCAAAACGGCCACATGAAGCTCATTCATAATAAAGATTAAACAGCCGAGATGCGCATTCCAGAGCCTTGTCTATACTGGCGCGCCAGTATCAGACAATAAATAGTTGTTACCCTATAACAAGACTATTTAAGCTCGATTCCCCCGCAGCCAGGAGGCAGCGGGGACACCTTTTGGAATAAGCGACTCACTGCCCCGATGAACAAGTACCTGCTTTCCAGCCTCTGCCTGCTGGCAATTAACAGCGCGCATGCAGATGACACTGCCCCCTCTCTCATGTTGCCTGCCGCTACCATTACCGCACCTGAAGTCGATGTTGAAAGCATCGACCTCAAGACCGCCACCAGCGCCGGTTCACGCCTGAACCTAAACAGCCTCGAAACACCGGCCAGCGTTGAAAGCCTGACCGGCGCACAAATCCGCGCACGCGGTGACCGCAGCGTCCAGAACGCCGTGACCCGCACCACCGGCATCAGCAACAACAGCACGCCGGGCAATGGCGGCTCCGCCTACTCGGCGCGGGGGTTCGTCGGCGAAGGGTCGGTGATGCAGCTGTATGACGGCATTCGCCTGTACACCGGGGCCGGCACCGTGACCTTTCCGGTGGATGACTGGTCGGTCGAACGTATCGACGTACTGCGTGGCCCGGCCTCAGTGCTGTATGGCGAAGGCGCAACCGGTGCTGTGATCAACGTCATCCCCAAAAAGCCTTTCAGTGGCGAGATCGAAAATCACCTGCGCGTCGGCTATGGCTCCTATGACACCCAGCAACAGGCGCTGGACAGCGGCGGCTCACTGACCGACACGCTGAGCTACCGATTGAACCTCAACCATACCCAAAGCAATGGCTGGGTCGACCATGGCGACTCCGAAAATACCTTTATCAGCGCCGCCTTGCGCTGGCAGGCGACCGACGATTTGGCGTTTACGCTGAGCCACGACTACGGCGACCAGGAACCCCAGAACGACTTCGGCGTCCCGCTGATCAATGGTCATTATCACAAGAGCCTGCGCGACAAAAATTACAACGTGCGCGACGCCAAGCTGCATTACAACGATCAGTGGACGCGCCTGAACACGCAGTGGCAGATCAGCGACCACCTCAGCGCCAGCAACGAACTGTATTACCTCAAGGCCCAGCGCCGTTGGCAAAACGCCGAACGCCATGCCTGGAACGAAGACCAGCAAACGTTGTTGCGCAGTGGCTATTTCAGCATCAAGCATCAACAGGAACAGGTCGGCGACCGTCAGACGTTTACCCTCAACCATGACATTTTTGGGCTGAACAGCAGAACGTTGGTGGGTGCAGACTACAACCGGATTCACTTCAATCTGCACAGCAACGCGCCGTACGACGACGTCAATCCAGACGGCCAGCCGATCAATAGGTATCACCCGGATCGTGGCGAGTTTGAAAGTGCTTCGCCCTACCGCGACCAGTTCAAAACCACCACGCAGCAAGTGTCATTGTTTGCGGAAAACCGCACCGAGCTGACCGATCAGCTGTCGCTGGTGACGGGCGTGCGCCGAGACATCGTGCACCTTGATCGCGACGACTTGATCGATGGCACCCGCAGTGACCGCAGCCTGTCTGCCAACAGCTGGAAAGTAGGCTTGGTCTACGAGCTGACGCCCGACATGTCGGTGTATGTTCAACAAGCCACCAGCGTCGATGGCGTGGCAGGACTGATCAGTTTGTATCCGTCCGAGCAAGGGTTTGATCTGGCCCACGCACGGCAGACCGAAATTGGCTTCAAACAGATGTTCTGGGACCAACGCGGCGAATGGACGCTGGCTGCGTATCACATCGTTAAAAAGGATTTGCTGACACCCGACCCGGTGGTGCCCGGCAACTCACTGCAAGTCGGAGAGCAGTCCTCCAACGGCCTTGAGGCCAGCCTTGATCTGCAATTGCCTGATCGCTGGCAGTTGCAAGTCAATGCCGCGGTGGTGCGAGCGCAATACGACACATTCGATGACGAAGGTATCTCACGTAAGGGCAACCGCCCGACCGATGTACCGCGCCGTACCGCCAACCTGTGGTTGAGCAAGGCCATCACCGATGACGTGAATGCAGGCGCCGGCGTGCGTTATGTCGACTCGCGTTATGCCGACATCGCTAACACCGTCGAGTTGCCGAGCTACACCGTAGTGGATGCAACGGCAAGCTGGAAAGCCCTGCCTAAAACCACGCTGGGGCTGCGTCTTAATAATGTATTCAATCGCCAATACGCTGTAACGCAATACAATCGCGGCCAGCAATGGATCATGGGCGAGCCGCGCTCGTTCTTTGTGACGGCGGATTACGCTTTTTGACCCGCCGACCCTCACCCTAGCCCTCTCCCAGAGGGAGAGGGAATTGATGGGTGTCGTGCACAACGTCTATGTTCACCACACATCCACCCCCTCTCCCTCCGGGAGAGGGTTGGGGTGAGGGGCTTTTGCTTTAAACCATCAATGATCGGACCTTTATGACCCGCCTCACCCTCACGCAACTCGCCTGGACACCTCTGGGCCACGGCCACTGCCATCACCAGTTCCACCTGCGTGATGCCAGTCTGCAAGTGGCCGCCGGCGAGTTCGTGGGACTGATTGGGCCAAACGGCAGCGGCAAGACCAGCCTGCTGCGCTGCGCCTACCGTTTCAGCAAACCTGAGTCAGGTGACGTCCACCTCGACCACCACAACCTATGGCAGCAATCCCCACGCTGGTGCGCACAGCGCATCGCTGTGGTGTTGCAAGAATTCCCTGACGCCTTTGGCCTGACTGTAGAAGAAGTGGTCGCTATGGGCCGCACCCCGCACAAAGGGCTGTTCGACGGCGACAGCGAAACCGACCGCGCACTCGCTAAAGCAGCGCTCGAATCCGTCGGCCTGCTCGGCTTTGAAGACCACGCCTTCGCCACCTTGTCGGGCGGCGAAAAACAACGCGTGATTCTGGCCCGCGCCCTGACCCAGCAACCCGAACTGCTGATCCTCGACGAGCCGACCAATCACCTCGACCCGCGTTATCAGCTGGAGTTGCTGCAGTTTGTCAAGCGCCTCAAGATCGGCACGCTGGCCAGCATCCACGACCTCAATCTGGCCGCCGCGTTTTGCGACCGCCTGTACGTGATCAATCACGGCAAAATCATCGCCAGCGGCACACCACGCGAGGTGCTGACCGTCGAACTATTGCGCAATGTATTTGGCGTAGACGCGCTGGTCGACGAGCATCCGCTGTCCGGCTACCCCCGTATTACCTGGATAACTCAACCATGAACCTGATCCGCCTTGCGCTGTGCCTGAGCGTTGCACTGGGTGCACAGTTTGCCCATGCCGAAGCGACGCAGTACCCGCTGACGATCACAAGCTGCAACCGCGCTGTGACCTTCGAGCAAGCGCCCAAACACGCGGTCAGCCACGACATCAACATGACCCAGATGATGCTCGCCCTGGGCCTCAAGCCGAGCATGGCGGGTTACAGCGGCGTCAGTGGCTGGAAGTCAGTCACCCCAGAGATGAAGGCCATTCTCGACGGCCTGCCTGAGCTGGCCAGTAAGTACCCGTCGGTTGAAACCCTGCTCAACGCCAACGTCGATTTCTTCTTCGCCGGATGGGATTACGGCATGCGCGTGGGGGGCGACCTCACACCGCACACCCTGACGCCGCTGGGCATCAACGTGTATGAGCTGACCGAGTCGTGTGCGTTCGTGATGAAGCGCCCTCCGGCCAGCATGGAAGACACTTACAACGACCTGCGCAACCTCGGCAAAATCTTCAACGTGCAAGACCGCGCCAATGCGCTGATCGCCCAGATGCAGCAAAAAATCGCCGAGGTACAAACGACGCTACACGCTGCAAAGCCCCGGGTGTTTTTGTATGACAGCGGCGAAGACCGCGCGATGACTTCGGGCAAACTGGGCATCCCCCACGCGTTGATCGAAGCCGCAGGCGGCGACGACATCTTGAGTGATATCGACGCCAGCTGGACCCGCGTCAACTGGGAAACCGTTGTCGAGCGCAACCCTGAAGTCATCGTGATCGTCGACTACAGCGAAGTCACTGCCGAGCAAAAGCAGCACTTCCTCGAAACCAATCCGGCGCTGCAATCGGTAGACGCCATCAAAAACAAACGCTTTATCGTCATCCCTTACGTGCAAGCCACGCCGGGCATCGACAACGTGCTGGCCATCGAAACCCTGGCCAAAGGGTTCCACCCACAATGATGGCTCGCCGCTACGTCTTGCTGCTGGTTGGCCTTGGCGCACTGCTGCTGGTGTCGTGCGTGGTGTCGCTGGGCTTTGGCCCGGCGCGGGTGCCCGTGGAGGTGGTGTGGCACATTTTGCTGAACAAGGTGTTTGGCCTCGGCGAAGTCAGTTGGAGCGCTGGCCAGGCACATATCGTGTGGCTGATCCGCGTGCCGCGCATGTTACTCGGCGCGCTGGTCGGTGCCGGGTTGGCGTTGATTGGCGCGGTGCTGCAAGCCGTGACCCGCAACCCGCTGGCAGACCCGCACCTGTTGGGCGTGACCAGTGGCGCGACCTTGGGTGCGGTGATCGTGGTGCTGCATGTCGGCGAAATCGTCGGCCTGCTGACCTTGCCGATTGCCGCCTTTATTGGCGCCCTGCTGAGCATGCTGCTGGTGCTGGCCATCGCCAGCCGCCACGGGCGCCTGGACAGCGACCGGCTTCTGCTGTGCGGCGTGGCCGTGTCTTTCGTGATGATGGCGGTGGCCAACACCTTGCTGTTTTTGGGCGACCATCGCGCCAGCTCCGCCGTGCTGTTCTGGATGCTCGGCGGGTTGGGGCTGGCGCGCTGGGAATTGCTGGCCATACCCAGCGCCAGCGTGCTGCTGGGGCTGGTGTTGTTGCTGGGCATGGCCCGCCCGTTGAACGCCTTGATGGCGGGCGAACAAACCGCCGTCACCCTTGGACTCAACGCGCGTAACGTGCGGCTTAAAGTCTTTTTGATCGCCTCACTGATGACCGGCGTGCTGGTAGCCATCAGCGGTTCGATTGGTTTTGTCGGGCTGATGATCCCGCATATTGCTCGCCGCCTTGTCGGTGCTGAACACCGGCGTTTATTGCCCGTGTCCGCCCTGCTTGGCAGTGTGTTTCTGCTCTGGGTCGACGTGGCCGCCCGCACCTTGATCGCCCCCGAAGACTTGCCCATCGGCGTGGCCACGGCGGCGATTGGCGGGCTGTTCTTTATTGGTTTGATGCGTAAGCGTTAACGCTCATGTGCATAACCAGCGGCATCCGCGCGATCAGGCTGCCCGGCCCGAGTTAAAGCTCGTCTTTAGTGCTGGTGAATGGCGAGCGTACCCACGGCAATACAAGGCTGACTTTTACGGGCTCATGCCCCTTCCAGTCGGCAGGCACCCACCCCAGGCGGGACCAGTTTTCGCCGGTGTGTACCACCACTAATTCCCCCGTCTTGACCAATTTGCCAATGTATTCACTCTCAGTTTCGCGGCCTTTATCGACCCAATCCTGATTCAAGTATTGATTTTCCCAATAGTCGTAACCCACGACCAATGTGCATAAGTCACCCTCGTCCTTGCCGGGGCTTCGCACATACTTCAATAAAGAACCGTCATTGCCTGATGTGAAGGCGATGTTCACTGAAAACTCCAAACGCGCCAGGCTCTTGGTCATAAAGCAAATGTCCATGGGCCAAAACGTATGATCCACCCAGTTACGCTGCCCTGGCCTTGCAATACTCGGCTTTACCGGGCAACGCGCGTAGTAGATCGCTACCGGCCCATAACCTGCGGGTAAAACCGGCAAGGGTCGATTTTTGCTGGACGATCGCTCAAACAAAGCATTGAGGAAAATAGTGTCCTGAGCCTTTGCGCCCATACCATTGATCTCAGGCTCGAGGGATACGTAAGTGCTGTCAGCCGGTGAGAAAAACACCGCACCCACGACGTCACTCTTATGAGGGCGCACAATTTTACGGTGACTGTAGAGCGCAGCATCATCGATATGACTGAAGACCGGCCCCAGTGCAGGCACATTGGCGACTGATGCATGACCCGTGGGTATTTCAAGCGCATAAGGACGCCAGGCCGATGTCACACGCCCGATCGTGGCCCACATGCTACTGGATAGAAGGACCTGTAAATTTCCACTGGACGCGATTTTGCGTACGTAATCCGGTGAGCGCAGCTTCTGGGTGTTCAACAGGTCCAGGATGGACACGCTGGAACCCAGACTGCTGTCCAGCCCCAGTAGCGTATTGAGATTCTCGGCGCGGTAACTCAGCAGGGCTCCATGGCGGGTAGAAATGAACATTTTAGGGTAGTCGCTGCGACCGACCGTTTGATCACGGACTGAGCTCGAAAGCACGGCAAGGTTCACCAGATCCGTTGGTGCAATAAAGTCAGCCAATACGTCATCAAACACCCGCGCAACAGGCTCTTTAGGCGTGGCCATATAGACCGAGTCAAAAGCGAAACCGGCAGGCAGGCTATACCTCTGTGAACCGAAAGGACGCGAAAAAATCTGCGTCAGGGACGCGTTGCGGGCAGGCAGCGGTTCTGTAGCGATGTAGTGATCGCTGCGCACGCTTTTGAGAATAACGCCGAACTGAGTGTGAGTACGCTCGCCCATGCGGGCGTGTACGTAGCGCATGGCGCCTTGGGCTTGGGTGAATACAGGGCTCAAGGCGGGTGGCAGGCTAGCACTTATGGCCTCAACAGGGGCCTGAGCGGGTTTCCATTCGGGCTTTATTTTGCCCCGCCCGCCCCACAACGGACTGGCCACCACCACGCTCAAATCGCCTACACGCGCTACCTGGGTGACATATTGGCTGGGCTTGAGCGCGCCAGTGCGCAGTTTGATCCGGGTCGGGTTGTTGTAAACCTGCTCGTGGTGAGCATCGGGTGGCGTTATTCGGGGCAAAAATTTCTTTTCCAGGTCCGTGCCACTGGCCGTGTACTTGAGCAGCGCGCCGTCCTGCGTCGACAGGTAACGGGAATAGCCCACCTGTTCCTGCATGGCGACACGCAGTTCATGGGGTTCAAACATGCTGCGATTGATCCGCTCCTCCTCGTCGGAACGCCAGAGTTGCAAAGGCTGGATGCGGTGAGTGTGATAGGTCGCGACGGCCCAACACCCCCATGGCATGAATGAAGCCACCTCAGGCGGAAAAACCACAGATGAGTTAAAGGTTTCGGTGGTAACGGCCAAGGGTTCGGTCGCGACAAAACGGCCGTCCGAACGCTGGAGGATCAGACCGCCATAGGTGAAATCTACGCGCTGTGCAATCTGCTCATGGGCGAAACGCGCGGCATCGTCCATGTCAATGAAAACAGGCCCCAGTGTACGTCGCATAAAGCCTTCAAAAGGCTGCCAGGTCGACTGAACCCGGCCCTCTGCCCCCCAGACATCACTGCCACGCACAATGTCCAGAACACCGGCGTGAGCCAGGGTGTGGATCATTGCGTCAATGCTCTCGGCCCCCGAAAGTATGTTGTGCAGCAGTTCCATGCCGCCACCTTTACTGAGTGGCAATTTTGAAAACAAGTCATTTTCAACAGGCGAGGACCTCGACACGTACTTCAACAATGCTCCGTCTCGGGCCGCAATATACAGAGGCAATGCATGAATATGATCTTCAGGGGCCAACGCTTGAGCCTGGCGTACGCCCTTTTCAAACGCCTCGGGGTGCATAAAGTTCTTGTACACCGTGGGCTGAGACGTGGGGATCAGCGCCGGGTCTTGGTATTCGCCATCACAGCCGTACACAGCGACGATGGCAAACCCGGTGGGCAGCTCGGGATGACCGTTGCTGCCTTTGGGGAACGCCCGTTCAAGGGCAAAATCCATCACCCCTGTCACCGGCTGCGAAACGATGAATGCCTGACTGTCAGTGCTTTTTAGAATAAATCCATAGTGCTGATCGGTCAGTGCCGCTGTACGCGATCGGGCGTACTCAAGCGCCAGTTGCTCACTGGCCAGCAACGGGCCCAACGCAGGACGCTGGACAATAACGCCCTCGACCACAGTCGGCTGGCGGGCAGCCGTAAAGAACGCCGGTGTTAGCGGTCCGACATGGCCTGCCCATACGTCGGCGGACTGCACCACACTCACCCGCATGGTCTCGGTGACTTGCTTCATGTACTGAATCATTTCCAGCAGCAGTTCGCTGTCTTGCTGGGCATGCGCGAGAAAATCGTACAGGGCGCTTTCTTCCGGTGTTCCACTGGATTCAACTTTGAGCAACGAGCCATTAAACCCTGACAAATAATAGGTCGTTGTAAAGCTGGCCATAATCAATAAGGCCTGTATGTCTGCGGGCAAAAAGAAGTTGGCCAGAAAGTGCACCTCTTCATTTTTCACCCCCGGGAAGGGTGTCTGCTCCGTGGCAAGCAGATGCTCGCGCGATTGGTAGAAGGCATGACACGTGTATCCCGGCGGATGTAATGGCTGGCCACTCGCGCTGCTTGAAATAAATTGAGTGGCTCTGAAAATGTCACCCACCACCTTTTCTGGGCGAGAGGCGAAGTAACGGCCTTCAGCATCTTTCAGAATTACCCCGCCGTAGTCTGAATCATGGTGGTCACCGATGAGTTCATGGGCAAATCGCGCCGCGTCATCAGGGTTAATAAAGGGCGGACTTAATGTCGGCAGTCGGCCAATCACATTAGGCGCAAATAATAATTTCGGGATTTCATAAGCAGAGCTCATAGGGTTCAGTTCCTTGGTCAGTACTCATCGGCACATGCACGACAGAACCCGATCTTTCACGCTGAAGGATGGGCGCAGGTGGTAATTAATTAACCTGACGTTTAGCACCAAGGCAGCGCATAGCCGTGCACTGCACCTCCGCGAAGGCGCCCAACTGGTGCACAAAAGTGCACAACCTTCGCGCAAGGGCTCGTTCTTGAGCCTTTGATCAATCACGGCCCAGCCTTTGCAAAAGCCCTTTCATCGTCCGTATCTGCCACTGATAAACATCACGTTCCTGGAGATCGCACCATGAAGCGTCGTAACTTGATCAAAGCTTTTACCCTCACGGCATCCATTGCAGCCTTGGGCATGTCCTGGACCCTGCAAGCCGCCGAAACGATCAAGGTCGGGATTCTGCACTCCTTGTCCGGAACCATGGCGATCTCCGAAACCTCGCTCAAAGACATGGCGCTGATGACCATCGACGAGATCAACGCCAAAGGCGGGGTCAACGGAAAAATGCTTGAAGCGGTGGTCGTCGACCCGGCGTCCAACTGGCCACTGTTCGCGGAAAAAAGCCGGCAGCTGCTGACTCAGGACAAAGTCGCGGCGGTGTTCGGTTGCTGGACCTCGGTGTCGCGCAAGTCCGTGCTGCCGGTATTTGAAGAACTCAACGGCTTGCTGTTCTACCCGGTGCAATACGAAGGCGAAGAAATGTCGCCTAACGTCTTCTACACCGGCGCAGCGCCCAACCAGCAGGCGATCCCGGCGGTTGAATATTTGATGAGCGAAGACGGCGGCAGCGCCAAGCGCTTTGTGTTGCTGGGTACCGACTACGTTTATCCGCGCACCACCAATAAAATTCTGCGCGCGTTCCTGCATTCCAAAGGCGTGGCCGACAAAGACATCGAAGAGGTCTACACCCCGTTTGGTCACAGCGATTACCAAACCATCGTGTCCAACATCAAAAAATTCTCGGCCGGTGGCAAGACCGCCGTGATCTCCACCGTAAACGGTGACTCCAACGTGCCGTTCTATAAAGAGCTGGCCAACCAGGGCCTGAAAGCCACCGACGTGCCGGTGATTGCATTCTCGGTGGGCGAAGAAGAACTGCGCGGCATCGACACCAAACCGTTAGTGGGCAACCTGGCAGCCTGGAACTACTTCGAATCAGTAGAGAACCCCGTCAACAAAAAATTTGTGGATGACTGGAAAGCCTACGCCAAGGCCCACAACTTGCCGGGCGCCGATAAAGCGGTGACCAACGACCCGATGGAAGCCACTTACGTGGGCATCCACATGTGGGCGCAGGCCGCTGAAAAAGCCAAATCCACGGACGTCGACAAAGTCCGCGAAGCCATGGCCGGTCAGACCTTTGCCGCGCCGTCGGGTTACACCCTGACCATGGACAAGACCAACCACCACCTGCACAAGCCGGTGATGATTGGCGAGATTCAGGATGACGGTCAGTTCAACGTGGTGTGGCAGACCCAAGAGCCGATCCGCGCTCAGCCGTGGAGCCCGTACATTCAGGGCAATGACAAAAAGCCGGATTACGCGGTGAAGGGTAACTAAGCACATCAAAAGCCCCTCACCCTAACCCTCTCCCGGAGGGAGAGGGGACTGATCAGTGGTGATGCACAGATTTGCTTTTAGTCCCCTCTCCCTCTGGGAGAGGGTTAGGGTGAGGGTCAGCGCCCTGAAGATCGACCACCTGCCAAACAGGGACACACGCCATGCTCACTGCCCTTTATCGGTTGACCCTCGCCTTGCTGCTGTTGCTGCCATGGGCCGCCCAGGCCGATGACGCCAGCGACTTCGCAGCGGCCAGTAATGCCGCACAAGCCCAACTCCTCGAAAGCTGGGCTGCACAACCAACACCCTCTCGCGTGGAACTGATCAACAGCCTGCAACAAGGCAACATCAGCGTCGACGGCGAGGTCAAAACCTTGCGCCTGAACAACCGCCTGCGCGGTCTGATCGACACCGCATTGGCCAGCCATCAACTGTTGGCAGCCGACCCGAAACTGCGCCTTACCGCCGCGCAACAGCTGCAAAAATCCGCCAAACCGGCACAACTCAAATTCCTCGACCAGCAACTGGCCGCCGAGACCGACAGCGATGTGAGCTCAGCGCTCAGCCTGGCGTTGGCCAATCTGCAACTGGTCGATCCCGACCCGGCAGTCCGCCTGGCCGCCGTACGCCTGCTGGGTGAAACGGGTGAACCGCTGGCGCGCACCCGTCTTGAAGCCCTGCTGCAACCCGGCATCGAAACCGATGCCACCGTGCACACCGCCGCCGAAACCAGCCTGGCGCAAGTCAAACGCAAATTGCTGATCGGCGACTTGCTGGGCCAAGCCTTCAGCGGCCTGTCATTGGGTTCAATTCTGCTGCTCGCGGCACTCGGCTTGGCCATCACCTTCGGCCTGCTGGGCGTGATCAACATGGCCCACGGCGAAATGCTGATGCTCGGCGCCTACTCGACCTATTGCGTGCAATTGCTGTTTCAGCGCTTCGCCCCCGGCGCTATCGAGTTCTACCCGTTGCTGGCGTTGCCGGTGGCGTTCTTCGTAACCGCCGCCGTGGGCATGGTGCTGGAACGCACCATCATTCGGCACCTTTACGGCCGACCGTTGGAAACCCTGCTTGCCACATGGGGCATCAGCCTGATCCTGATCCAACTGGTGCGTGTGCTGTTCGGCGCGCAGAACGTTGAAGTGGCCAACCCGTCCTGGCTCTCGGGCGGCCTGCAAGTGCTGCCTAATTTAGTGCTGCCCTATAACCGCCTGGTGATCATCGTCTTCGCCTTGGCGGTGGTGGTGCTGACCTGGCTGCTGCTGAACAAAACCCGACTCGGCCTCAACGTGCGCGCGGTTACCCAGAACCGCAACATGGCCGCCTGCTGCGGCGTGCCGACAGGGCGCGTGGACATGCTCGCGTTTGGCCTTGGCTCGGGCATTGCCGGGCTGGGCGGTGTGGCCCTGAGCCAGATCGGCAACGTCGGCCCGGACCTCGGTCAGGGTTACATCATCGACTCGTTCCTGGTGGTGGTGCTGGGCGGCGTCGGCCAACTGGCAGGCACCGTCTACGCGGCCTTCGGGCTGGGCATCGCGAACAAAATTCTCGAACCACAGATCGGCGCCGTACTCGGCAAAATCCTGATCCTGGGGCTGATCATTCTGTTTATCCAGAAGCGTCCGCAAGGTCTCTTCGCGCTGAAAGGACGGGTGATCGACTGATGAACCAGCCTCTTATGCTAACGGCCACGCAAAAAGCCGGGCCCACACTCACCGCGCTGGTGGGCGGACTTGTGTTGCTGGTGCTGCTGGCCATGCCGTTACTCTCGTTGTTGCCCGCCGACAGCCCGTTTCAGGTCTCGGCTTACACCCTGACCCTGGTGGGCAAAATCCTCTGTTACGCCATCGTCGCGCTGGCGCTGGATCTGGTCTGGGGATACGCCGGATTGCTGTCACTGGGCCACGGGTTGTTCTTCGCGCTGGGCGGTTATGCCATGGGCATGTACCTGATGCGCCAAGCCTCGGGCGATGAGTTGCCCGCGTTCATGACCTTTTTGTCGTGGACCGAGTTGCCGTGGTACTGGGTCGGGACCGAGCACTTCTGGTGGGCCATGTGCCTGGTGGTGCTGGCGCCAGGCTTGCTCGCGCTGGTGTTCGGCTTCTTCGCCTTCCGCTCGCGGATCAAGGGCGTGTACTTCTCGATCATGACGCAGGCGCTGACCTTCGCCGGGATGCTGCTGTTTTTCCGTAACGAAACCGGCTTTGGCGGCAACAACGGCTTTACCAACTTCCGCAGCATTCTGGGGTTTGGCATTACCGAACCCGGCACCCGCGCTGCGCTGTTTTTCGCCACCGTATTGTTGCTGGTGACCAGCCTGTTTCTGGGCTGGCGTTTGGCGCGCAGCAAGTTTGGTCGCGTGCTGACCGCACTGCGTGACGCCGAAAATCGCCTGATGTTCTGCGGCTACGACCCACGCGGTTTCAAGTTGTTTGTCTGGGTGTTGAGCGCAGTGCTGTGCGGCTTGGCCGGCGCGCTGTATGTGCCGCAAGTGGGCATCATCAACCCCGGCGAAATGTCACCGACCAACTCCATTGAAGCCGCCGTTTGGGTGGCCTTGGGCGGGCGCGGCACCTTGATTGGGCCTTTGCTCGGCGCTGGCGTGGTCAACGGCATGAAGAGCTGGTTTACCGTGGCCTTTCCTGAATACTGGCTGTTCTTCCTGGGCGCGCTCTTTATCGTCGTCACTCTGTACCTGCCCAAAGGTGTGATTGGCCTGCTGAAAAAGAGAGGCGACCAATGAGAACTCCTGCAACGGCGGACTTTATGCTCGAACCTGCTTTGGACCCCAATAAAGATGCTGGCGCCAGCCGTGATGCCATCGGTTTGGGCCAGATTGCCGGGCCGGGCCTCAATACGCGTCACGGCACTATCCTGACGCTGGAAGGCATCAGCGTCAGCTTCGATGGTTTCAAGGCCCTTAATAACCTCAACCTGTACATCGGCGTGGGTGAGTTGCGCTGCATCATCGGCCCCAATGGCGCGGGCAAGACCACGATGATGGACGTCATCACCGGCAAGACTCGTCCTAGCGAAGGTCAGGCCTGGTTTGGTGAAACCCTCGACTTGCGCCAGATGAGCGAAGTGCAAATCGCCCAGGCCGGGATCGGCCGCAAGTTTCAGAAGCCCACTGTTTTTGAAGCCTTGAGCGTGTTTGAAAACCTGGAACTGGCGCAAAAGACCGACAAATCAGTGTGGGCCAGCTTGCGGGCCAAACTGACCGGCGAGCAAAAAGACCGTATCGGCGAAGTGCTCGACACCATTCGCCTGACCCACTCGGTGCAGCGCCCGGCGGGGCTGTTATCCCACGGCCAGAAACAGTTTCTGGAGATCGGCATGTTGCTGGTTCAAGACCCACAACTGTTGCTACTGGACGAGCCGGTGGCGGGCATGACCGACGCCGAAACCGAGTTCACTGCCGAGCTGTTTAGAAGCCTCGCGGGCAAACACTCACTGATGGTGGTGGAACACGACATGGGCTTCGTCGGCTCAATTGCCGACCACGTAACGGTGCTGCATCAAGGTAGCGTTTTGGCCGAAGGTTCGCTGGAACAGGTGCAGGCGGATGAGCGCGTGATTGAAGTGTATTTGGGTAGGTAGCGAACCTGTAGCCGCAGGTCAAAAGGAATACATGCATGCTTCAAGTCGAAAAGCTTCATCAGTTCTACGGCGGTAGCCATATTCTTCGCGGCCTGTCGTTTAAGGTCAACGTGGGTGAAGTGACGTGCCTGCTGGGCCGCAATGGCGTGGGCAAGACCACGCTGCTCAAGTGCTTGATGGGTTTGTTGCCGGTCAAAGAAGGCGAGGTGCAATGGGAAGGCAAAGCCATTACTGCGCTCAAGCCTCACCAGCGAGTACACGCCGGCATCGCCTACGTGCCGCAGGGCCGGGAGATTTTTGGGCGCCTGACAGTCGAAGAAAACCTGCTGATGGGCCTGTCACGATTCCCGGGTTCCGAAGCCCGCGAAGTGCCCGCGTTCATCTACGAGCTGTTCCCGGTGTTGTTGCAAATGAAGCACCGCCGTGGCGGCGATCTGTCCGGTGGCCAGCAACAACA
This sequence comes from Pseudomonas sp. 2024-210, assembly GCF_045062345.1. Taxonomy (NCBI): domain Bacteria; kingdom Pseudomonadati; phylum Pseudomonadota; class Gammaproteobacteria; order Pseudomonadales; family Pseudomonadaceae; genus Pseudomonas; species Pseudomonas sp. 2024-210. The sequence goes on along the minus strand of NZ_JBJGEJ010000002.1, from coordinate 445,440 downwards.
ACTGGCCATTGGCCGTGCATTGGCCAGCCGCCCGCGCTTGCTGATCCTCGACGAGCCCACCGAAGGCATTCAACCCTCGGTGATCAAGGAGATCGGCGCGGTGATCAAAATGCTGGCGGCACGCGGCGACATGGCCATTTTGCTGGTGGAGCAGTTCTACGACTTCGCCGAAGAATTGGCCGATCAATACCTGGTAATGTCGCGCGGTGAAATCGTGCAGCAAGGCCGTGGTGAAAATATGCAAACAGAGGGTGTGCGCGGGCTGGTGACGATTTAATCTGTCTCTCTTTCCGGGTAAAAAATCTTACATATGAACCTGCCTGCCAACACCGCGTTGTTCACCCCCAGCTGGCATGCCGAGCTGGAGCTGGGCTATGGCCGTTTCGGTGACAGCACGCGCCCGACCTTGCGTCGCCACCTTGGCCCGTTGCGGGTGCAAAAGCACCTGTACGCCGAAGGCCCCGAAGTGTGCCAGCACATCATCGTGCACCCGCCTGGCGGGATTGCGGGCGGTGACCGTCTGGACATCCGCGCCAGGGTCGGCCCCGATGCCTGGGCGCAACTCACCAGCCCCGGCGCGGCCAAGTGGTATCGCGCGGCGGGCCCGGCCTATCAAACTGTCGAGCTTAACGTAGCGGCCGGCGCCACCCTGGAATGGCTGCCACAAGAAACCATCGTCTTCAGCGCGGCCCAGGCTGAACTCAGCACCCGCATAGAGCTTGAAGGCGATGCGCGGCTGTTTTACTGGGACATGGTTGCGTTGGGCCGACTGGCCAGTGGCGAGCGTTTTGAGCGCGGGCACTTTCAGTCTGGGCTGGATATTCGTCGCGACGGCCAACTGCTCTGGCATGAGCGCCAGCGTATTGTCGGCGACGATGGGCTGCTGGACTCGCCCATTGGGCTAGACGGTAATCCGGTGTTTGCAACGTTGCTGGTCACGGGTGAAATCAGCGCTGAGTTGCTGGAAACCTGCCGCAGCTTGCCGAACTCGGTGCGCGGGGATTTGACCCAACTGCCGGGGTTGCTGGTGGCGCGGTGTCTGGCGGGCGAAGCTTTGCAGGCACGTGGCTGGCTGATTGATTTATGGCGCTTGCTGCGCCCGGCATTGCTGGGGCGCGAGGCGGTAGCGCCGAGAATTTGGAGTACCTGAAGCGCCCTCACCCCAACCCTCTCCCGGAGGGAGAGGGGGCTGATTGGGGGTGTTATACAGATCTGCTTTTGCCTTCAGTCCTCGCTCACGAGAGAAGGAGATGATTGGAGGTGTTACACAGATTTGCTTTTGCTTTTAGTCCCCTCTCCCTCTGGGAGAGGGCTAGGGTGAGGGGCTTTTGATGTTGAGCAACCCACACCACTTTTAACTGCCGAACACGGACGCCACCATGGACCTGACTCCACGCGAAAAAGACAAGATGCTGATCTTCACCGCCGGCCTGTTGGCTGAGCGTCGACTGGCCCGCGGTGTGAAACTCAATTACCCGGAAACCATCGCTTATATTTCTGCCGCCCTGCTCGAAGGCGCCCGCGATGGCCGCACAGTGGCGCAACTGATGCACTACGGCACCACGCTCCTCACGCGCGAGCAAGTGATGGAAGGCATCCCGGAGATGATCCCCGACATCCAGGTCGAAGCCACTTTCCCGGATGGCACCAAACTGGTCACTGTCCACCAACCCATCGCTTGAGGCTGCGCCATGTCTTATGTCATTCGTGATGCCGTCCCGGCTGACCTCCCGGCCATTCGCGAGATTTACAACGATGCAGTGCTCAACACGCTCGCCATCTGGAACGAGCAAACCGTTGACCTCGATAACCGCCAGCAATGGTTCAGCGCCCGTCAGGCACAGGGTTATCCGATTCTGGTGATTGTCGACGACACCCATATTCCCTTGGGTTACGCCTCTTTTGGTGACTGGCGACCCTTTGAAGGGTTTCGCCACACGGTCGAGCACTCGGTGTACGTGCACCCTGAGCAGCGCGGCAAGCGCCTCGGCCCACAGTTGCTGGCCGAGCTGATCAAGCGCGCCCGAGCGTGCGACAAACACGTGATGGTTGCGGCCATCGAAGGCGGCAATGCCGCATCGATTCACGTGCATAAACAGCTGGGTTTCGTCACCAGCGGGCGCATGCCGCAGGTCGGTATCAAATTCGGTCGCTGGCTCGACCTGACCTTTATGCAACTCATGCTCAACCCCGGCGCACTGCCACCTCAGGAGCGCGATCAATGAACGCCGAACAGGTGATTCACGTCACGGCCTCCACCTTTCCCCAGTACCGTGAAGACTTGATCGTGTTGCTGCTCGACGCCGTGAAGCACGGCGCTTCGGTCGGATTTATGGACGACCTCGATCTGCCACAGGCCAATCGCTACTTCGACGAAGTGCATGCACAACTGGATCAAGACAACCTGCTGTTGTGGGTGCTGGTTGAAGAACAACGCGTGCTGGCCAGCGTGCAATTGGCGTTGTGCCAAAAGACCAATGGCCTGAACCGCGCCGAAGTGCAAAAGCTGCTGGTGCTCAACGAAGCACGCCGCCGTGGCTTGGGCCAAGTCTTGATCCACGCCCTGGAGCAAGGGGCACGCGAGCAAAAACGCGGCCTCCTCCACCTCGACACCGAAGCCGGTTCACCGGCTGAAAACTTCTACAGCGCTCTGGGCTACACCCGCGTCGGCGAACTGCCCAACTACTGCCAAAGCCCCAACGGCCATTACAGCCCCACGGCCATCTACTACAAAACCTTGAGTGAGCCGCAATGATTCCAGGCGAATACCGGATTGAAGCGGGCGAGATCGAACTCAATGTCGGTCGGCGCACCCACAGCCTCAGCGTGTCCAACCGCGGCGATCGACCGATTCAAGTCGGCTCGCACTACCACTTTTTCGAAACCAACGACGCCCTGATGTTTGACCGTGCCGACAGCCGTGGCATGCGCCTCAACATTCCGGCGGGTACCGCGGTGCGTTTCGAGCCGGGCCAGACCCGCGAAGTGGAGCTGGTGGAACTGGCCGGGCTACGCCGCGTGTTCGGCTTTGCCGGACGGATAATGGGAGATCTTTAAGATCAGCTTCAAGCCTCAAGCTCTAAGCTTCAAGACAGCAATGAGCGGCGTTCCCCAGACCGCTTTTTCTTGCAGCTTGAAGCTTGCAACTGCTTTATAACTTCGAGAATCGACATGAAAATTTCCCGCCAGGCTTATGCCGATATGTTCGGCCCGACTGTAGGCGACAAGGTTCGTTTGGCCGACACCGAGCTATGGATTGAGGTCGAGCAAGACTTCACCACCTACGGTGAAGAAGTAAAGTTTGGCGGCGGCAAGGTGATTCGTGACGGCATGGGCCAAAGCCAGTTGCTCGCCGCCGAGGTGGTCGACACCCTGATCACCAACGCGCTGATCATTGATCACTGGGGCATCGTCAAAGCCGATGTGGGCCTCAAGAACGGTCGTATCCACGCCATCGGCAAAGCCGGTAATCCTGACATCCAACCCAACGTGACCATCGCCATTGGCGCCAGCACTGAAGTCATCGCCGGTGAGGGCATGATCCTCACAGCAGGCGGCATCGACACGCACATTCACTTCATCTGCCCGCAGCAAATCGAAGAAGCGCTCAACAGCGGCGTGACCACCATGATCGGCGGCGGCACCGGCCCCGCCACGGGCACCAACGCCACCACGTGCACCCCCGGCCCGTGGCACATGGCGCGCATGCTGCAAGCCGCCGATTCGTTCCCGATGAACATGGGCTTCACCGGCAAGGGCAACGCCAGCCTGCCACAGCCGCTGATCGAGCAGGTCGAAGCCGGCGCCATCGGTCTCAAGTTGCACGAAGACTGGGGCACCACGCCCGCCTCTATCGACAACTGCCTGAACGTGGCCGACCTGTATGACGTGCAGGTGGCGATTCACAGCGACACGCTGAACGAGTCTGGCTTTGTTGAAACCACCCTGGCCGCCTTCAAGGGCCGCACCATCCACACCTACCACACCGAAGGCGCGGGCGGCGGTCATGCCCCGGACATCATCAAGGCCTGCGGCTTGACCAACGTGCTGCCCAGTTCGACCAACCCGACTCGGCCATTCACCCGTAACACTATCGACGAACACCTCGACATGCTGATGGTTTGCCATCACCTGGACCCCAGTATTGCCGAAGACGTGGCATTCGCCGAAAGCCGCATCCGCCGCGAGACGATTGCCGCCGAAGACATCCTGCATGACCTGGGCGCGTTCTCGATGATCAGCTCTGACAGCCAGGCGATGGGCCGTGTGGGTGAAGTGATCACCCGGACCTGGCAAACCGCCGACAAAATGAAAAAACAACGCGGCCCCCTGCCCGAAGACGCACCCGGCAACGATAACTTCCGCGCCAAGCGGTACATCGCCAAGTACACCATCAACCCGGCGATCACCCACGGTGTGAGCCATGAAGTGGGGTCGATTGAAGTGGGCAAATGGGCCGATCTGGTGCTGTGGCGCCCGGCGTTTTTCGGGGTTAAACCTACCTTGATTCTCAAGGGTGGGGCCATTGCATCGAGCTTGATGGGCGATGCCAACGCCTCGATTCCGACACCCCAGCCGGTTCACTATCGCCCCATGTTCGCCAGTTATGGCGGCTCGCGGCATGCCACCTGCCTGACGTTTATCAGCCAGGCGGCTTTTGATGCGGGGGTGCCGGAAACACTCGGGCTTAAAAAGCAGATCGCCGTGGTCAAGGGCTGTCGCGATGTGCAAAAAACCGACCTGATTCATAACGGTTACTTGCCCACCATTGAAGTCGACCCACAGACCTACCAGGTCAAGGCCGATGGCGTGTTGCTGTGGTGTGAGCCGGCAGAAGTGCTGCCCATGGCCCAGCGTTATTTTCTATTTTGAAACACGCCTTTTAGCACTCTGGCGCTTAATCAAAGTCCGAGTCTGAATCGCTCAGCAGGGAATCCAGGAGCGGCCTGGAGAACTGTGCTGTCAAGGTACGCATAAGTTCACGCTCTTCGGCGTCCAGGACGCGCATGTCAGCGTCATAGACCGTGTTGGACATCAATCTGCCGGGGGCCACCTCGTCAGCAGACTTAACTAGCAACCGGGCGGCGGTTTCGATGGTTGTGCGTAACTGCGCCCGCTGTTGCTCAGTCAAGCCCGGTTCTTCGACCCACTCGCGTAGCCCTACTTGCAAATCGGTCAAGGCAATCATTTTTTCCCTTACCGGCTTAAACATCGCAGCATGGGCGCCCCTCAAATACTCGATCCAGATGGGCTGATCCAAGAGTTGATCAAACAGGCCACCTCCTTGCTCCAGCTCGTTAACTCGTTGATAGGCAAGCTCTATCATTGCCGGCGTCACATCAGGCTCGGGAAACATCATTTCGGGTGACTGCCATGGCAAATGCAGCCTTTGCGCCAGTTCAGTGGTATAGGCCAGATAGATTTCAGCCTCATCAATGTCGCGGATCTGCCTGCCACTGCTGTCAAAGTGCAGGACCCGCTTGCGGTCTGCATCGTACTCAGGGTGCAGACGCCCCTCGCCCTCAAGTACACGCACACGTGCCCGGGCAATGGCCCCCAACTCATCAAGGCGCACCTTGCCTCTAGCCAGTTCATACATTTGTTCACCGACGAATAATCGGGAACCCCGGTAGATCTCGTGCACCCTGACTTCAACCCCCATCGCATTGAACAACTGCACCCCCGCATCCACGCAGCGATAAGGAGCGGCGGCCATCTCAAATAACGTATCGCGAAGTACAGGGCTATCCGAAACGGCTTGCAGCATGCGCCAAACCTTGTCGCTCATGTCCAGCTTGAACGCCTGACTACGAACGTCCAAGTAGCGGGCCTGATCGCGGATCACATTGAAAAAAGGCTCAGAACCTAAATGCGCTTCAACAGCGCTCCACAGCGCCTGCTTATGCACCACTTGCTCGGGCGCCAAACCACTCATCCAGTGAAGGCTATCGAGCTCAAACTTCGAAGGAATGCGTCGCAGCGGTTCTATACCCACCGACTCGATATACAAGTTAAAGCGCTCGGCCACCTCCGTGGAAACTTCACTGAGGGTCAAATGGGTGCGTGCAACGGTTGCTGCCTTATCGGAACCCGGCGGCACCTCTGGAATGTGACGAAGCGGGTTCTTATCCAGAAGCAAGTTGAACTCACGTGCCCGTGGGTGCGCAAAGAGCCCCGCCGGCCAACGATCAAGCGCGCATTGGGTCAGCGTCAATTTCGACAGGTAAGGCATGCGGCTGATATCCGGAGGCAAGCCCAGCGGGCAGCCCTCAAAGGACAACTCCCGCATGCGAACCAAAGATCGTAACTGGGCGACCGCTGGCGGGGTCAGCACGATAGCGTTGCCTTTGAGATCGAGCACTTCTAAAAATGGCATGTCCGCGATGGCTGGGAGCACATGAGTCAACGATTCGCCCGTCAGATGCAGTTCTCGCAGGTGCTTGAAACTGGTGAGGAATGTGTCAATTCCGTCCCCGACCCCGACCCCTGACAAATTGAGTTTGCTGACGTGGCTCAGGTCAGCACGCAGCGCCGGCAAACTCTGCAAAACCGGCCCCACACCCTCTAGTGGAAAACTCAACTGTTGGCCCAGGTACTGCCCCGTGCGGTCAAAGTGAGGTTGCCCGGATCGACGCCAGGCTTTTTCCAAACGCTCACGCACTTGGTACTTGAGCCTCATGACGCGCTCTTCATTGGGTGTGGGTACGTCACTCAAAAGTCTGCCCTTGACGGGTAAGTAATTCCAGTCACCCAGTAGGGTGGCGAACGCTTCAAATTCATCTTCCAAGGTTTGGAGACGGTGTGCTGAGAGCGCATTGTTATTTTTAAAAAAAGCATTTATCTCGTCTGAAGTGAATGTTGGATAAAGCCGTCCCAAGCGAACTTTCATCGCCGCCCACTGAGCATCATCCTCAACAAGCACACCTCTACCACTGAGCACATAACCCAACCGACCATCAACCAAACGCTGGGGTGGCAGAAAATAGGGACGGCTGTCGGTTTTCAATTTCAGCAGTTTTTGCAGTTGATCGCGCGGTAACGCGCGGCGCTGCAAGCCACGCTTTAACTGGAGCCCTTGCCCAACATGAGGCACTCCAAGCGCTTTTCGATAATCATCCGGCAAGGCGTGTTGCACGCTGCTGTAAAAGTCATCAATGCCATGCAGTTGATTGCCCTCGCCATCCAAAGCCTGGTACTTGCCAACAGAGACTCTCACCAGAACTTTTCGATAGCGATCATCCTGCTCGCCAATGCTGGCCCTCAGACGACCTGAGAAATACCCATCACGCACTTCAAGGCGCAGGTCTTTTTTCCAACCGGGCAGCGTTTTGAGCGTATTTAAGGCCAGCACCTCGGTATCTTGGGTGACCAGTCCGTTTCGATATAACCCCAAGTACGCGGAGGAAAGCCGCGTATTACGTTGCAACGTGCGGGCGGACTGAATCAAACGCAAAGGTACTTTGCCGGTGGCGAGCTGTTTGATTTCGTCTAGCCCCGCCTGGGCGACCAATCGCCGAGCCATTGCGCTGGGTAATGTTGGAAACATCTGTTTAATCAACTCAATGAGTCGATGCGCAGGGTCTGCTGTGGAGACAGGATCCTCACGCAAGCTGTCGAACAGACGCTGGGTATTTTTTTTCATGTGCGCACTTAACCGTTCTTTGAGCATATCCAGGCGATCTGCCCGATCAAAGGGCATACGATTGCCCAGCAGCCCTTCAAGTTGCGGCACGCTCAAGCTGTCCGCCAGACGACCTGGCAGTTCGCCTGTCATCAAGTCAGCTCGACTGATTCTGATCACATCTCCCGGCGTTGCCTTAGCGTTGCCATAACTGATGCTGTTTGCATGGCGCGCTCGTGAATCAGCCACTTCAATCGCTTTTGCCGCTGGCCAGCCGGGCATGTCAACCGTGAGCGCGGCCACATAGCCGCACAACTCTTCAGAAATACGACCAACGCGCACTTCAGTAACAATACGTTTGGCCGTGGTGTACGCCTTAAGTTGGCGCAAGTTTTCCAGCAGTAACATCGGCATCGGCTCGCCTTCGGCATACATACGTCGCAGGTCACCCTCTTGCACGTCACACACCTTAAGCATGAGTTCAATGTCTATGTCCCGCAGACCTTTGACCAACGGCCCCAAGCGACGTTTTAGGGTTTTGCGGCTCCAGGTAAGCGGCTGATCTGTTTCATCCACCCATACTCCATGACCACTGCTCTTGAACTCGGGCCTATAGGCCGTTGGGTCTGTGGCGTGAATGGCGCGGTATTGCTCGGACATGGGATCTGGTTCCAGCACATAGGTTTTACCCTCGTGCGACAACACTTTCTGCCCCTCGATCAGGTAAAGGCCTGGCTCATTCACCTTGGTGCTGGGATAGATTTCAATCAGGCGTTCATAGGGGCGCAGATCAACGTTCCATAACCGCTGAGTACCATTGCGCAGGGTGATTTTTTTGAGTCCATCGATAATGGGAGACGCCGCGATGACGGCGCCAGCACCTGCTGCCAATGTCGCCATATTTTCCAGCACGGCACTGATGTGGGCCCAGGCCGCTTCCTTGTCGCCGTCAGACCACTCATGAATGCCTTCGATGGTTTCATAAAGCAGTTGCCCCGCCATCACTGCCATCATGACTTCGCCCAAGGGCGGTATGACCATCGCCACAAGGTTGACTGCAAACAACCCAATGTTCAGGTACTGCGTATAGCGCAACGAACGATTATTGGCATCGGCCATCGCGGTGGGTAACGTCATGACGCTCGCATTGGCAAAGGCTTGGGTGCGCATCTCTTTGAGCAATGTGCTCCAGAGATCCAGCTCTGCCCAATAGGCTTCGTCACCCAAGGTAATGGCATTAACGTGAATACTGGGGTGGTCAATCTGAACACGGCGTTTATGAGTTAGCGGGTTGGGCTGTACGGCCAGCGCCAACGAAGCCAGTGGCGCCAAACTGCGGAACCAGAACTGGGTGGTTTCGGAGCGAAACCATCTCAGTCCCCAAGGCTGATCAGGCGCATCATTAACGTACTCGGTTAAGCGCCTGTAGTAATAAGGACGATCCGCTTGTTTAATAAACCGGCTTAGAAACTCCTGATAGGGCGTTAGCCCGCTTTGCGTCAAGGTCGTACTGCGAGCCGTTAGCTTGCGTACCAGCTCGTCACGAAAATCTCCAAACGTGGCATACCACTTAAGGGGATGCTCCGGATCGCCCGCAATCCAGACAATGAACTGGTCGGCATATCGGTATTTCACCCCGAGGGCGAAGACCACACAGCCATGCAGCGCAAGCCCCATCACACAAGGGGTCCAGTACCACAGTTGCTGGTCGCCCACTCTGATCTTGTGCTCACCGTTGATCACGCGCATCAGCAGCGCGTGGCTACTGGAACCGATATCCCCTTTGAGCAAGGCAATTTCCGCATCCAGCTTGAGCATGGCTTTTTGCTGAGTGGCATAGCAGTGTTCCAGTACGCCTTGGGACACCAGGTTCTGGGGATTCAAGTACGTCTGTAGGTGTTCCTGATATTGAGCGCCAATATCAAGGTCGCGGCACAATTGGGTGAAGGTCTCGATTTTCAGTGAGGTTGTATAGGGTTTAAAGCGCCCCAATTCATCAGGCTGTGTAATAAAGCCGGACTCTTCAGTAAAGTAATTGACTCGCGTTTCGGGCTGTTCAAAGTTATGCAGCGCCGCTTGCAGCAATGTCAGCGTACGTACGCTCTGCGCCCCGGACTTGACACCGAAGGCATCCACCGTCGGCGTGTAGAGCCGCAGATACACTTCATTCACAGGCAATGTGAAACCCGCAGCGTTGAGGGCGGCCTCTAACAGCGGTTGCGCGAAAGTCTGCGCCGCCTGCAGGGCTCGTAGGTGGTTATCCAAGCGATTTTGCGAAGTAAATCGAATCTCCAGTAACGTTTTGAGCTGTTTTTTTTGCGTATCGGTCGCAGTGGCATACCACTCCGGAATATGGGGTTGGGTGTTCTTGAGTTCGATTTTGCGTTCAACGCTGGTGTCGACCAGCCATCGGGGAAGTGACCGCTCAAGAAAGGCATCATGACGCCCTCGCCGTGCCGGTTGAATACTCAGAAAGGACGCTGGAGTACTGGAATCAAACATGGTTGACCCTCGATAAATGTCTGAGTCATCAGCTTATCGAGGGGCAACCTGCAACAAGGGTTATCTATGTAGTGCCGCTCACTTAAGCAGACGCGGCGCTTTACACGCCGCGGCGTATCAAATTGATGACGAATCGGGAGTCAGCTGTGCCTGTTTACAGCTCATCAGCGTCAGGCTCTACACTCAACGCCTCATTCGTCAAAGAGCGCCTGAGGGCTCGCGTTTCCTGGTCAAAAACGCCCAACAGCGAGTAATACGCCTCATCACTGAGTACCTGCTCTGGCGCCACCTTCATGGCGAGGGTGTCCGCCGCCTTCTGGATCTCATTGCTTAATAGCGACTTATCCTCTTCGGACAACTCTGCTCCCTTCTCTGCTAATTTGTCTTGCGCATCCTTCAAGTCGGTCAATGCATCTATTTTATTTTTTATCGCCTGAAATTCGTCAGCGTTAGAGCGCTCAAGGAAGTCAGTCCACATTGGCAGTTCAATTAACTGATCACGCAACCCTGTACCCGCCTCCAGGGCTCTCACGTGGATAGCCGCGTTCTCTACCATTTCTGCGGTGACATCCGGCTCAGGGAAAAACATTTCGGCCATTTGCCAAGGCAAATCAAGCTGGTCTTTAAGACCGACGGTGTATTTGAGGTAAATTTCGACTTCATCGATGGACCTCAGCACAACGCCGTTACGCCTGTTAGGTATGATATTCCCCGCATCGTCGTACTCCGGAAAACGACGACCTTCGGCGAGCAATTCATCCACCCGCGCACGCGCAATCTTCCCTAATTGATTAAGACGCGCCTTACCTTTGGACAATTCTACCATCTCGAGCTTGACCAGCCATTCCTGTGGCAACTGGTAGATTTCATACAGCATCACCTCAACGCCCAATGCACTGAATATCTGTGCCCCGGCATCCACACAGGTCGCCGGCGCCAATGCCATTAGAAAAATCTTGTCGCGAAGCTGAGCGCTTTCGTCCATCGACCCCAGCATCCGCCATAATTTAACTTGCATGTCCAGGATAACTTCGAGTGACCGATCCTTGAACGACGCAAACTGCTGTCTGAAAAGATTAAACAGAGGTTCTGAACCATGCTCCTGCTCTATGCGATTCCATAATGCTTGATTACTGACGGCCACTTCGGAGCTTAAACCGCGCAACCATTTGCGACTGTCTCCTTCCAGTCCAGGGGGAAATTGGCGTTCGGGATCAAGCCCCGCGGCTGCCCTGTATGTTCTCAACTTATTGAGCACCTCAATTGGCAACTCTTTGTAAGTCACTATTGCTCGGGCCAGGGTATTAGCCCTATCAGAACCTGGCACTTCATCAGGAATGCTCGATAAGGTGTTGTATTCAAGGAACATCTGGAATTCTCGGGGCCGTGGGACAGCCAAAAAACCTGGTGGCCATTGCATGACCTTACAATCTCTCAAATTCAAGATATTCAGATGCGGCATATGACTGATATCCGGGGGCAACTTGATAGGGTTGTGCTCCAAAGACATCTCAAGCATGCGGGGCAATCGGCTCAGCTGGTCCACAGACTCAGGCGTCAGTTCAATTTGGTTAAACGACAAGTCCAACTTGCCCAAACGCGGCATAAGCCCTATCGACGGGGGTAATTGCTTCAAATCGCAATGCGTGATATCGAGCGAGCGCAACTTTTTGAAGTGAGACATAAAACCATTGATGCCATCGGTTGCGCCTATACCGTCTATGATCAGGCGGGTGACATGCCCAAAGTCCGCCGCCAATGGCGGCAAGGACTCCAGAATGGGGCCCAACCCCGGCCTGTTGAAGATCAACATTTGGCCTAAAGGGCGGTCGTTCGATATATGCCGGGCCCCCACTCGACGCCAGGCGTTCTTCAAACGATCACGCACCCAATGTCGCAGGCTCAGTATTGTGCGTTGCCTCTCAGACAAAAGGTCATCTGCCCTTTGTCCGTCAATAGTCGAAGTAATCCATTGATTGAGCGTGCTGTCCAACTGCGCGAATTCATCCTCCAACGCCTTTATACGAGCCGCTGCATTTTCCCCATGTGCATTCAGATAACCCGACAGCGCCGCCTCAGTTGATTCGGGATAGAGGTTGCGCAATCGTGCCGTCAAGACTTCATTAGCGGTGGGAGTAGCACTTGATGCGCCTCGGCCACTGAGCGGATAGCCCAGTCGACCATCAGACAAACGCTCAGGCGGCAGAAAAAAAGGACGATTATCGGCTTGCATACCTAAAAGCTCGCGCAACACGGGGCGCGATAAGGCGTGCTGCTGGAGCTTGAGCTTTAACTCCCCCCCCTGGCCAACATGGGGCAAGCCAATCGCGTTGCGATGCTCATCCGGCAGGGCATGTTGCAAGCTGCTGTAAAGGTCATCAACACCCTGCAACTCATTGCCTTCGCCATCGAACGCCTTATACCTGCCATCCGAGATTCGGGCTAATACCTTGCGGTCACTCGCCTCACTCTCTCCAAAGCTGGCTGTCAGCTCGCCATGGAAATGGTCATTACGTATTTCAATACGCAGGTCGTTTTTCCAGCCTGGCAGATTGCCAAGGGTATTCAACACCAAGGTTTCGGTATCGGCCGTAATCAAACCGTCCAAATACCCTCCTAAATAAGCGCTAGACAAGCGCGTTTGGCGCTGCCGTTGGCGCGCGACCCTGTACAGGCGCGCCGGTAATTTACCGCTCTTGAGCTGAAGACTTTCTGCCGGGCTGACTTCAGCCACTAGCTCACGCGCCAGGGTAGTCGACAACTTGGGGAACACACGTTTGATGAGCTTAATGGATGCGCTGGCCGGGTCGGTGTCCAACACGGGTTCACCATACAAACTTGAGTAGAGGCGATGCATGTGTTTTTCCATGTGCATGGCCAGTCGCTCTTTGAACACCCGCACTCGCTCTTCGGTGTCAAAGGAAACCCGTTCACCCAGTAACTCTGTTATTTGCGATTCACTCAGCGCACCTATAACTCGCGCCGGAAGTTGCCCCTCCATCAACGCTTCCTGGCCAATTCTGATGACGTTACTGCCCGTTGCCTGTGAGCTGCCGTAACGCTTGGCTTTTTGCGGCGCCCAAGGCTCATCGTACACATCAAAGGCCAGGGTCTGCGGCCACCTCGCAAGCTCGGTGGTAAAGATCACACTGTACGTACTCAGCGCTCTGGAGAGACGCCCGCCCCTTACTTCTTCAACAGCCTTCATGGCTCTGGTGTAGGCCCTGAACTGATTCAAACTGTTGATCAGCATTCCGGATAATGGCTCGTCCTCGACAAACATGCGCCGAAGATCATCTTCCTGTACATCACTGACCCTAAGGATGTGGTCGAACTCCGTATCGCTAAGATCCGCGCTCAAGCCCCCCAGACGGCGCTTGAGCATCGGCAGATCCCAGGTCAGAGGCCGCTCTCCCTCATGCACCCATATACCCTGCCCTTTGTGTTTGAACACAGGTTTATAAGCATGGGGGTTAGTAGGATGGCCGGCACGGTAATCCCCGGAAATGGGATCGAATTGCAGCACATAGGTTTTACCTTCGTGCAGCAGCACGTTTTGACCTTTTATTGTGTGCAGCCCTGTGTCATCGGATCGGGAATTGACAGGGATTTCAATTGAGCGCTCGTAGGGACTCAGGTCTTCATTCCACAGCCGTTTTGAACCATCGGGTAAGTAAATCACTTTGAGTTTTTCGAGAACAGGCGCCGCAACGTGAAAGAGGCCAGCCCCTTCCGCCAGTGTCGCCGTATTTTCCAGTACGTCGCTGATATGAGCCCAAGCTGCCTCCTTGTCACCCTCCCCCCACTCGATAAAACCCTCGAAGGTTTCGTAAACCAATTGCCCCGCCATGACCACCATCATGAGCTCGCCCAAAGGCGGTACGACCATCGCCACCAGGTTGACTGCAAACAGCCCAATGTTCAGGTAGTGCGAAGTGCGCAATGAGCGATTATTGGCGTCGGCCATTGCAGTGGGTAGCGCCATACCTTGCGCATTGGCAAAGACTTGAGTGCGCATATTGTTGAGCAGCGTGCTCCATAGATCTATGTCTGCCCAGTCGCTGCCTCCGTCCAGCGTGGTGGCAGTGACGCGGACCGAGGGATGTGCGAGCTGAACACGGGTTTTATGGGTATCAGGGTTGGGCGGTACGATAAGCGGCAATGACGCTATCGGCGCTAATGCGCGCACCCAGAATTGGGTGTTTTCGGAGCGGAACCACTCCAGACCCCAAGGTTGATCAGGCGTATCTTTAACCAGTTCGGTTAAATGCTGGTAGTACCGAGGTCGATCACTTTGCTGAATAAACCGGCTAAGGAACGCTTGATAAGGCGTAAGACCTGTCTGTCTTAATGCTGTGTTGGGAGCCGTAAGTTTGCGCACCAATTCGTCGCGAAAATCATCAAACGTGGCATACCACTTGAGCGGGTGCTCAGGGTCGCCTGGAATCCAGACAATGAAGCTTTCGGCATATTTGTATTTCACGCTCGGCGCGAACACCACGCAGCCATGCAACACGATTTTCATTACACAGGGGGTCCAATACCACAGCTGCTTATCGCCAACCATGATGTGACGCTCACCGCTAATGACTCGCTGGATCAGCTCGTGTTCGTTGGAATTTATATCCCCTTTGAGCAACGCAATCTGCGCATCCAGCTTGAGCATGTCCTTTTGCTGAGTGGCGTAACGGTGCTCCAGTACGCCTCGGGACACGGGTTCCTGGGGATCCAAATACGGTTTGAGGTACTCCTGGTATTTAGCGCCAATATCAAGGTCGCGGCACAGCTGGGTGAAGGTCTCGATTTTAAGAGCGGTTATATAAGGTTGAAAACGCCCCAGTTCATCGGGTGTTGTAATAAAGCCGGACTCTTCAGCAAAGTAATTGGCTTGCGTTTCGGGCTGTTCAAAGTTGTGCAGCGCCGCTTGCAGCAATGACAACGTACGCACGTTCTGGGCTCCACTGGAGACGCCAAAGGCATCTACAGTGGGTGCATATAGCCGCAAATAGACGTCCTTCACGGTCAAGGCAAACCCTGCTGTCTTGAGAGCGGCCTCCAATAATGGCTGCGCAAACGCCTCAAGCGATTGGACTTTGCCCAAGTGCTGATCCAGACGGTTTTGCGAGGTAAATCGCGCCTCCAGTAAAGGTTTGAGATGTGCTTTTCGAGCCGGTGTCAAAGCGGCATACCAACCTGGCATACGTTTTTCGGTGCTTTTAAGTACTGCATGATGCGCTGGTCTGGCGTCTACCAGGTAGTGGGGGATAGAGGCCTTTAAAAACTCATAATGGCGTGATTCGGTAATAGGCGTTGCGCCGGGTGGCATGGCACGAGCTGTCGTCTCAGACATGGAAAACTCCTTGATAAATGATGAGGACATCAGGTTATCGAGGCGGTGAATCACTCAAGAGGTATCTATATATCCCGGGGCGATAGGCAGGCAGATCCGTGGCGGTATTGCAAAGTTACTTTAACGGCTAAGATGCACCACCCGCTTAATAACAGCTCTTCATCCAGGAAATTGGCCATGCGCCTGTCAGAATTCATCGTGCAAAACGTTGACCGCATCGTCGATGAGTGGGAGCAATTTGCCGCAACCATCACGCCACCTGCCGAAAATATGGACAGCGTCGAGTTGCGCGATCATGCCAAGGCCATTTTGATAGCGGCCTCGCGCGACATGAACACCGCCCAAACCGCCAGCGAGCAGCAGGCCAAGGCTGAGGGCGAATGCCTGGACAAAACGCCAAGCCTGGACCAAGCCTCTGCCAGCCATGGCGAACTGCGCCATGCGGTTGGATTTGATCTGGTGCAAATGACCTCCGAGTTTCGCCATTTGCGCGCGTGTGTCATTCGCCTTTGGGTCGAGAGCGTGAAGACGGCTGAACACTCGCACCTGACGGAGATGATCCGCTTTAACGAAGCCATCGATGAGGCACTGGCCGAATCCACTGCGGCCTATGCCGAACAGGTCAATCGCTCGCGGGACATTTTCCTTGCCATTTTGGGACACGATCTGCGTGCGCCCTTGCAGGCGGTGAGCATGTCTACCGAGATGCTGGAACGTAAAGCCACACTGGACACACCCGCGCAGGCGTACGTGTTGGCCATCAAAAACGGCACTCGCCATATGGGATCAATGGTCAGTGACCTGCTGGAGTTCGTGCGCAGCCGGCTTGGCAGCCGGATGCCGATCGAAACCGTATCCATGGATCTGGCGCATGCGTGCCAGACGGCACTGGAAGAAGCCACTGCCGGACAACCCCACTGTGCCGTTACTTTGCATGTGGAGGGTGACGTGGTAGGGCAATGGGACCCGCGACGTATGGGTCAGTTGCTGCAAAACCTTATCGGCAACGCGCTGCAACATGGAGCCCGCAAGGGAGAAGTGCGGCTGAGCTTGAACGCAACGGCACAAGACGTGACCTTACGCGTTCACAATGTGGGCCTGCCCATCGCCCAGGATGCAATGGCGACATTGTTCGACCCGCTGGTGCGTAGTCCCAGCGAAGACATCGACCAACCGGGCACCTCGACCAGTTTGGGGCTGGGTCTATTCATCATAAAAGAAGTGGTTGATGCTCACGGCGGCAAGATCGATGTCACCTCCACCGCAGGCGATGGCACGACCTTTACTGTGGTGTTGCCGAAAAAGCCGTGATACGTGTAGTCGTTGCCGCCGGCTGCAAGCTGTTAATGCTGGATCACAGCTCGCAGCCTGCGGCAGCGACTACCGGTCAGTCACGCGTAGAGTTGCCTACAAACCGCCCCAGTCGTTGCTTGAGACGCTGGTTCTCGGCGCGCAACTGCTGCACCTCCTCGATCAGGTCCAGCGCCAGGGCGACGCCTTCCCACTCAAGCTCCAGGTCTTTATGCAGCTTGGCCGCACGTTTTGCGATGACCAACTCATAGTCTTCAAAACGCCACGCATCCGGAGCGTGGCCCTGAGGTTCGATAATTCCGTGTTCGACAATCTCTATCACGTAAGTGGCCGGGATATTGGCCTCTTCGCAGAACCTTTCCATGTCCAGCTGAACGATCAGGGTGTTGCTCATGATCAGTTACTCCATTGGGCTCTCGGATCAAATGCCGCTTTGTCGGCGAGTTCTTGCCACAAGGCTTTGGTGGCCTCGTCGCTTTCTTTGGGCATGACCACTTTCAATTGGGCATACAAATCACCGCGCTGGCCTTTCTTGTCCACCAGGCCATGACCCTTGATGCGCAAGCGATGACCTGTCTGGCTGTCGGGGCGCACAGTCATCATCACTTTGCTGGTCAGGGTCGGCACGGGCACTTTGGTCCCTAGCGCGGCTTCCCACGGTGCGACCGGCACGGTGATGATCAAATCATGACCTTCCACGTCGAACTTCGGATGCGGCGCGAAACGAATGATCAGGTATAGATCACCATTGGCTGCGCCGCCTGCACCCGGCCCACCCTGGCCTTTGAGGCGGATCCGCTCACCGTCGGTAACACCGGCCGGGATCTTCACGTTCAGGGTTTTGCTGACACCGCCAATCTGGAAGCTGATCGGCTTCGACTCACCCGACAGGGTTTCTTCAAGGAAAATCGGCAATTCCATTTCAACATCCTGACCGCGACGGCCTGCACTACGGCCAGACTGGCCACCAAAACCGCCTCCGCGCGAACCGAAGATCGAGCTGAAAAAGTCTGAAAAATCGCCAGCGTCCTCGAAGCCACTGCTGGAGTGACCCTGCCATCCGGGTGGGCCCTGAAATGGCTGACCATGCTGGCCATATTTGCGAATTTCGTCGTATTCAGCCCGTTTTTCGGGGCTTTTCAACGCTTCATACGCCTCGTTGACGTCCTTGAACTTCTCTTCGGCGTCTTTTTCTTTACTCACATCCGGGTGGTATTTGCGTGCGAGCTTGCGATAGGCGGTCTTGATCGCCTTGTCGTCAGCCGTGGGCTCGACACCCAGGATCTTGTAATAGTCTTTGAAGTCCATGTAAGGATCACCATCCGTTATCAGAAACGCGCCGCTCAGCGCCCAGAATGCTCGGTTTGCCTGGTCTGCACATTGACCGACCTCAACCCTGTGACCGTGCAGCGCTGCGAAAATGTTCGATAGCTTTGGAGCTACCACGCCAATGTCTGGAAGTTTGGGGATGAAGGATAGTCTTTCAAGAGGATTAAAACCTGCGAATTAACGAATGGTCGCGCTTCGGTTATGTGAGCGACTGACATACACTGCGCGGCCGTTTTTTTAACCGGAACATGATCGACATGAAAAGCGCCACTCCAGCACGTGCCTGCGGCATCGACTTCGGCACGTCCAACTCCACCGTCGGCTGGCTGCGTCCAGGCGTGGAAACCCTTATCGCGCTGGAAGACGACAAGATCACCCTGCCCTCCGTGGTGTTCTTCAACATTGAAGAACGTCGCCCGGTGTATGGACGTCTGGCGCTGCATGAGTACCTGGAAGGCTACGAAGGCCGCCTGATGCGCTCGCTCAAGAGCTTGTTGGGCTCCAAGCTGATCAAACACGACACCAGCGTTCTGGGCACGGCCATGCCGTTCAAAGACCTGTTGGGCCTGTTTATCGGCCAGTTGAAAAAACGCGCCGAAACCACCGCTGGTCGGGATTTCGAAGAGGTGGTGTTGGGCCGCCCGGTATTTTTCGTTGATGACGACCCTCTGGCCGACCAGGAAGCCGAAAACACCCTGACCGACGTGGCCAGGGCCATCGGTTTCAAGGAAGTGTCCTTCCAGTACGAACCGATTGCGGCCGCTTTCGACTATGAGTCGACCATTGAGCGCGAAGAGCTGGTACTGATTGTCGACATCGGCGGGGGTACGTCCGACTTCTCGCTGGTACGCCTGTCACCCGAGCGTCGCGGCATGGACAACCGTCAGGACGACATTCTGGCCACTGGCGGCGTGCACGTTGGCGGGACCGACTTCGACAAACAGCTCAGCCTGCAAGGCGTAATGCCGCTGTTTGGCTACGGCAGCCGCATGAAAAGCGGTGCCTACATGCCCACCAGCCATCATATGAACCTGGCGACCTGGCACACCATTAACTCGGTCTACGCTCAGAAAACCCAGATTGCACTGAACAGCATGCGTTACGACATCGTCGACACGGGTGGTATCGACCGTCTGTTCAAATTGATAGAACAGCGTGCCGGTCACTGGTTGGCGATGGAAATCGAAGAAACCAAGATCGAACTGACCCACAACGACAACCGCCATTTACCGCTGGATCGGGTAGAGGCCGGGTTGAGCGTTGATTTGAGCCGGGTAATGTTTGAAGCCGCCATCGACAACCAGCTGGAGCGTATTCGTAACAGCGTGACCCAGTTGCTGAACAGCGCCGGTGTGGGTGTCGAGGACGTCGACACCGTGTTCTTCACCGGGGGTTCGAGCGGTATCCCGGCGTTGCGCCAGAGCGTCTCGGCCATGCTGCCAAATGCCCACCATGTTGAAGGCAACATCTTCGGCAGCATCGGTAGCGGCTTGGCGATTGAAGCTAAAAAGCGGTATGGCTAAGGGCAGCTGTAAGCTTTAAGCGGCAAGCGGCAAGTAAAGGCAAAAGCACAAGCAACACCGTGCACTGCTCTTAACGTGTCGCTTGCAGCTTGTAACGTGCAGCTGCCTCCATCACACCAATTCCAATTGCTTCAACTCACTTTTCAAATACGCGTAATAGATCGGCCCAGCCACTACGCCCGGCAGGCCGAAGGCTGCTTCGAATACCAGCATCGCCAACAGCAATTCCCACGATTTGGCACTGATCTGGCCGCCAACGATTTTGGCGTTCAGGAAGTATTCCAGCTTGTGGATAACAATCAGATAGCCCAACGCCGCCACCGCCACCCAGATCGACAACGACAGGCCGACGATGGTGATCAGGGTGTTTGAAATCAAGTTGCCGATGACGGGCAGTAACCCCAGCAAAAAGGTCAACATGATCAGCGTCTTGGTCAACGGCAGGTGCACGCCGAACAACGGCAGCACCACGGCCAGAAAGATCCCGGTAAACACAGTGTTGAGCAGTGCGATCTTGATCTGCGCAAACACAATGTTGCGAAACGCACGCACCAACAGGTGAAGACGATCAAACATCGCAGCCGCCAGCGGCTTGCGTCGACTGATATCAGGGATGCGTTGCAACGCGATGATGGCGCCCAGCACCATGCCGATCAGCAACGTCACAAACATGTGCGCCGCATCTTTGCCAACCAGTTGCAGGTCACTCAGGTGTTTGTTGGCCCATGCCCCAATGGCGACACGGAACTCAGCAGCACTGGCCGGCAAATAGCTGTCCAGAAACGGCGGCAACTGCCCGCGCGCCCGGTCGACCACCGCCATGAACTTATTCAGTGAGGCACCGGGGTTTTCGGCCTCATGCAGTAAAAAGCTGATCGCACCCGCAAAGATCAACGCCAGCACGCTGACCACCACTGTGCCCAGCAGGGCCACGGCCAGCCAGCGTGCCCGGCGCCCGGCAATCAGGCGCTGGAGTTGTGGCGTGAGCATGTTGACCAGCTCGTAAACCAGCAAACCGGCCAGCAAGCTGGGTAACAGCCTTAATGGAAAAACCAGTAATAAACCGATAGCAATGATGATGTAACTGGCCAACAGGATGTGACGCTGAGAAAACGATGGCATACAGCCTCAAAACGAGCAGCGCGAAAGGATGGGCAGTCTGCCAGCCTTCGTCCGGCAGCACTACACAATGTGATGGTTGGCGGGCAGCCCACAGGAGCCACTGACGCTTATTTGTTCTTCAAGCACTCGCTCATGAACGTTTTACGCGCGTCACCTTTGAGCGCCTGAGTGGTGGCGGTGGCGTTGCAGGTTTTCATTCTTTCTTGCGGCGAGGTCGGCTTGGCTTTCAGGCAGGCACTCATAAACGCTTTGCGCTCATCGCCCTTTAGGGTTTTAGCGCTGGCGTCAGCGTTGCACGAAGTCATTTTGTTTTGCTGGGTGGTGTCGGCAAAACTGTGGGAGCACAGCACCAAACCCATCAGCAGAAAAGGAACACGCAACATCTTCATGGAGTTTTCTCCTTAGGGCCGCACCGAATGGCCGCGGGCTTCTCAGCAGTGTAGCCAAACTCTGTTACTTGCCACTTCGATAAAACTTTCTGCTCGCGCTGAACTCACAGCCTATGAACCGACGTTGCCTACAGAGCGATGCGGCAACCTGATGAGTGAGGAGATTGAAATGACCGACATAAAACTGTCCGATAAACAAACCCTGCGCGATCGTGCCCGCAAGAACGTCGAAGAAGGTGCTGTGACACCGGGCTACAGCGCTGACCGTGAAGAAATCATCCGCTTGCTCAACGAGTCGCTGGCCACCGAGTGGGTGTGCGTCCTGCGATACAAGCGTCATTACTTTATGGCGGACGGGATCAAAGCGCACGTGGCGGCGGAGGAGTTTCTGGAGCACGCCAATCAGGAAATGCAGCACGCTGACAAGCTGGCCGAGCGCATCGTGCAACTGGGCGGCGAACCGGAGTTCAACCCTGACCTGCTGTCCAAAAATTCGCACGCGCAGTACGTCGCGGGCAAGAACTTGAAAGAAATGGTGTACGAAGACTTGGTTGCCGAGCGCATTGCGGTCGACAGCTACCGAGAAATCATCCAGTACATCGGCGACAAAGACCCCACCACGCGTCGGATCTTCGAAGAAATTCTCGAGCAAGAAGAAGAGCACGCTGACGATATGGCTGATCTGTTGAAGGGTCTATAAAAGCTACCCTCACCCTAACCCTCTCCCAGAGGGAGAGGGGACTGGCTTGTGGTGTATCAAATATCTGTTTTTACCTTTAGCCCCCCTCTCCCTTGGGAGAGGGGGGCTGATTTTTGCCGTAATGCAGCTCTGCTTTTGCCTTTAGCCCCCTCTCCCTCCGGGAGAGGGCTGGGGTGAGGACAGGCTTATTTCACCGTCTTCGGCACTTTGCCCTGCTGCATTTGCTGCAACAGTGGTGCGCATTCATTAGGCTCCCCACCACTCGGCGCAATCAAAGCCAGCAACCCTGCCGCCGGACCTGCAATCACACCCAACGCCACCATGCCAGCACCGCGCAACAACAAGGGCACCGCCTGGACGCCAGCGGACGGATTGCCAAATGTGCCGCGTACATACAACGGCGAACGCAGCGAAAACACCCTGAACCCCTTCGATTCAGGCGTGATCTTCAAGTCCAATTGCTCTGTGGCAAAGTTGGCGGTGCCATCGATGTAAATAATCGCGTTCTCTGTATCGAACACAAATAACTGAGACGTCGCCAGGCCGTTCTTGATCCCGAAGTCCGCGGCGGCGCAGTTGATCTTCACGTCTTCGTCACCAAAGATCTTGCCCACCACGTAGTTACCCACGTTCAACCCGGCGATTTCCATCAGGCTGCGGCTGATGGCGCCATCGTTGATGATCATCTTCAAGCCACCATTGGCCGTGCCCAGCAATTTGGCCACTGAGTTGCCGCGCCCTGAAAGATGAGCATCCCCATTCAGCTCGCCAAAGCTGGTTTTCATCGGTTCAAAGGTCGGGAACAACTGCTTGAGCTTGAAGTTACGTGCTGTCAGTTTGGCCCGCCCTTCCAGCGGAGTATTTCGGCCATTGAGGCGGATTTGCGCGTCCAGCTTGCCGCCCGCCACGCCGAAACGAAGGGGTTCAAGGCTCAATTCACCGTTGTTCAGCACCACATGGGTGAACAGATCGGTAAACGGCAATTCGGCGCTCTGCACGATACGTTTGCCGGTGAACTCCACATCGGCGTCCATGTCTCGCCAGCGCTCAGTGCGGAACTCCTCGACAGGTAACACTTTGCCCGCAGGCTGTTTGCTCGCTCCGCCTCGGGCTTTTTGCTCTGAGTTGGTGTCGGCGCCAATCAACGGAGCCAAGTCAGCCATCAATAACTGGTTGGACACCAACTTGCCGGAGAGCTTTGGCCGTGGCTGACTGGCCGCGTATTTCAGGTCGCCATGAATATCGCTGCTGCCAATCTTGCCGTTGAAGTTTTCATAGGTGAACACGGCACCGCCCGGTTCATGCAGCTTGGCAATCAGATGGCCATCCGTGGAGTAAGGCGGCGAATCGGGTAAGGTCACACCCGTCAGCGGGTAGAGGTTGCTCAGGCTGCTACCCGCCAGCTTGAGGCGTAAATCCAGTGCTCCCAGATTCAGTGGGTCAGTCAGCGTACCCGCCAAGGCCACTTTAGTATCGGCAATGCTGACCTGTGCTTGCAGCGGGAACGGCCTGGCGGCGTCCTGCAACGCCAGCAAACCGCCAATTTTGCCAGTGCCATTGAGTTTCTGGCCGTGATACTCCCCGTTCACCTTTAAAGCAAAGGCATAGTCTTGCGGGGCCGCGCCCTTTTCCTGAGCTTTTTTCGCTTCCTTTTCCCCGACGATCTCACTGAACGGAATCGGCTTGCCCAACGGATCAATGACCACATCCAACCGCGTCCTCAAGGTTTGGTCGTTCAGGGTCACGTGACCTTTATCGAAACCAATCGCCCCAATGTCCACCGTCCAGTCTGAAGGTTTGGCATCGGGGTCTTTCGGATCGAAGGTAAAGGTCCAGTTGGCCCTGCCGTCAGCCAAACGCTCAAGGTTGGCACTGGGCTCAGTCAAGTCGATGCGCGGAATGGCCACCGTCTCGGTCAATAACGCCAGCGGTGACACGCGCGCTTCAACCTTCTTGAGGCTGGCCATTTGCGGGTTTTTCGACCACTCGGGATTGCCCAGGGTAATGTCTTCAGCAATCACATGGGGCCACGGCACCCACGCCCGCCAGCCTCCCTCACCCTCTTCGCGCTGCCAGCGCACGGCCAGGTTGCCATTGATAGCAAAGGGCCGATGAAGAATGTCGGACACTTTGGTGTTGATTGTGGGCTTGATGCGGTTCCAGTCGAAGGTCGCCAGGATCACCACCAGTACGGCCACCAACAGGAAGAAAATACCGATAACCCAGGCAAGGGTTTTACGGGTGCGCGTCATATCACGACTCCTTTCATGCAACTGAACGTCCTTATTAAGACGTTATTAAGGTACGACTGACAAACAGGGCTCAAGGTTTAACCCGACCTTCACTTTCGTAAAAAAAACATGGAAGAGGCCCGGACTAGAGCAGTTGAACCTGGACAATCAATTGTGTTGATTATCACCATTGGCCTTATGAACTTTGATCTTGAGAAGGCAAGCGTAGCATTGGCACCCTACCTACTTGATTGCACTGCTACGGAGTACCCTCATCATGAAACGCCCTGTCTTGTTTGGCCTGAGCCTGTCACTGCTTGCCTTTAACGCCTTTGCGATGCCCGCCGAAGACGAACCTACGCCCATGGTACAGCCTGCCTCCAGCACCTTGAGCCAGCCCCTGAACCCAATTGCTGAAGACGGTGCTCAACGCACGCTGGATCAGCAAAACCGTGTGGCTGAAGATGGCTACGACCGCACCAAAGGCAGCACCTTTGTCGCCGAAGGTGGCGCTGATCGTCTGGCTGAAAGAAATCAACGTGCGAGTTAATACCGACGCCAGCGGCCACCCGGCTTATTGAGCAACACAGCGTTCGACGTCATCAAAGCCGATTTGCTAGAGTGCGCCGCTGTACTTGTCTGGAATACCAGCCCCGATGCTGCCCCGCGCCGAACAGAAGCAACAAACCCGCCTCGCACTGATGGACGCTGCCCGCCACCTGATGGAATCGGGACGCGGCTTTGGCAGCCTGAGCCTGCGTGAAGTCGCCAAAACGGCTGGCATTGTACCCACCGGTTTTTATCGCCATTTCAGCGACATGGACCAACTGGGCCTGGCACTGGTCAGCGAGGTCGGCCAGACCTTTCGCGAAACCATTCGCCTCGTGCGTCACAACGAACTGTTTATGGGCGGCGTGATTAACGCCTCGGTGCGTATTTTTCTCGATGTGGTTGAAGCCAACCGCTCTCAGTTTCTGTTTCTGGCCCGCGAGCAATACGGTGGCTCACAGCCGGTTCGCCAGGCCATTGGCGCCCTGCGCGAAGACATTACGCTGGATTTGGCCACTGACTTGGGCTCCAAACCCAAATTGCGGCATCTCAATCATGCCGGGCTGACCGTCATTGCCGATCTGGTCGTTAAAAGCGTGTTCGCCGCCTTGCCGGATGTCATCGACCCGCCCGCCCAGATGCTGCCCGATTACTTGCAGCCTCAGGCCAAGATCAGTCAGCAACTGCGTTTTATCTTTATCGGGCTTAAACATTGGCAAGGTCTGGGCAGCACCGAATAACCCCTCAGGCGCACCTTTCTGGTGCGCACGCAAGCTAATCACGCACCAGCTTTGACCTTGTCGCACCCTTCCGAGGCTTTTTTCCTACACATTTGCACCACACCAGCAGGTTGGCGCGGCCTTTGCTCTGCTCAAAGCATTGTCATTCGCAGGAAGCCTTCCGATGTTGGTGATTCATCGCAGAGTTCAACCCCACCCCGTGTGGAGCGCCGAGTTACACCTGCACTTCGAAGCCCGCAGCAAAAGCCGCCTGCGCTGTTTCAGCAGCGACGGCGAAGATGTCGGCCTGTTTCTTGAGCGCGGTCAATCGCCTTTGCATGACGGCGAGTTTCTTCAGGCTCAGGACGGGCGCATCGTGCGGGTTTGCGCCAGCCCCGAAAAACTGTTGCACGTCACGTGCAGCAATGCCTTTGAGCTGACTCGCGCTGCCTATCACCTGGGCAACCGCCACGTCGCGCTACAAGTAGGGGACAGCTGGCTGCGCTTGCTTGATGACTACGTGCTCAAGGCCATGCTTGATCAGCTGGGTGCCCACTGCGACACCATCGACGCCCCGTTTCAACCGGAGCATGGCGCCTATGGCGGCGGTCATCATCACTCAAGAGCCGGTGAAGAAGATTTCAACTATGCCCCGCGTCTGCACCAATTTGGCGTGCGTTTGTGAACCCTGCCTGGGCGCTGCTGCGACTGGCCAGTCCACAGCTGCCCATTGGGGGTTACAGCTATTCCCAAGGGCTGGAAATGGCCGTCGACACTGGCCGCGTCGTCGACCCGGTGACGGCCAGCCGATGGATAAGCGATCAGTTGTTGCTCAATCTGGCGCGCTTTGAAGCGCCACGGTTGCTGGCGCATTGCCAGGCAGCGGCAGACGAAGATTGGGAGCGCTTGCAGCGCTTTTGCGACGAACACCGTGCCAGCCGCGAAACTCGGGAGCTGTATCAGGAAAGTCGACAAATGGGCTATTCCTTGCAGCAACTGCTCACGGGCCTGCCCGAACTGGACGACCCTGCCCGCCTCTTTCTCAGCCAACAGAACGAGCCCCATCTGGCCCTCGGCTGGGCCTTGGCGGCGCGTACCTGGGGCATCAGCCCACAGGACGCACTGGCGGCCTGGCTGTGGAGCTGGCTGGAAAACCAATTGGCGGTGCTGATGAAAACCTTGCCGCTGGGTCAACAAGCGGCCCAGCGCATGACCAGCGAGCTGTCACCCGCGTTGCAGCTGGCTCAACAACACGCCAGCTGTCTTGATTTGAACCACATGGGCAGCGCCGCGTTTGGCCTGTCATTGGCGAGCATGGCCCATGAGCGCCAGTACAGCCGTCTGTTTCGTTCCTAGGAGATGTCATGAACACACAACCTTTACGCGTGGGCATCGGCGGCCCGGTAGGCTCCGGCAAAACGGCCCTGACCCTGGCCCTGTGCCTGGCCCTGCGCGACAAGTACAACCTGGCCGTCGTGACCAACGACATCTACACCCGCGAAGATGCTGATTTTCTGGTGCGCAACGAAGCGCTCGCGCCTGAGCGCATCATCGGCGTTGAAACCGGCGGCTGCCCGCACACCGCCATTCGGGAAGATGCGTCGATCAACCTTGAAGCGGTCGACCAATTGAATCGGCGGTTTCCAGGTCTGGATCTGATTTTGGTGGAATCGGGTGGGGATAATTTGTCCGCGACCTTTAGCCCGGAGCTATCAGACCTGACCATTTACGTGATCGACGTGTCGGCTGGCGACAAGCTGCCGCGCAAGGGTGGGCCGGGAATCTGTAAATCAGATTTGCTGGTCATCAACAAAATTGACCTGGCGCCGCTGGTCGGTGCCTCGCTGGAGCTAATGGACAGCGACACGAAACGCATGCGCGGTGACAAGCCTTTTGTGTTCAGCAATCAAAAAACCGGCCACGGGCTAGAAACCATCGTGGCGTTTATTGAACGTCAGGGTTTGTTGGTTTAAATCCGAACCTGTCGCCGCTGCCGCAGGCTGCGATAGGGGCCGAAGGACCTTCACGTTTATTTAAAAACAGGGTCGCTGCGCAACCCATCGCAGCCTGCGGCAGCGGCTACAAGTTTTGCGTGTATCATGTCGCGCAAACGCCCCAGCCGTGACGACGCCCGCCAATGCCCGATGTAGCCCGCACCACCTTTGCGCCTGAATTGACCGCCACTTTTGCGGCCGTGCAGCAGCATTTCCGTCAGGTCATTGTGCCGCTCTGGCAAGGCCCGGGCTGGAATGCCGAGCTGGCCTTACCCTACGAGGCGCTCAGCCCCGAGCATCGGCCGCTCCCGCCCCAGCGCTATCGGGCTATGGCCTGCGCCCGTCAGTTGTATGTGTTTTCCAGCCTCATCGGCGACCCGGCCTTCCCTGCTGCTGCCGAGCGCGCAGCCGATTTGTTTCGCTCGCTGCAAAGCCGCTTTCATGACGCCGAACACGGTGGCTGGTTCTACAGCATCGATCCCCACGGGGCGCCGCTGGACACACGCAAAGACCTCTACACCCACGCCTTCATCATCTTCGCCTGTGCTCATTACTGGGCCAAAGTACGCGAGCCGATGGTGGAGTCAGCGCTCAATGCCGCGTTACAAGTGGTTGCAGAGCGTTTCAGTGACGGCAAGGGCTTGTACGAAGCCAACCTCAATCAGGATTGGTCCTCGCTGAACACCGGCCCGCTGCAAAACCCGCTGATGCACTTGGCCGAAGCGTTTCTTGCCACCTTGTCCGTGCGTGACGATGCCGCCGTGCAATCCGCCTTGTTGGCACTGGCCGACGGTATGCAGCAGCGCTTTATCGAGCCTGTGCATAACGTGATGCTCGAAAAACCGTGTGGGGCTGTGGATAACTGGTTTGAGCCGGGGCATCAGTTCGAATGGCTGTATCTGCTGGAATCGTCGCCTTTGTTGCGTTCAGGGGCTTTGCACGGGTCTCTGGATCGTGCGTTCGACTTTGCCGAGCAGGTAGGCGTCGATCCTGAAAGCGGCGCTGTGTGCGGGATGCTGGCGCCTGATGGCACGCTGCGCGATGGCACGCAACGCATTTGGGCTCAAGCCGAGTACGTGCGCGCCCTTACGTTGCGGCCAGACAACCTGACGCGCTTGCAACGCCAGTTGCGGGCGTTGCAGCAGCAGTTTTTGCATGCCGGGGGCTGGTACGAGTGTCGGGATGCCGAGGGCAACATTAGCCGCGAAGACATGCCGTCGACCACGCCTTATCACCTGGCGACGTGCTACAGCGGCTTGGCGCAGTTTTTCGGGTAAGGCAAAACCCTCACCCTAGCCCTCTCCCAGAGGGAGAGGGGACTAAAAGCCAAAGCAAATCTTCAGAATGACCCGGGTCAAGCGCCCTCTCCCCATGGGAGAGGGTTGGGGTGAGGGGCTTACCGACTCAAGCAATCCACTTGCGATCCCCGGTAAAGCTGATGGTCAGCCAACGCGCACTGTCCCCCGGCCCCAGCAACGCGGAAATTTCTTCGCGCAGCGCATCAAGGGTGTTGATGCTCGTCAGAGCAAAACCCCTTGGCAGTACGATGTGAATTTCGATAAAGCGCGCCCGCCCATGCTTCTGCACATAGGTTTTGTAACCCTCAAAACCGTGGCGCGCCGACATTTCTTCCAGCACTTCACGCACCTTGTCATCGAGCCGATCCGGGGCAATGCCCAACACGTCACGCAAGGCCGGCTTGAGGATTTTGAACGCTGGCGCCAACATGCTCAGCGCCAGCAAGATCAAAATCGCGGGGTCAACGTAAGCCGCCCATTGTGCATAACCTTGCTGTTTCAACACCAAGGCCGTGACAAAACTTATCAACAGGCCCACCGACAACATGGCGTCCACCAGCCAACTGATGTTGTCGAACTGGATCAAGGTGGATTTGAGCTTG
This sequence comes from Pseudomonas sp. 2024-210, assembly GCF_045062345.1. Classification (NCBI taxonomy): domain Bacteria; kingdom Pseudomonadati; phylum Pseudomonadota; class Gammaproteobacteria; order Pseudomonadales; family Pseudomonadaceae; genus Pseudomonas; species Pseudomonas sp. 2024-210. The sequence goes on along the minus strand of NZ_JBJGEJ010000002.1, from coordinate 416,200 downwards.
AGGTTTTTTCGCCGTACCCAAAAGTAGTAGCCAAATTCGATCACGGTAAACACCGCCGCGTAGGCGATGACCAACCCCAGTTCAATATCACGTCCGCCATTGATGATGCCGAACACACCATTGAGAAAGGCATAGATCGCAATCAAAAACAGGAAGCTGCCTTCGATCAACAGCACCATCGGCTCAAGGTGCCAGAAGCCGAACTGGAAACGCTGATTGCTTTCTTTGGCGATCAATTGCGCCGTAATCAACATCAATACTTTGATAAAAGTCGCGATCAGCGAGAAAAACCCGTCAAACAGGATGGACTCAGATCCCGATACAAAACCCGTCACGATGCCAGCAACGGCCACCGCAAACATTAAAACAGTCGACTGCTTGAGCAATTTCTGCTCACCACGGTTACTCACACGAACTCCTTTCAGCCCCGTTGAATGCGACCTCCTCAGGAGGCCGCGAGTGGGCTGCCAGGCGCGAGTTTACTCCTTGGCGTGACGTTCGATGGCAAAACCGCTCCAGGACTGCGTCACAGGCATCAGTTCAAGACGGTTGATGTTGATGTGCGCCGGGGTGTTGAGCACCCAGAAAATGGTCTCTGCAATGTCTTGCGGCTGGATCGGCTCCGCCCCTTGATAGGTCGCATCGTAGCGCGCCTTGTCGCCGCCAAAACGCACCATCGAGAACTCGCTTTCACACAGACCCGGCTCAATGTTGCTGACCCGCACCCCCGTGCCCTGCAAGTCACAACGCAGGTTCAGGGAAAACTGCTTAACGAATGCCTTGGTGCCGCCATACACATGGCTACCCGGGTACGGATAGTTGCCTGCCACTGAACCCAAATTGATGATCCCGGCACCCCGACCATAGGCAATCAGCCGTGGCAGCAACAGGCGAGTCGTGAATATCAAGCCTTTGATATTGGTGTCGACCATGGTTTCCCAGTCGTCCAGATCGCACTTGGGCGCAGGGTCAGTGCCCAGTGCCAGCCCGGCATTGTTGATCAGCCCCCGCAATGTGCTGAACGAGGGTGGCAAATCGGCAATCGCGGCCTCCATCGCCGCCCGGTCGCGCACATCCAGCACCAGCCCGTGCACTTCGGTCTGTTTGGACAGTTCTTCACACAACGCCTTAAGACGCTCTTCGCGTCGCCCCGTCAGCACCAGTTTCCAGCCTGCCTGCGCAAACCTGCGTGCACACGCTTCACCAAATCCGGAAGTCGCGCCCGTAATAAACAGGGTGGAAGTCATCGTGTTCTCCTTGGCTGGCGGGCTTTGGCCGCCGTTGAAATAGACGCTGAGCAGCATGCCCCGACTGCGTTCGGGCGGCAACCCGACCGCGCTAAATGCTCCCGGACTGTACGAAAAACAACCAATCGCTGCCAGCCCACGTTTTACATAGGCTGGAGCACTGTGCACTCACCTTATCCACAGGCCCGTCCACAGTCTTTGGGGGCAAGTCAAAAAGCTGCAAGCTGCTAGTTACGCGGGGTCCAGAGATTCTTACCGGGTTTATGACTTGACCTTTATACGCCGAATATGCAAACGCCCCAAAAAGGTGCGCAAGGTTAACGTTCAGGAGATAGCCAGAAGCCAGCAATTACACCGTCTAGCGCATTCTTTCCAGAGTTTAACCACAGACTTATCCACAGGCTGCGCAAACATTTAAGAAGGGCTATATAACTGAATAAATCTGTTGACAAATAATCCAGACAGCTTGGTAAAAATCACTGTACGAAAAATAGCCACACCGCTAAACGCCTTATATATAAAGGCCTGCAGCCAACTACTCCCACGTTACCCACAGGCACCTCCACAGCAAACGGGGACAAGTCAAAATGATGACAAAACAGCGATTTACAGCGGCTTTATGTCGCGCTTTCGTAGGGTTGCAATATTGTTTTCCACAATTTCAGGCGCGATAAAAAAGCCCCTGAAAAGGGGCTTGTTTACCTGTGGTTAATGCCCGCCTAAATAGGCGTTACGCACCTCGTCATTGCTCAACAGCTCTTTACCCGTGCCGGTCAATCGGATCTCGCCGTTAACCATCACGTAGGCACGGTCTGAAAGGCGCAGGGCATGATTGGCATTCTGCTCGACCAGAAAAATCGTCATCCCGGTTTTCGCCAACTCACGCAGGGTGCCAAAGATCTGTTTCACCACAATCGGTGCCAATCCCAGACTGGGTTCATCGAGTAACAACAACTTGGGCCGGCTCATCAATGCACGGGCGATGGCGAGCATTTGTTGTTCGCCACCCGACATGGTCATGGCCCGTTGAGTACGTCGTTCTTTCAAACGCGGAAACAGCTCGAACATACGCTGCATGTCTTCCGTGGCGTATTTGTCGCCAATGGGGATGGTGCCCATCAACAAGTTCTCTTCGACGGTCATGTCCGGGAACACCCGGCGCCCTTCCGGCGATTGAGCAATGCCGTGAGAGGCAATGTAATGCGAAGACTTCTGAGTGATGTCCACACCCTGATAGAGAATCTGCCCGCCGCTGGCCCGAGGCTGGCCGAAGATCGACATCAGCAGCGTGGACTTACCCGCACCGTTGGAGCCGATCAAGCTCACCGTTTCGCCCTCCTCGATGTGCATCGATACTTTTTTCAGGGCCTGAATCGGCCCGTAGTGAACGTCGAGCTCCTTGAGTTCGAGGATCTTGTCCGTCATACCAGCTCCTCTTCATCGGCGCCCAAGTAGGCGGCAATCACTTTGGGATCGTTACGAATGGCATCAGGCCCACCCTCAGCGATCACGTTGCCGTGGTCGAGCACCACAATGTGATCGGAGATGCTCATGACCATGCCCATGTCGTGTTCAATCAGCACGACGGTCAAGTCATGCTCGTCACGCAATAAACGAATCATCCCGCTCAGCGCTTCTGTCTCTTGCGGGTTGAGACCGGCTGCGGGCTCATCCAGGCAGATGATTTGCGGCCGCGTGCACATCGCCCGGGCGATCTCCAGGCGCCGTTGCTGACCGTATGACAGCTCACCGGCCAAGCGGTTGGCGCAGTCCACCAGGTCAACCACTTCCAGCCAGTAGAAGGCATGGTCTAACGCGTCGCTTTCGGCCTTGCGATAGCCTTTGGTGTTGAGAATGCCCGCCAGCATGTTGCGGTTGACCCACATGTGCTGCGCGACTAATAGGTTTTCCAGCACCGACATTTCCTTGAACAGCCGAATGTTCTGGAACGTCCGCGCCAGCCCCGCCCGATTGACCAAATGGGTGCCCCCGAACATTTTGTAATACAGCCGACTGGCAAACGCCTTGGGTGACACAAAGTCGGTCAAGCGGAACGGCTCGCCCAGCAGCTTGATCACGTTGGTGCGGGTGCCACGGGCATTGACTTCAATCTGGCCACCGCTGGCTTTGTAGAAGCCGGTCAAGCAGTTAAACACGGTAGTTTTACCCGCACCGTTGGGGCCTATCAGGGCAAAGATTGAGTTGCGCTTAACCTTGAGGCTCACATCGCTGAGGGCTTTGATGCCACCAAAATGCATCATCAATTTATCGACACTCAGCACCACTTCGTCGTGTTTGGCGAGATCGGTCATGGCGCGACTCCTTTACGTGGTGTAACCCCGACACGGCTGATGCGAATCAGGCCTCGCGGTCGCCAAATCATCATCAACACCATCAACACACCAAACAGCAGCACCCGGTATTCCGCAAAGCTGCGCAGCAACTCCGGGGCAACGGTGAGCACAAAGGCCGCTATCACTACGCCCACCGTCGAGCCCATACCGCCGAGCACGACTATCGCGAGGATCAGCGCCGACTCGAAAAAGGTGAACGAGGACGGGTTGACGAAGCCTTGATAGCTGGCGAAAAACACGCCCGCCAGTCCCGCTGTCGAGGCGCCGAGGGTAAAGGCCGATAGCTTGACCAGTACGTGGTTCAAGCCCATGGAGCGGCAAGCAATTTCGTCTTCGCGCAGCGCTTCCCAGGCCCGGCCGATCGGCATGCGGGTCAACCGATGCTTGATGTACAGCACCAGCAGCACCACCAGAAACAGCACGATGTAGATAAACAGGAATTTGATATTGGGGTTGTAGTCCAGGCCGAAGAACTCATGGAACGGCACGCCGCCTTCCTTGGCACGACGACCAAACTCCAGGCCGAAGAACGTCGGTGACGGCACCGGCATGCCGTTAGGCCCACCGGTAAACGACAGCCAGTTGTTGAGTACCAGACGGATGATTTCGCCGAAGCCCAGCGTCACGATGGCCAGGTAGTCGCCGTGCATTCGCAATACCGGAAACCCGAGAATGCACCCCGCCATCGCCGCCGCAATCGCCGCCAGCGGCAGCACCGACCAGAAACCCAGCCCCAGATACTGATACCCCAAAGCCAGGCCGTAGGCACCGATGGCATAGAACGCCACGTAGCCCAAATCGAGCAAGCCGGCCAAACCGACCACGATATTCAACCCAAGGCCGAGCAATACGTAGATCAGCCCCAGAATCACCACAGTCAAAATGTATTTATTGGCAAAAAACGGAAAGACGATCGCAATGACGATCAACAACGGAATGATCCAGCGCAGCCGCGATTTGTAATCCGGCGGCAGCACATGAACGCCAGAGCCGCTGGATTCAAAACCCTGAAGAATTTTCAGCCCCTTGGAGGTCTGTAAAAACAGGCTTAAAAGGAAACGCCCCAGCATCACAATCGCTACCAGCCAACCGACCCGTGCCGGTTGCAAGTTAAAGCTGTAACCGTCGAGCACCACGCCCACGATAGGGCCAAACAGAATCAAAGAAATCAACCCGGCAAGGATCGAGTCGACAACGCTTTTTTTGATATCAATCGGTTTATTAATGGCTGCAGACATACTCACACCTTCGCCACAAGTGGACGACCCAGCAGGCCTTGGGGACGGAAAATCAGAATCAGCACCAACAGGGAGAAACTGAACACGTCTTTGTAGTCAGAGTTGACCAGACCGGCAAACAGCGACTCGGACACCCCCAGAATGATGCCGCCCAACATGGCGCCGGGCAGAGAGCCGATACCGCCCAGTACCGCCGCGGTGAAGGCTTTGATACCGATGATAAAACCCGCATAAAAATCGAACGTGCCGTAGTTCATGGTAATCAGCACACCGGCCAATGCCGCCATGGCAGCACCGATCACAAACACATAGGAAATCACTCGATCCGTATTGATCCCCAGAATGGAGGCCATTTTGCGGTCTTGCTGCGTGGCGCGACACATGCGGCCCAGTTTGGTGTTCTTGATGATGTAGGTCAGCAACCCCATGCCGACGAAGGCTGCAACCAAAATAAAGACTTTGGTGTAGGTCAGTTGCACAAAGCCCGTGCCAATATCGACGCGCCAGGCGCCGCTAAGCAAGGTCGGAACGCCTTGCTGGCGTGAACCCTGAGCAATTTGTACGTAGTTCTGCAAGATCAAAGAAATACCGATGGCACTGATCAGCGGTGCCAGTCGTGTGGAGTTGCGCAGCGGTTTGTAGGCCACGCGCTCAATCACCCAGCCATAGACGCCGGTGACCACGACCGTGAAGATCAAAGTGCCCAACATCAGCAGCGGGAAGGATTCGATACCGAAATACGCCAGCAGAGCCAGACTGATTGCCGCCAGGTAGGCAGAAATCATGTACACCTCGCCATGGGCGAAGTTGATCATGCCGATGATGCCGTAGACCATTGTGTAGCCGATGGCGATCAGGCCGTAGACAGACCCGAGGGTCAGACCGTTCAGCAGTTGCTGCAGGAAGATACCGTCCATAACGCAATCTCACACAGGTGAGCCTTTGCGCAAACCCAGACCTGCCACACCGTCAGCAGACAGTTTTGACAGGCCGGATAAGCGCGACTCTTGGAAAAGATGACAGGTGTTGCAGATGCTCCCTGAGACTGATCAGTAGCCAAGCGCCGATCAGTCGAGGGACTCATCTCACTTCTGTTTTTCCAACTGGTGATACTTGCCGTCTTTGTCCCACTGGTACACCACGTAGTCAGAGACTTTCAGGTCGCCTTTGTCGTCCCAGGCTTTTTCGCCCATCACCGTTTTCACCGGGTTAGCTTTGAGCCATTTGGCAGCGTCCTCGCCCTTGTTGGACTTGGCGCCATTGAAGGCGTCTGCCAAGGCTTGAACCGACGCGTAGGCATACAGGGTGTAGCCTTCTGGCTCGGTGCCGGCTTTGCGGAATGCGTCCACCACTTCTTTACTCTCTGGCAGCTTGCGCGGGTCTGCACCGAAGGTCATGTACACACCGTCGACGTATTGCGGGCCGCCCGCGGTCGCTACCAGTTCATCGGTGACAACACCATCATCGGACATGAACTTGACGTCTTTAAGACCCGCCTCACGCAGTTGACGCACCAACGGGCCCGCCTCTGGGTGAAGGCCACCGAAGTACACGACATCGGCGTCTTTGGAGCGGATCTTGGTCACCAGAGCGCTGAAGTCTTTTTCACCCCGGGTCAGGCCTTCCTCAAGAATGGGCTTCACGCCGCGCTTGGTCAGTTGCGCACTGGTAGCATCGGCCAAGCCTTTGCCGTAGGTGTCTTTGTCATTGATTACCGCCACTTTCTTGCCTTTGAGCACGTCGACAATGTAATCCCCCGCCACAATGCCTTGCTGATCATCGCGCCCACACATGCGGAACATGGCTTTCAAACCACGCTCGGTGACTTGCGGGTTGGTTGAGCCTGGCGTGATTGCAATCACTCCCGCATCGTCATACACCTCCGATGCCGGAATAGTGTTCGACGAACAGAAGTGGCCGACAACGCCAATCACCTTGTCCTGATCGACCAGACGGTTTGCCACCGCCACAGCCTGCTTGGGCTCACAGGCATCATCGCCTGCCACCAGCACAATTTTTTCACCGTTAACCCCACCCTTGGCGTTAATGGCATCTGCCGCCGCCTGCGCACCCTTCATGTACTGCTCACCAAATGCTGCGTTGGCGCCGGTCATGGGACCTGCCACACCGATTTTCACATCAGCCTGAACAAACGAAGAAACGCCCAGCGCAGCAGCCACTGCGAGGGCTAGAAAACCTTTTTTGTAGAACATCTGCGACATGAGGTGGTGCTCCTGAGGTTTTGTTAGATGGCACTTCGACTTCACGTAAAGCGCAGAGCAAGCCGCGTGCCATTGGTTTTTTATTCTCAAAAAAGCGGTTGTTTCCGGGGTGGGCAGACGTCTTTTCTCCCTGTACAGCAGGCGTGCACCCGTCTAGACCGGGGAAGGTCAATCCAAGCTTCAAGGGTCGGCCAAACCCGACACATCACGAGTTGCAACCCGGCCGCTCTGCACTGTGCTACGGCGTCGTAACCGAGTGCGTCACCGAACTGCACACTCTCGGTGCGTCACTGCTACAAGGCGCACCTTTTTAAGTGGGTGGTTAAACGAGCAATCCGTCTCAGATCACAATTCGTAAACACTGACCGGCGTGATACAGCGAAAAACCGGCTTCGTATAAACAACTGCGCAAGCCCGTGCCAGACAGTGGCCGCATGGGTGTGAAGGGAATCGGCAGGAGGCTGGCATCGCCGTGGCACAGATAGTCGGCAAAGGCTTTACCGACCACAGTTCCCGTGGTCACACCGCGCCCGTTGTAACCGGTGACTGCCACTAAACCGGGCGCGGGCTCGAATAAACGCATCAGGTGATCAGGCGTAAACGCGATACACCCCGTCCAGGTACATTCCCACTCCACGCCTTTCAAGTACGGGAAATAGTGCTGCTGAACGCGGTCGGCCCAGGCTTTGAGAAACCATGCGGGTTTTTGATTGCCATTGCCCAGACTGCCCAGCAATAAACGCCCTTCGGCATCACGGCGAATACTGCTGAGTACCTGACGGGTGTCCCACGAACCTTGCCCACCCGGCAGAATGCGCTTGGCACAGTCATCGGTCAGTGGCGTTGAGGCGACCTGGTAGTAATAACCGGGGAAGAAATGACGCCGCAGATCGGTCCATTCGCCTTCGGTGTAGGCATTGGAGGCCAACACCACCTGTTCGGCGCTCACCGCACCGCGTGAGGTCTGAACCGACCAGCGCTGACCCTGACGTTCCAGCCCGGTGACGGCGGAGTGATCAAACAGGCGGCCGCCCAGATCCGTGGCGGCCTTGGCCAGCCCCGAGGTGTAGGCCATGGGGTTGAGCGTACCGGCGCGACGGTCGAGCAAGGCCGCAGCTATTTTCGGCGTGCCGGTGGCCGCTTCGCAGGCGGCCCCTGTGAGTAATTCAACGGGTGCGCCGCGACGTTTCCATTGCTGCTCACGGCTGCGCAAGTCTGCTTCGCCCTTGGCATTGTGGGCCATGTGCAAGGTGCCTTCGCGCCGAAGCTGACAGTCAATGGCGTACTTGTCGATCGTGCTGAACACCAGCGCCGGGGCGGCGCCGAGCATGCGATTGAGCTGACTGCCGACCGCCTCACCAAAGCCGGATTCGATGTCATCGGGGGCGATCCACATCCCGGCATTGACCAGCCCTACATTGCGTCCCGAACCGCCATGACCGGTGCGATGAGCTTCGAGGACGCACACCGTCTTGCCTTGTTCGAGCAAATGAATGGCGGCAGACAGACCGGTAATTCCGGCACCAATGACACAGACATCGACCTTGAGTTCGCCTTTGAAGACGGTCGCTTGAGGTCGTTGCGGCGTGAGGGTTTCCCACAGACATTGTTCGCGTAAAGGCATTGCCAAGCTCCAGAAATGAAACCCAACCACGAAATCAAAAGCCCCTCACCCTAACCCTCTCCCAGAGGGAGAGGGGACTGATTTGCGGCGTTCTTAAAACCGCGTGCGGTCAGCCCCCTCTCCCATTAAAAGCGAGAACTGAATGCACGCGGACTCAAATCCTCCATCAATCCAAACCCCTCACCCTAGCCCTCTCACAGAGGGAGAGGGGACTGATTTGCGGCGTTCTTAAAACCGCGTGCGGTCAGCCCCCTCTCCCATTAAAAGCGGGAACTGAATGCACGCGGACTCAAATCCTCCATCAATCCAAACCCCTCACCCTAGCCCTCTCACAGAGGGAGAGGGGATTGACCGTGGGCGTCCGCAAATCAGCCCTGTATCCCCGAACGCGGGGGGAACTGACCGCACGCGGCCTCAAAAACACCGCAAATCAGCCCCCTCTCCCTCCGGGAGAGGGTTGGGGTGAGGGCAAGGCATCACCTCAATCGAACGTAATCCCCTGCGCAAGCGGCAGTTCAAGCGAGTAATTGACGGTATTGGTCTGACGTCGCATATACCCACGCCACGCATCCGACCCGGATTCACGGCCGCCGCCGGTTTCTTTTTCACCGCCAAACGCACCACCAATTTCAGCCCCGCTCGGCCCAATGTTGACGTTGGCAATCCCGCAGTCACTGCCCGTCGCGGACATAAACTGCTCGGCCTCACGCACATCGGTGGTGAAGATGCACGACGACAAGCCCTGCGGCACGGCGTTATTCAGACGTATCGCATCGGAAAAATCGCTGTATCCGACAACATACAAAATGGGCGCAAATGTCTCGTTACACACCACCTCACTCTGTTCTGGCATTTCCACAATCGCCGGGGCCACGTAGTAAGCATTCGGGTACTGGTCAGCCAGCTGGCGCTCACCGCCAAATACCCGCCCGCCTTCACTCAATGCTTGTTCCAGCGCATCGCGCATGTTTTCAAAGCTGTTCTGGTCGATCAGCGGCCCCACCAGATTGCCTTCAAGCGGGTGACCAATACGGATTTTGGAATACGCAGCCTTGAGTCGGGTGACGATTTCTTCTTTGACCGATTCATGGGCGATCAACCGGCGCAGGCTGGTGCAACGTTGGCCCGCGGTGCCCACGGCGCTGAACAGAATGGCGCGTACTGCCATGTCCAGGTCGGCACTCGGCGCCAGAATCATCGCGTTGTTGCCACCCAGTTCCAGAATGCTGCGAGCAAAACGGGCAGCGATTTTGGGGGCCACTTCGCGCCCCATCCGAGTGCTGCCCGTCGCACTGATCAGGGCTACACGCGGGTCATCGACCAGCGCTTCACCCGCGTCGCGACCGCCAATTATCACTTGGCTCAAGTACGGGGGCGCACCGTCAAAGGTTTTCAACACACGATCAAACAACGCTTGGCAGGCCAGCGCGGTCAGCGGGGTCTTCTCGGACGGTTTCCAAACCACAGCGTTTCCGCACACCAGCGCCAGCGTGGTGTTCCACGCCCAGACCGCCACCGGAAAGTTAAACGCGCTGATCACACCTACCACGCCCAGCGGGTGCCAAGTTTCACGCATATGGTGGCCCGGACGCTCCGAAGCGATGGTCAAGCCATAGAGCTGGCGTGACAGGCCGACCGCGAAGTCGCAGATGTCGATCATTTCCTGCACCTCACCCAGACCCTCCTGAGTGATTTTGCCCGCCTCCCACGACACCAGTTCGCCGAGGTCAGCCTTGTATTCACGCAGCAAATCACCAAACTGACGCACCAGCTCGCCACGGCGCGGGGCCGGCACCTTGCGCCACAGGTCAAAGGCATGCTCGGCACGGGTAACGTGCTGCTCGGCTTCGGCCGCACCCTCCCATTGCACAACGCCTATCTGGCTGCCATCAATGGGCGAATGCACAGGATGTTTGCCCTGTTGGTACAACGCGGGGTTTATCCCTAAACGATCCAGCAATGCGGCAACCATGGGTCACTCCTCAACTCAATAATCGGAAACTCAGGCCATTAGTTGTAGCTGGCTCAAATCGCCGCAACAAACGACCTTTAAGCGAGATATCATTCCGAAAATTCATGCTGCGCTGGTCATCCACCCAAAAGGGCCGCCCGATGCTCAATAAACGCTATCTGCCATCGATCGCCGCGCTGCAGTGCTTTGAAGCCGTGACGCGTCACTTGAGCTTTACCCGCGCAGCAGAAGAGCTGAACCTCACGCAAAGTGCAGTCAGCAAACAAGTGGCCCAGTTGGAAGATTTGCTCCAGCACTTGCTGTTCCGTCGGGTAAGGCGGCGTTTACAACTGACACCGGCTGGCGAGCTGTATCTGGTAGAAGTCCGCAAAATCCTGACCCAAGTCGAAATGTCGACCCATACGCTGCGTTCTTATGGCGGGGAAACTGAGGTACTGCGGGTGGCCACACCCTCAACCTTCGGCGCCCGCTGGCTGGTACCCCGGCTAAAAGGCTGGCGGTTACGTCATCCACACATACATCTGGACCTGTGCAATGAGCGTGTAGCCGATGAGCTGCTGCAAGGTGGCTGCGACCTGGCCTTTTACTTTGGTCAGGGCGCACGACCGGGCAGTGAATGCCTGAAACTGTTTGGCGAAGACATGGTGGCGGTTTGCGCGCCCGCGAACCTGCCAGTTTCGCCGTTCACTGACCCCACGCAACTCACCGATCTGGTTCTCCTGCAAAATGCCTCGCGCCCTCAAGCCTGGCATGAATGGTTTGAAAGCCAGGGCTATCACACAGACCACAGCTACCATGGGCCGCGCTTCGACACCTTTTATATGAGCACCCGGGCCGCTCAAGTCGGATGTGGCGTCGCCCTGCTGCCACGGTTTCTGATCGAAGAAGAATTGAACGAAGGCAAATTGGTGATTGCCTGGCCCCATTCGCTGCCCAGTCAGGACGCTTATTACCTCACGTACCCTGAGCATTCAGCGGGTGTGCCGAAGGTGCGAGCCTTTGTCAGCTGGATGATGGAGCAGTTAGATGATGCACAGGCTTGAAAAAACCGCTGGCAATACTGCCCGCGGATATGCGCCACTAGCGCCATTCATTTAAAACCGCTGAACGTCGTGACAATCAGGCACGGCCAGCATGGAGATTGCCGTTATGAGCGAGAGTGTATTTGCCGATCGCATCGTGCAGAACCTGCTCGACACCGACTTCTACAAATTGACCATGATGCAGGCGGTGCTGCACAACTACCCCAACGTCGAAGTCGAATGGGAGTTCCGCTGCCGTAACAGTGAGGATTTGCGCCCGTACCTGAACGAAATTCGCCATCAGATTGATCGTCTGGGTGAGTTGAGCATGACCCAGGACCAGCTTGGTTTTCTGGAGCGTATTACCTTTATGAAGCCGGATTTCATTCGGTTTCTCGGGCTGTTCCGCTTCAACCTGCGCTACGTGCACACCGGCATCGAGAACGGCGAGCTGTTTATCCGCCTGCGCGGGCCGTGGCTGCACGTCATCCTCTTTGAAGTGCCGTTGCTGGCGATTGTCAGCGAGGTGCGCAACCGCTCACGCTATGCCGACACCGTGCTTTCTCAGGCGCGCGAGCAGTTGTACCGCAAGTTCGACTGGCTTCAGGCCAATGCCAGCACAGAAGAATTGTCCGAGCTTCAAGTCGCCGATTTCGGAACGCGCCGTCGATTTTCGTACCGCGTACAAGAAGAAGTGGTCAGCGTGCTCAAGCACGATTTCCCCGGACGCTTCGTCGGCACCAGCAACGTTCACCTGTCCCGCGAGCTGGACATGAAACCGCTGGGCACGATGGCCCACGAGTGGATCATGGCGCATCAGCAACTCGGCCCCCGGCTGATCGACAGCCAGAGCGCCGCACTGGATTGCTGGGTACGGGAGTATCGCGGCCTGCTGGGGATTGCCCTGACCGACTGCATCACCACTGACGCCTTCCTGAAAGATTTCGACCTGTACTTTGCCAAGCTGTTTGACGGCTTGCGCCATGACTCGGGCGACCCTGTGGTCTGGGCCGAAAAATGCATCGCCCATTACCACCAGCTCGGCATTGATCCGATGAGCAAGACACTGGTGTTCTCCGACAGCTTGACCTTGCCCCGTTCGCTGGAGATCTTCCGGGCGCTGCGCGGCAGGATCAATGTCAGCTTTGGCATTGGCACCAATCTGACCTGCGACATTCCGGGTGTGGAGCCGATGAGCATCGTGCTTAAAATGACGGGCTGCAATGGCTCGCCGGTGGCGAAGATTTCCGATGAGCCGGGCAAGACCCATTGCTCCGACCCTAATTTCGCCGCCTACTTGCGCCACGTTTTCCAAGTTCCCGAACAGTCCCCCAAGGAGTGAATCATGCAGGCCGTACAGCGTCAGATTGCTGAAGACCTCAAGGTCCAGCCACCGTTTAAAAACCAGGACGCGCTGGAGGCTGAGGTCGCCCGCCGTATCACCTTTATTCAGTGCTGCCTGGTCAACTCCGGGCTCAAGACGCTAGTGCTGGGCATCAGCGGCGGGGTGGATTCGCTGACCGCAGGGTTGATGGCCCAGAAAGCCGTCAAGCAACTGCGTGAACAGTCCGGCGATCAGGCCTATCGTTTTATTGCCGTGCGCCTGCCCTATGGCGTGCAGCAGGATGAAGCGGATGCGACCGCTTGCGTCAATTACATCAACCCTGATGAACGCCAAACAGTGAATATTGGCCCGGCCGTCAAGGCGCTGGCGGCCGAGGTCACAGCGTTTGAAGGCAAATCACCTGCAACCGTGGATTTTGTGCTGGGCAATACCAAGGCACGAATGCGCATGGTGGCGCAGTACACAATTGCGGGCGCAACGGGCGGGTTGGTGATTGGCACCGACCACGCGGCCGAGGCGGTGATGGGTTTCTTTACCAAGTTCGGTGACGGCTCTTGCGACCTCGCGCCGTTGAGCGGGCTGGTGAAGAACCAAGTGCGGGCGATTGCACGCTTTTTCGAAGCGCCTGAGTACCTGGTCGAGAAAATCCCGACGGCGGATCTTGAAGACTTGGCGCCGGGCAAGCCTGACGAGGCGTCCCACGGTGTGACGTATGCCGAGATTGATGCCTTTTTACACGGCGAGCCGGTGAGCGAAGAAGCCTTCAACATCATCTGCAAGACGTACGAAAAAACTCAGCACAAGCGTGAGATGCCGTTCGCGCCTTAAGCCTGCGTACATCGTTTGCCCTCACCCCAACCCTCTCCCGGAGGGAGAGGGTGTCGACGGGTGGCGTTGCGCAAATTTTCTTTTGATTGAGTCCCCTCTCCCTCCGGGAGAGGGCTAGGGTGAGGGGCTCATCGTCCAGCCTGAAAAAACGGAATGACCCCCACGCTTTTTTTCGCTTGTCGCCCCGGCCTCCAAACGCTTTGATAGACGCCTGTCTCGTCACCAGAGCCTGCCCCATGCCTGCCTTTGATGGTTTGTTCACACTCGTAGAGTCCGTTCTCGGCCAACCCGCGGCCCACTGGCTGCGCGCCCATGTCGAGGTGCCCCAAGCCTTGCAGCGCTTCAACTGGAGCACGCAGGCCGTGCATCGGGCCTGGTTGGCCGAAGCCCTAAACCTGTGTTTGCTGCACAAACTGGTGAATGCCGTCCCTGACGGCCTGCGCTATGTCGAAGAACAAGCGCAACAAGGTCGAAGAGTCGTGTTCGACCATGGCGCTATTCGTACCGTGGACTGGGCACTCAACGGCCAACTGCCCCGTGGCCGTCAGGCATTTACCCGATTGCTGGAGCCACTAGGCTTTACCGATGTACGCACCTACCCTTTGACCAAACTGAATATGACCGGCTGGGGCTATCAACACAGGGATCTGCCCGAAGACATTGCACAATTTTTTGTCTCGGAATTACACCCCGGACGATTCAGCGAGGCATTTCAACAGGCCGTTAGCCGTGTGGTCGCTTCCAGCCTTGACCCGCTTCACGACGAACACCAGCACATCCTCAAGTGCCTGCAACTCACCCGTCATTGCAGCCTGCAAGAAGCCAACACATTGTTACCCGCGCTCTACCGGGCGTTTGAGCGTCAACACGGCATCGTTTCGGAAGCCGACTATCAATGCCTGCTCAGCGAAAGCGCTGAAATGGCCTGGATTGCCACCGAAGGCAACAGCTTCAACCACCTCACTGATCGCGTCGCAGATCTTCAAGCCTGCGTCGCCCAACAGCGTGAGTTGCAGCGGCCGATGAAAGACAGCATTGAGGTGTCGGCGTCAGGTCGGGTTATGCAAACGGCTTATCGCGCCTGCACCGTGACGCGAGGGTTGACCGATGCGCAGGGGCAACTTCGCGAACACTCAGTGCCAGGATCGTTTGTCGAGTTCATCCAGCGCAAGATCGACCCGGAGACGGGCCATATCGACTTGAATTTCGACAGCAGCAATGCCCAAGGCATTTTCAAAATGACCGACTCAAAAGCCTGACGCGGAATGCAAAAAGCCCTGACGGCGTACGGCACGTCAGGGCTTTTGAACGTGAACCGGATTCTTATTTAAGAACCACAGCACCTTTCATCATCGAGTTGTGGCCCGGGAAGGTGCAGAAAAACTCATAGTCTTCACCCGCCTTGAGCTTAGACACATCGAAGGTCACGGAGTC
Organism: Pseudomonas sp. 2024-210; assembly: GCF_045062345.1. Taxonomy (NCBI): domain Bacteria; kingdom Pseudomonadati; phylum Pseudomonadota; class Gammaproteobacteria; order Pseudomonadales; family Pseudomonadaceae; genus Pseudomonas; species Pseudomonas sp. 2024-210. The sequence goes on along the minus strand of NZ_JBJGEJ010000002.1, from coordinate 400,914 downwards.
TTTCTCGCCAGCGCCAATCACTTTGGTGTGGGCAATCACGCGCTCGTCGCCGTCCTTGAGGTAGTTTTTGTCCAGGCCGGCCGCAATCCCGTCAGTGGAGACAGCCTGCATGTCGGCTTTTTTGCTCAGCACCCAGTTATGCCCCATCACGTTTTTAGGCAAGTTGCCGGAGTGCTCCAGGTTAACGGTGAAGGTTTTGCACGACTTGTCGATCACGATTTCTTTGGTGTTGAATGACATTTGATCAGTCGAGTCGACCGTCACTGCACACTCGGCTGCCAGCAAATGGCCGCTGGCCAGGGTCAACAGGGATACCGCAACAGCTTTAGCGAACATGGTTTCTCTCCAAGGCAGGGTACAAAAAACACATAATTTGTATACAGGTTGCACGAAAATGGTCGCATTGCCAATGACCCACGTCATGCTCCCTGTGTATAAAAGGCACTATGAACCCTCTTAACGAACCGTAAACGCTCAACCTTAGGGCTGTATCGACCGATTGGTTCCGTTACACCCCGGAATTAATCCACCTCGCGTTTTTTGAGCGGTGTAAAGTCGTCAAAGCCGCGCAAAAGATCGCCTTGCAAAAACCCAGCTAACGGCTAAGCACTAATACAGGGCAGAATACGCGCCGCTCAACTTCCCTTCGAGCCCCAGAGGATCGCCCATGGCCAAACCAAACTATAACTTCGCTAAGCGTCAAAGAGACTTGGCTAAAGAGCAGAAGAAAGAGGAAAAGCTTGCGCGCAAGAAAGCCGCAGCTGAAGAAGGCACTGTAGAGCCGGGCACTGAAACCGACACCGACGTCGATGAGCAAGGTGATGTTGTCGCTGAAACGACCGACACACCTGAAGAAAAAGCTCCAAACGCGTAACCCCCACGGCCCGGTTATCCACAACCCGGCCCACAGGATCTGTGATCAGGATCAGCAGCGCGCCTGCTGATCCTCGCAGATAGCCTGAGCGTCATTCAGACGCCTTAAGAGCCACTCCCCTTACTCAGCCGCAGCAAATAGCCTACAAGTGCGTGGCAGGCTTCTCAGCGCCCAGAAACCACAACGCCAGCCCGAAGGCTGGCGTTGATCACTTTCCTCCGTAGCAGCTGCCGCAGGCTGCGTCCGACGACAGCGTCGTCGTAAATTCAGAAATCACAGTGCGACTGTAAAATCGCGATTACTGGTTTTACGATCGCTGCGCAATCGGACGCTGCCTTCGGCAGCTGCTACGAATTAGGTCTTAGCGAGGCACAGCCGGTTTGCGGGTTGGCTTTTGGCCTTTGCCACCCTTGGCCGCTTCATGACGCTCTTTGGCCGCCTGCTTGTTACGGGCGAATGCCGCAGCCTTGGCCTGCTCGCGTTTGTCCCACGGGTTACCACCGTCGCTGGCACGTGGCGGCAAGCCCGTGTGCTGGGTCAGGATTTTGGTGGTCTTTTCTCCAGCCACTTTATGGCTGCCAGCCGGCGTCGAGTTTTTGCGACGCGCACTCTGGTAGCTGTCAGTCGCCGGCTGATGCAGGGGAATCAACTGATCTTTACCCGAGCCGATCAGGTCAGCGCGGCCCATGCGGGTCAGCGCTTCACGCAGCATCGGCCAGCCTTTCGGGTCGTGGTAGCGCAAGAACGCCTTGTGCAGACGGCGCTGCTCTTCGCTCTTGACGATGGTGACCGAATCGCTCTTGTACGTGACCTTGCGCAGCGGGTTCTTGCCCGAGTGGTACATCGCCGTAGCGGTAGCCATTGGCGAAGGGTAGAACGCTTGCACCTGATCCGCCCGGAAGCCGTTGCCCTTGAGCCACAGCGCCAGGTTCATCATGTCTTCGTCTTTGGTGCCAGGGTGAGCGGCGATGAAGTAAGGAATCAGGTACTGCTCTTTGCCCGCTTCCTTGGTGTACTTCTCGAACATGCGCTTGAACTTGTCATAGCTGCCAATGCCCGGCTTCATCATTTGATTGAGCGGACCTTCCTCGGTGTGTTCCGGGGCGATCTTGAGGTAACCACCAACGTGGTGCGTCACCAGCTCTTTTACGTATTCCGGCGACTCGACCGCAAGGTCATAGCGCAAGCCGGAAGCAATCAGAATCTTCTTCACACCCGGCAGGGCACGGGCGCTGCGATACAGCTGAATCAACGACGAATGGTCGGTATTCAGGTTCGGGCAGATACCAGGGAACACGCAGGACGGCTTGCGACACGCGGATTCGATTTCCGGCGTTTTGCAGGCGATGCGATACATGTTCGCGGTCGGGCCACCGAGGTCAGAGATGACGCCGGTAAAGCCGGGCACCTTGTCGCGGATCTCTTCAATCTCACGAATAATCGATTCTTCAGAACGGTTCTGAATGATGCGGCCTTCGTGCTCGGTAATGGAGCAGAAGGTGCAGCCGCCGAAGCAGCCACGCATGATGTTCACCGAGAAGCGGATCATGTCGTAGGCCGGGATTTTTTCCTTGCCGTACGCAGGATGCGGAACACGTGCGTAAGGCATGCCAAACACGTAGTCCATTTCTTCGGTGGTCATTGGAATCGGAGGCGGGTTGAACCACACATCCACTTCGCCATGCTTCTGCACCAACGCACGGGCATTGCCCGGGTTGGTTTCGAGGTGAAGCACGCGGTTGGCGTGAGCGTAGAGAACGGAGTCGCCACGCACTTTCTCAACCGACGGCAGACGGATCACCGTCTTGTCGCGGGTCATGCGCGGGCTGGCCAGAATTTGCACCACTTGGGCTTCATTCGGGTCTTCAACCGGGCCTTTTTCCTGCTCAATGGCGCAGGCTTGAGTGTCCTGGGTGTTCACGTACGGGTTGATGATCTTGTCGATCTTGCCCGGACGGTCGATACGCGTGGAGTCGACTTCGTACCAGTCTTTTGGCGTATCGCGACGAATGAACGCGGTGCCGCGCACATCGGTAATGTCTTCAATCTTGTGGCCGTACGACAAGCGCTGGGCAACTTCGACAATGGCACGCTCGGCGTTGCCGTACAGCAGGATGTCGGCGCAGGCGTCGATCAGGATCGAGTTGCGGACACGGTCCTGCCAGTAGTCGTAATGCGCGATACGGCGCAGGGACGCTTCAATCCCACCGAGCACGATCGGTACGTGTTTGTAGGCTTCTTTACAACGCTGGCTGTACACCAGACTCGCGCGATCCGGACGTTTGCCGGCCATGCCACCTGGGGTGTAGGCGTCATCGGAACGAATCTTTTTGTCGGCGGTGTAGCGGTTGATCATCGAGTCCATGTTGCCGGCCGCGACGCCGAAGAACAGGTTCGGCTCGCCCAGCTTCATGAAGTCGTCTTTGGACTGCCAGTTCGGCTGCGCAATGATGCCCACACGGAAGCCCTGAGACTCCAGCAAGCGACCGATGATGGCCATGCCAAACGACGGGTGATCGACATACGCATCACCGGTGACGATGATGATGTCGCATGAATCCCAGCCAAGCTGATCCATCTCCTCCCTGCTCATCGGCAGGAATGGCGCTGGACCGAAACATTCGGCCCAGTACTTCGGATAGTCAAATAGTGGCTTGGCTGCTTGCATGTCGATGACCGGTGTTGAGTGCAAAAAGGAGCGCGTCATTTCCTAAGAAATTCGCGGGCGCGGAATATAGCACAAAAAATAACCAATTCCGACGGCAATGGTCGGCTTTATTCCAGCCCGTACGCAGGGTTGCATACACGATTAGTCCATCTAATGGGCCTATTTAGCTGAACGTTAATTAGAAAAAGCGTGGGTAATCTCCTTGCAACACTCTTCACCCAAGGCTAAAGCTATGACCCATGCTCGCTCTTCTTCCGGGCTTCCCCCTGTATCTATCCATGCTGACTTTATAAAAGAACGCTTACCCAGTTGGGCAACAAAAGCCCGCCCGGCCATACTCGCAGAACTGCGTAGTAGTCTGATCAGAAACAATCAATCGCGGCACGACCTCAATGAATTATTGGGTCAAGTGCAAAGTCCTGAGATCTTCGTCCGCCCTCTATTTAGAGACGCCCTTAGACGACATTTAAGGGGACTTGACGCTGACAAAACTCTGTTTGTTCGCGAATGGCGCAATCAGCATCTGCTCGGTTTGTACAGCACCCATGCCCGAACAACAGAACAATCCTTGTTAGAAGCGGCACTGCAAAATTTTGAGCCCTCGGAAGCAGAAAGTGGCGGCATTGAGGAAGGTTCGGGGCTGTTTCTGCCGACAGCTAACGGGCGAATGCGAGCCCAGACCCCGCCGATTGCTTTTGCTGCATTTTGCCGCCGCCTTGATTTAGGCAGCCGTTACCAACGTCATCTGGACGATTTTTTCGATCCCCCTCCCCAATCGGACGCCTTACAGACGTCGCCCACCCCACGTCAGGTTTTACGCGCATATGAACAAAGCAGCTTTGAAAGCGCCCTGCACTTGGCACTCGTCAAAGGCGAAATCAGCACTGAACTGTATCAGCAATTATTTAACCTTCAGCGCGATGGACTGCATCCGGATTTAATCTGTAATCATCTGACCATTAACGGCGTAACACTGCCCGGAGTTCTGGTGATCCGGGACCGTCACTTCGACAGAAGTCAGATTCTTTACACTCCTCATGATCCAGTCGCAATGTTTCGCAGACACGCCTCAATGGACGTGCTCAAGGATGAGTTGGCCAAGCGCTTGCTGAATGCTCACTACCTTGAGTTCTTTAACCGATTTGTCCCTCTGCGTTATCGTGGCCAGCTGATCACTATCACCCCCGCACGAATTGATTCACGGCCTGTAGGGCGACCCATCGGCCTTTTGCCCGCCAAAGTAGATCAAACGATCAGCCCCACGCCTATCACCGGCAATATTTTCCATGCCATCGCTGAACACCGTATTAACCACATCAAAAGTGATGCTCGTGTGTTGGTTGTACCGACTGCAGATGCTGACTTGCGAGGTCGCGAGGCACGCCTGCAACGCTATAAAGAAATCGGGACGTCTATACTCGTTTTCGCTGCATCGTTCATTCCGATTGTGGGCGAGGCACTGTTGACTGTGACAGGGCTACAACTGATTAGCAGTGTCTACAACGGCTTTTCTGCCTGGAGCCGTGGCGATAGTGATCAAGCTCTGAATGAATTGCTGGATGTGATGGACACTGTCGCTTTGGGACTGGCCACAGCAGGCGCCGTCAAGACGGCAGGCTTCACAACAAAACTGGTGAAAGTGCAGCTCAAGAATCAATCATGGCGGTTATGGAATCCAGATTTGACGCCTTACCGTAGCCTTCATGAGTTGCCCGAAGGCTTGCCTGTGAACGCACAAGGGCTCTATGAACACAACCAGCGGCACTATTTGAAGCTGGGGAAAGATTTACTGCATGAGGTCAAACAGGATCCGCAAACTCAACAGTGGTATGTAGAGCATCCGTTCAGTGAGGCGGCATACACCCCTGCTTTGCTAACCAATGGCGTGGGGACGTGGCGGCACGCGCATGAAGCGGTCAAGAACTGGGATGATTCAACGCTCCTGACCCGAGTGGGCCCCGACGCCTTAAGCATTGATCAACCTGAATTCGAACCCATTCTTAAAATTAGCAATGTAAACATCGAGCAGCTGCGTCACGTGCATCTGGACATGGTTCGCCCCCCACCTCAGCTGCGGGACACGTTAAAACATTTCTATATCGAAAAAGAAATTAACCAATTCACGATGAACCGTGCCGAAGGCATCACGGTGTCCGCTTATTCCCCGCTCATCCAATTCCATCTGCTTTGTTTACTGCCGGAATGGCCCGCCCAAACCGTATTGAAAATTGTCGATGACAAGCAAAACACGGTTCTGAGTTTCGGGGCGCAGGGTACAGACATTTTAATTAACGAAGAAAAATTCAGGAAAGGTGAGCTGTTGCATGCACTTGAGCAGAAAATACCTGCGCATGTGTTTGAGCAATTGGCACAAACAGACTCAATACCGTTCGAAGCCAGGCGACACTTCAGTAACGTCTCAAGACTGGCATCTCGGTTAAGTGAAGAGGCAATGCATCACAAACAACGGATATTCACTTGGTTATGTGAATACAGCGAAAAACCGGTCACGCCGGTCGAGAAACAACTGAGCGAAATAATCCCACTGCTCACGAAAAGCCAGTTGGAAGAGATGTCAGCCGTGCTCGGTGAACATGAAAAGAGTCGATTGTTACTGGAACAAAGCCTGACGTCAGATCAACGCTGGGAAGCCGACCAATATATTCGGCAATCCGAGACACTGCGGATTCGCGAAGGTCTTTACCTGGATTCGGTCAGCACACCTCAAAGCTTGAGCATGACGCTGTTCACGCTCGAACAGCTTCCGGGCTGGCCCACTTCTCACTGCATAGAAATCCGGGACCAGACATTCCACGGAGATCTTCTTGGCCGTGCCGGGCCTGGCAATGCTGGAACGCTGTATACCCTTACGCGCGAAGGTGAACTATACGGTGTATTTTCTTCGGCAGGTGTACGCCTAAGTGAACCGACTGACCTGTGCAGCGCCGTTGAACACACGCTCTGCGGCACACAACGCCAAGTTATTGCCTCCCGCACCAACACGGCTTCAGTTAAGCAAGCTGCACGCGAACTCAGCATGGAGTTACTGGCGAACTCTGCCCCAACGGCCAGAGGAAAACTTAACGAGGTGAAAATCCCGCCCAAACCTTTGCAACCCTTCGATCCTCTTTTTGCAGAACACATACGCCCGGTGATGAACACACTGCGTAACGACGGTATTTATGAAAGCGTGCCGTCGACTGGCGGAGAAAACCGCTACTACGTGCTGCAAAACGCCCGTTACTATCAGATCAAGAGGAACCCAGTGGGATGGCAACTGATCGATGCTCGCAGCCCTTTCAGAGCATACAAGCCCTATGTGAGCAGAAACGCTCAAGGCGAATGGGGCATTGATCCAAATAGTGGGGCGCTCTATGGCGGAATGCCTGATTCACCGCCCAGGCGCTTAAGTGTAGACACCAACGTTGATTCGCAACACTCGTCTGGAAAGGCTCAAGCAAGTATCTCTGAGGCCAGCTCGGAAGCTGATTTCACTTCAATGGTCTCTGCCGAAGAGTATCCCCGCTCAATCCCTTCTGAAAGTTCTTACCAAACGGGCGAAGAGGCCTCGAACCCTGCTCCTTATACACAGCAGGAACTTGCGCAAATGCACTCCAGAGCGAACTATCAACACAGCCAGAACTATCGGCACCAATACAATCGCGCCAACAATGGCCGTTACCCATTGCGAGATGTTGACGGTCAACCGTTACGTATCAAATTTATTCAAGCGGTGGCCAAGTCTCACACCACAGAAACAACAATCCATAAAGACCTAGTATTGCCCTATCTCAAATGGGAAGGTTTTGATGAAGTCGCGCGTTTGTAAGACGAAAAGTTGGAAGTGGTCCCTTTCACAGCAGAACATCAAAAATTCCCCCAAGAGTCGAGCTTGATTGGAGAATCCACTGTTATTAGTCGCAGGGTCATTCAAAAAGGTGAGGTTCTGGGCGTCTATGGCGGCGAGTTGCTGCCAACCCCGGTGGCGACCTTTCGTAAAGACCCTTATTTAATGGATATAAGGGCTAAAAACCCGCCAAAAGATGACACGCCCGGACACCCCTCGATGATGACCCGTGAGGTGATGTTGTCTGGCGACAACATCACCTCACGTATCAATACGATTTTCGATTACGAAGACGGACGACCTGTCAGACAAGCTGCGTCTGGTTATAACGTCGAAAGTGCACCTTTTGACGTGGATGTGCAAAAAGGCAATGCACCCTGGAAACGAATGAGCTTGTGTATCTTGTTTGCCAGCGAGCAGATTGAAGCCGGGGCAGAATTGCGCTGGAATTATTGCTACCCGGAATCGAACGTTAGAAAGCTATTTGGAGCACCTGCCGCGAGCACTTCATCAGGCGTGCCGAAGCCTTAGTCATCGTCGAAGTTATAACTGCCCGGCGCCAGGTTTTCGAAGCGGGTGTATTTGCCGATAAAGGCGAGTCGCGTCGTCCCGATCGGGCCGTTACGCTGCTTGCCGATGATGATTTCGGCAATGCCTTTGTGTTCCGTCTCGGGGTGATACACCTCATCCCGATACACGAACATGATCACGTCGGCATCCTGCTCGATGGCGCCGGATTCACGCAAGTCGGAGTTGATCGGGCGTTTGTTCGGGCGCTGCTCAAGGGAACGGTTGAGCTGCGAGAGGGCAACTACCGGGCAATTGAACTCCTTGGCCAAGGCTTTCAAGGAACGCGAGATTTCGGAAATCTCGTTGGTACGGTTATCACCGCCCGAACCCGGAATCTGCATGAGTTGCAGGTAGTCGATCATGATCAGGCCGATGTCGCCGTGCTCACGCACCAGACGTCGGGTACGGGCGCGCATTTCCGAAGGGCTGATACCCGCGGTGTCATCGATGAACAACTTGCGGTCGTTGAGCAGGTTGACCGCCGAGGTCAGGCGCGGCCAATCGTCATCTTCAAGACGTCCGGCACGAACCTTGGTCTGGTCGATGCGCCCAAGCGAGGACAACATACGCATGATCAGCGATTCACCTGGCATCTCCAGCGAGTAAACCAGTACAGCCTTCTCGCTGCGCAACACGGCGTTTTCCACCAGGTTCATCGCAAAGGTGGTTTTACCCATCGATGGACGACCGGCGACGATGATCAAGTCCGCAGGCTGCAAGCCGCTGGTCATGCCATCCAGGTCGGTGTAGCCGGTGGACAGGCCCGTGATGGCGTTGTCGGTGTTGAACAGCGTGTCGATGCGGTCGATGGCTTTGGTCAGCAGGTCGTTGACGCTGACCGGGCCGCCGGTTTTTGGCCGGGCCTCGGCAATCGCAAAGATCTGCCGTTCAGCTTCATCGAGAATCTCTTCAGCGCTGCGCCCTTCGGGGTTGAACGCGCTGTCGGCAATCTCGGTGCTGATGCCGATGAGCTGACGCAAAGTCGCACGCTGGCGCACGATCTGGGCGTAAGCCTTGATGTTGGCGACAGACGGTGTGTTTTTCGCCAGTTCGCCCAGGTAACCCAGGCCACCCACTTGTGAAGTCTGACCTTCCTTGTCCAATTGCTCGGCAAGGGTCACGACGTCAATCGGGGAGTTCTGGTCAGCCAGTTTGGCGATGGCGCGGAAGATCAGGCGGTGGTCATGTCGATAGAAATCACCGTCCGAGACCTGATCCAGCACGCGTTCCCAGGCGTTGTTGTCCAGCATCAAACCACCAAGCACAGCCTGTTCGGCCTCGATGGAATGCGGAGGCACCTTCAGGGCTGCGGTTTGTAGATCGTATTGCTCAGGAGCGGAGATATCGTTCATGGCCACTTGAATTTGAAAAAGCAGGGGTTTGAAAATCAGGATCAGCAGAAAGACAAAGGGCACGACCTGTAAACAGGATCGTGCCCGATGTTAACCGTCCAGCACACAAGGTGCCAGTCAGTTAAGACTGCTTAAGCAGCTACCACAACAACGCGTACGGTTGCTTCAACTTCGGCGTGCAGGTGCACAGCCACGTCGAATTCGCCAACGTTGCGGATAGTGCCGTTCGGCAGACGAACTTCGCTTTTAGCAACTTCAACGCCAGAGGCGGTCAGTGCATCAGCGATGTCGTGGGTGCCGATCGAACCGAACAGCTTGCCTTCGTCACCAGCAGTGGCAGTGATAGTCACTTCCAGCTCAGCCAGTTGGGCAGCGCGTGTTTCAGCCGAAGCTTTCTTGTCAGCTGCTGCTTGTTCCAGCTCAGCACGACGCTCTTCAAACGCAGCCAGGTTGGCAGCGGTTGCAGCGGTAGCTTTGCCGTATGGCAGCAGGTAGTTACGACCGTAACCGGCCTTAACATTTACTTTGTCGCCCAGGTTGCCCAGGTTTGCGACTTTTTCCAGAAGGATCAGTTGCATGTGAAAATCCTCTTAACTTTTAACCTTCACCGTCCGCAGAGCCTTTATCAGCGTCTTTCGGCGCCAGACGTCCGCGAAAATCAATCAGGCTGTCGACAATGGCCAAAACCACGAGCAACGGATAGATCAGCTGCATAAACAGCAAGAGCGTGACGTACATCCCCACCAGCCAAAACTTGGACAGTCGCTTTCGCGCCACCAGCCCATGAATCAGGGCCAGTCCGGCGAAGAACAACGCTACGCTGCACAACGGCGTGAGCATGGCCATTTGAGGACCGAAGTTTGGCCCTACAAGCATGCACGCCAGCAACAGTAACGCTGGACCCAGCGGTAGGCGGATGCTGCGAAATTCGCTGGCAAAACCGCCCGGGTTGTACAACAGCGCTTGCCAGTAACGCCCAAGTATCAGGCTCAGCACGCTGACGACCTGCATCAAAGCTGCAATCAGACCGGTAAGGACGGGTGCAATCAGTGCTCCAAGGCGCGCTCGCTCTACGTCAGATAACTTGTCGTAGAGACCATTGAGGACCTGCGGCAGAAGTTTTTCCAACTCCTGCGCCATCGCACCAATGGGTTCGCGGAAAACCGTACCCAGGATCACGCCATACACCACACCCAACGCTACGCTGACCAGCAGCACGCGATACCAGGGCTGACCGGCGCGCAAAAGCATCGCCAATCCCAGAGTTCCCAACAGCACCATCAAGGTGCGAGGTTCTCCGATAAACCACCAGACCAAGGCCGGCAGTAAAGCCCATGAGAGGATGCTCAAGGCATCTCTCGGACCGCGCCGCAGAAGCACAAGGCACCCTGCAGCAGCACTTAACCAGAACAAAAACGGCAATGCCGCACATCCGGCCACGATTAACGTGGCCTGTACGCGGCCTCGCATGATGAACTCAGCTAAGGCGCGCATACTTTCAATCCTTTACTACCTGTCGACTGCCCGGTCTCAGCGGCCGTGGCTGTCGGTGTAGGCCAGCAGGGCCAGGAAGCGGGCGCGCTTGATAGCGGTGGCCAGCTGACGCTGATAACGAGCTTTAGTACCGGTGATACGGCTTGGAACAATTTTGCCGGTTTCGGATACGTAGGCTTTCAGAGTGTTGAGATCTTTGTAATCGATCTCTTTCACTTCTTCTGCTGTGAAGCGGCAGAATTTACGACGACGGAAGAAACGTGCCATGTAATTGGCTCCTCAAAAGGTCCGTGGATTACTCGTCAGCGTTATCGCTGGCGTCGCTGTTATCGCTGTCATCGCCATCGGCGCTGTCAGAATGCTCAGGACGGTCACGACGCTCACGGCGCTCACTGCGGTTCTCTTCAGCCTTGAGCATCTCGGACTGGCCAGTTACGGCTTCGTCGCGACGGATGACCAGGTTACGGATCACAGCATCGTTGTAACGGAAGTTGTCTTCCAGCTCAGCCAGGGCTTTGCCAGTGCACTCAACGTTCAGCATCACGTAGTGAGCCTTGTGAACATTGTTGATTGCGTAGGCCAGTTGACGACGGCCCCAATCTTCCAGACGGTGGATTTTGCCGCCGTCTTCTTCGATCAGCTTGGTGTAACGCTCTACCATGCCGCCGACTTGTTCGCTTTGATCCGGGTGGACCAAAAAGATGATTTCGTAATGACGCATGAATGCTCCTTACGGGTTGTAGCCTGCCGCTAACTAAAAAGCGGTCAGACAAGGAGTGAATGACACTTGTGTGTCTTGCCTAGAGAGGCACATATGCGCCCGCCATGACGGCAAGGGGCGCAATAGTAGAGAAGCAGAGGTCAAGCTGCAAGCTGTAAGCTGCAAGTCGTAGCGGCAAGTGACGAGCTGCAAGCGGTAAACCAGATTCAAAGCCGCCTTAACTTGCCGCTTGAAGCTTATCGCTTGCGCGTAGCGGCTGCTTTCAAGCCCCTCTGACGCAGGGCTTCGAACAGGCAGACGCCCGTCGCCACCGATACGTTCAGGCTGCTGACGCTACCCGCCATCGGTAGACGCACCAAGTAATCGCAGTGCTCACGCGTCAGGCGACGCATGCCTTTGCCTTCGGCACCCATGATCAGGATGGTCGGACCTGTCAGGTCTTGCTCGTACAGTTCCTGCTCGGCTTCGCCAGCAGTGCCGACAACCCACAGACCGCGCTGCTGCAGTTTTTTCAAGGTCGCAGCGAGGTTAGTCACCGCCACCAAAGGAATCACTTCCGCCGCACCGCAGGCTACTTTTCGCACAGTCGGAGTCAGCGTCGCCGACTTGTCCTTCGGCACGATGACCGCCAACGCACCCGCCGCATCGGCAGTACGCAGGCAAGCACCCAAATTGTGCGGATCGGTCACGCCATCCAGCACCAGAATCAACGGCGCGCCTTCGGTGCGGTCCAGCAGCTCATTGAGCATTGCCTCGCCCCACACTTGACTCGGGCTTACATCTGCCACGACCCCTTGGTGAACGCCTTCAACCCAGACGTCCATTTCACGGCGCTCGGCATTGCCCACCGGCACACGGCTTTCGTCAGCCAGCGTGATCAGGGTTTGAACGCGAGGATCGCTACGACCCTCAGCCAACCACACTTGTTTCACGCGCTTGGGGTGATGACGAAGCAACGCTTCTACGGCGTGAATGCCGTAGATTTTTTCCAACTGACTCATGACTTGGCCTTAGGTTTGCGCGACCCGCTGCTTTTGGCAGCAGGCGCGGCGCCCGTTTTTGGCGGGCCTTTACGATGTTTGCTCGGCTTGGAAGGCTTGCCTGCATCTTTAGCAGGCGCCGCCCTACCCGACTTTCCCGGCTCCGATGTCCGACCGCCGCTTTTCGATTCGGCCAGCAGCGCCTGTTTCAATTCACGACTTTTGCGCAGCTCGGCATTTTTTGCCGCTGCATCGCCCGGGCGATAGGTCTCGTCCGTATTTTTTGCAGGCTTTTTGGCCGGCGCACTACGACGACTGGTTTTTGCTGGCTCAGCCGGCTTTTCAGTGTCATAACCGCTTGGCTTGCCTGCCGGCTTAGTCTTGGCTGCCGGTTTGTCAGTGCCACGGTTCTTGCGACCAATCGGTGCGCTGAGGGTTTTCTCAGCCATTTCGAAGTCGATTTTGCGCTCGTCGAGATCGACACGCATCACACGCACTTCAACGGTATCGCCCAAACGGAAGCTACGACCGGTGCGCTCACCCGCAAGGCGGTGATGCACAGGGTCAAAGTGGTAGTAGTCACCCGGCAAGGCGGTGACGTGCACCAGACCTTCGACATAAATGTCGGTCAGCTCTACAAACAAGCCAAAACCGGTAACTGCCGTCACAACACCCGGGAACGACTCGCCAACGCGGTCCTTCATAAACTCGCACTTGAGCCAGTTGGTCACGTCACGCGTGGCTTCGTCGGCACGGCGCTCGCTCATGGAGCACTGCTCGCCGAGCTGCTCCAACGCAGCTTCGTCATACGGATAGATGCGTGCTTTCGGGATGGTCATCGCGCCAGCACGGCGAACGTGCGGGGTATCCATTTTGGAATGGATAACACTGCGAATCGCCCGGTGCGTGAGCAAGTCCGGATAGCGACGAATCGGCGAAGTAAAGTGGGTATAGGCTTCATAGTTCAGGCCGAAGTGGCCCTGGTTATCAGCGCTATACACCGCCTGGCTCAACGAACGCAGCATCACGGTCTGGATCAGGTGGAAGTCCGGACGGTCCTTGATGCTGGCCAGCAACGCCTGGTAATCCTTCGGCGACGGACCGTCCTTGCCTTTATGCAGGCTCAGGCCCAGCTCACCGAGGAAGGCACGGAGTTTTTCCAGGCGCTCAGGCGGCGGACCGTCGTGAACGCGGTACAGCGCAGGAATTTCGTGCTTCTTCAGGAATTCGGCAGTGGCCACGTTGGCCGCCAGCATGCATTCTTCGATCAGCTTGTGCGCATCGTTACGAGTGGTTGGCGTAATTTCAGCGATTTTGCGATCAGAACCGAAGATGATTCGGGTTTCCTGAGTTTCAAAATCAATCGCGCCACGAGTATGACGCGCGGTCAGCAACACCTTGTACAGCGAGTAAAGCTGCTTGAGATGCGGCACCACATCAGCGTATTCGTTGCGCAGTTGCTTGGCTTCAGCGGTTTTCGGCTGCTCCAGAATGGTGCTGACCTTGTTGTAGGTCAGACGCGCCTGGGAGTGAATTACCGCTTCATAGAACTGGTAGTCAGTCATTTCGCCGGTTTTGGAGATGGTCATCTCGCAAACCATGGCCAAACGGTCAACGTGCGGGTTCAGCGAGCACAGCCCGTTGGACAGCTCCTCGGGCAGCATCGGAATCACGCGCTCAGGGAAGTACACCGAGTTGCCACGCACTTGGGCTTCGGTATCCAGCGCCGAACCGATTTTCACGTAGCTGGACACGTCGGCAATGGCCACGTAAAGCTTCCAGCCACCGGAGAACAAGCGCAGCTTGCCCGGTTTGGCCTCACAGAACACCGCATCATCGAAGTCGCGCGCATCTTCGCCGTCAATGGTGACGAACGGAAGGTGACGCAGGTCGATGCGTTTTTCTTTGTCTTTTTCTTCAACTTCAGGCTTTAGGCGACGCGCTTCCTTGACCACGGCTTCTGGCCAAACGTGCGGAATGTCGTAGGTGCGCAGAGCGATGTCGATCTCCATGCCCGGCGCCATGTAGTTACCCACGACTTCAAGCACATCACCTTGCGGCTGAAAGCGCGGCGTCGGCCAGTGAGTAATCTTCACTTCAACAAACTGGCCAATCTTGGCGCCCGCATTGCGGCCCGGCGTGACCAGCACTTCTTGCTGAATCTTCGGGTTGTCAGCTACGACAAAACCGATGCCGCCTTCTTCAAAGTAACGACCCACGATGGTTTCGTGAGCTCGCGACACCACTTCAACGATCACGCCTTCACGACGACCACGGCGATCAAGCCCCGAAACACGGGCCAAAGCGCGGTCGCCATCGAACACCAGTCGCATTTGCGACGGGCTCATAAACAGGTCGTCGCTGCCGTCGTCCGGGATCAGGAAGCCGAAGCCATCGCGGTGACCGCTGATGCGCCCCAGGATCAAGTCGAGCTTGTCGACCGGCGCGTACGTACCGCGGCGGGTATAAATAAGTTGGGCATCACGTTCCATCGCTCGCAGGCGACGACGCAGGGCCTCAATTTGGTCTTCAGTCGTCAGACCAAACTCTTCCACCAACTGTTCGCGAGCAGCAGGCGAGCCACGCTCGGCCAGATGCTGAAGGATCAGTTCGCGGCTAGGGATAGGGTTTTCGTATTTTTCCGCTTCACGTGCGGCCTCGGGATCGAGGGTCTGCCAATCGGCCATTAGATAGTTTTCACCTTGTCTATATGCGGGTTAGTTTGGCATACGCGTATTGAAACGGGAAATTTCGGACTCACTCAGAGCCTTAATAATCCTTTCTGACACGCTTTGACACTGCCGTCCCACCGTTCGCGAAATATTTGCAATATTTTTAATCACAATGCTTTACAGGTCAAAGGGTCATCCGTATAGTGCGCGCCATCGACAACGGCAACGTTGAAGATGCTGCCCAGATGGTGAAATTGGTAGACACGCCAGCTTCAGGTGCTGGTGATCGCAAGGTCGTGGAAGTTCGAGTCTTCTTCTGGGCACCAATTTAGAGTTGTAGGTTAGTACAATCTGCACACTCACACAAAAACCCGCGAAAGCGGGTTTTTGCATTCTAAGCCGCTGATTTAATAAAACTAAAACAGGGGTTTACAGATTTAAAAGCTGTCCGTATAGTGCGCCACATCAACAGCGGCAACGTTGCTGATACTGCCCAGATGGTGAAATTGGTAGACACGCCAGCTTCAGGTGCTGGTGACCGCAAGGTCGTGGAAGTTCGAGTCTTCTTCTGGGCACCAATTCAGGTCATTCACCAAAAGGTGAATCACCACTCAAAAAGCCCGCGAAAGCGGGCTTTTTAGTTTCCGGGATTTCATGCATAGCCCCCCCTTCTCTTTTGGCCTGATGCCTCCCATCAGTACACCAATGTTGCATTTGATAATCCATCTCACTCGCACTAATATCCGGCCACCTTCAGATCGCCTTTGCGACATCCTGGATTCGAGTGTCCGACAACAACGAAATATTACAGCTCTACCTCATGCATCGACATGCTCTGGTGGACTATGCCGCACCCATTGTCGGCTGCCGCGCCAAAGCAGAAGATGTGGTGCAAGACGCGTGGCTACGTTTCAGCCAAAGTGCCGACAACCTCATCCCGCTCAGGCAACCGGTGGGGTACCTCTATCGAATCGTGCGCAACCTGGCCTTTGATCTCAATCGCCGCGTCACCCTGGAAAATCGCCACACCTCCCGTGATGAACTACTGGATGAGCACGCGTCCAACGCGCCGTCACCGGAACAAGAAGCCCTGCATCTGGACGAGCTTCGCAAATTGCAACATGCTTTGTCGCGCCTGCCGGAACGCACTCGACAGGCATTCGTCCTGCATCGACTGCAAGGCCTGACGTTTCAACAAATAGGTGCCCAACTGGGTATCTCTGTGAGCCTGGCCCACCAATTGGTCCGCGACGCCCTGACCTACTGCGCGGAACAACTGAGTGATGACTGATAAAGCGCCCCCGAATCTGATCTGGGAAACCGCACTGGACTGGCTGCTGCTGATTCAGGAAAACCCGGGCGACCCAGATTTGACCCTGCGCCTCAATCACTGGCGTAACAGCGCACCCGAGCATGACGCTGCTTGGCGCAAGGCGCAGAAAGTCTGGCGCCTGAGCGGGTCGGCACTGACCTTGCCAAACGTAGCGGAGTGCGGGTCGGCACAGATTGCGTCGCCCGCGCCAGCACACCGACGATTCGGTCGGCGTAAACGCTCACTGGCAGGTGCAGTGGCCGCAGCGTGTGCTGTGTTTATGCTGCTGCCCGACTGGCAGGCCCTGAGGGCCGACTATTACAGCCCAACCGCGGAACATCGGGACATCACCCTGAGCGACGGCACTCATATGCTGCTCGACAGCAACAGCGTGGCAGATGTGCAGTTTGATCCCCAACAGCGGCAAGTCACATTGTTGCGCGGGCAGGCGTTTTTCTCGGTCACCTCCCAGCCAGACCGTGCTTTTTACGTGAATGCCGGCCAGGTCCGTGTACGCGTCACAGGCACCGCCTTTGCCGTCAGCGTGGACAACAATGATGTGCATGTCAGCGTTGAGAGCGGCACGGTTGCCGTCAAAACCCCTTCATCGTCTGTGTCTTCAACCCTGCACCACGGCGATCACTTGAGCTATGACTCATCGGATCAGCAAACCCGCCTGGAACAACTGCCTGCCGGATACGTAGCCCCTTGGCGCCGCTGGCAATTGGTGGTTGTGGATCAATCAGTCGATGACGTCATCAAGCAACTGCGCCGTTACCAGCCAGGCGTGATTCTGCTGACCGACAAGGCATTGGGTCAGCGCCGAGTCACCGCAGCGCTGAACATGCGTGACCCCAAACGCGCTCTGCAAACGGTCATCGCCCCGCTCGGCGGGAACGTGCAAGACGACGTGCCGTATACCCTGATTGTGTCGGCCAAGCGGTAGGGCTTCAATGCGCCGTCTTTAGCCGCCTAAAAATATTTTCATTTATTTATGGAAATCCTACACCGCCGAGAGTCTTTACCTACGAACGTCACTGATAAGGATTCGCATTAGTGACAAGGCGTTTTAATTCGTAGGTCTACTCATGCCTTCTCAGCGTTTGCGTTGCGTCAGCCTCACTGGTTACCGTTCGTTGTCACTGGCCCTGTTGCTTGGCTTGCCCACGCTGACCCTCGCC
The DNA here is from genome assembly GCF_045062345.1 of Pseudomonas sp. 2024-210. NCBI lineage: Bacteria > Pseudomonadati > Pseudomonadota > Gammaproteobacteria > Pseudomonadales > Pseudomonadaceae > Pseudomonas > Pseudomonas sp. 2024-210. The sequence goes on along the minus strand of NZ_JBJGEJ010000002.1, from coordinate 383,243 downwards.
GCCAACCCTGGATCAAGCCCGCAGAGCCGTCATGAGCAACCACAGCATTTCCAGATTCCGGCCCAACCGCTGTCCACGGCGCTGATTGCTTTTTCGCAGCAATCAGGCTGGCAGGTCAGCGCAGAAAGTACGCTGCTCACCGGTCTCAACAGCGCGCCGGTAGACGCCACTACGAGCCCCGAGAACGCACTGGCTCACCTGTTGCGCAACAGCGGCCTGCAATGGGAAGTCACCTCCCCAGAGAGCGCCTCAATTCTGCCGCCCGCAGAGAGCGATGTCTTACAGATCAAGAGCACACCGATTACGGCGATGGACTCGGTTTTCCAGGGAGAACAGGTGATTGATCGACAAATGATCGAGAGCCTGCCTTCAGGTAACGGCGATATCACTAGCCTGCTGCGCACAAACCCCAACGTGCAATTCGACAACAACCAGCTAAGCAGCAAGACCCCCGGTGAAATTGCCCCCGCCGACATCAGCATCAACGGAGCACGACCTTGGCAAAACCTGTTTGTGGTCGATGGCATGACCATGAACAACGACCTCGATCCCGGCAACAGCAATGACAGCTTCGCAGAGATTTCGGGGCGCAGTCAGGGCATGGCGCTCGATACCGACCTGCTCGAAGACATCAAGGTCTATGACAGCAACGTGCCCGTAGAATTTGGCGGGTTTAACGGCGGTGTGGTCGAGGCCAACACCCGCGACCCCAAAAAGGACTTTCACGGCAAGGTGTCGGTGCAAATGTCGCGTTCGGAGTGGACCCGCTATCACCTCAACGAAGATGACCCGGACCTTGAGAACTTTGAAGCGGGCTTCGGAAACGACAGTCAGCCAGCGTTCAAGAAGATCATCACTCGCGCCACACTCGAAGGGTACTTGACCGACAACTTCGGATTGATGGGCAGTTTTTCACGCAAAGACTCGACCATCCCCACCCGAGTGTTTGCCGTTTCCAACCAGACCGATACGGCCAACGCTACCGAAACACAGACCCGGCGCATCGACAATTACTTCCTCAAAGCCGTGTGGCAGGTCAATGAAGATTGGAAACTCGATGTCAGCCTGACCCACGCCCCGGAAACCGCCAAAACCTTTGGCCCTAACTCGCTCTACTCCGCACGAGACATGGAAGCCGGCGGCGAGAGCATTAGCGCCCGTCTGGTATGGAATGCGCCAATGGCTCGCGTCGAACAAAACCTCAGCTGGAGCGAACTGAACACGTCACGCTACTCAGACAGTGACTACTTGATTTTCTGGCGCACCTCCACGACCAAAGACTGGAGCACTTCACCGGTTGCTTCCGAAGGCGGCTTTGGCGACATCGAAGAAACCCAGAAAACGCTGGCTTACAAGCTCAAGGCTGACTGGAACAGTTTCAATTGGCTGGGGTTGGATCACTCGGTACAAAGCGGCCTTGAACTGTCACAGAACTCGGCCAGTTATGAACGCAGCAAACCCCACAGCAGTTACACCGTGGCGTCCACCGGCACCTGTGTGGGCAACGATCATTACTGCTCGATCGGCACCACCCAAGAAGGGTGGCCCGGGCAATACGCCAACAAGATGACCGTCAGCCAAGGCAAAGTTGCCTTTGACACGCGCGCTTGGGCGCTCTACCTGCAAGACGAAATGCGCTATGGACGCTTAACCGTCAGACCCGGCGTACGGATCGACGGCGATGACTACATGAGCCAGACCACAATCGCGCCGCGCCTGGCCATCGAGCTGGACGTGTTCGGTGACAACAAGACCCGTATCACCGGCGGCGCCAACCGCTACTACGGCCGCAACCTGTACGCCTATCGCCTGCGCGACGGTATCGCCGCCATGGGCACCGAATACAGCCGTGCCAGCCCGTCTTCTGAATGGGTGAAAGGTCAGCAGAACGCCAATGACAGCAAGTTCAACCAGCTGAAAGTGCCCTATGACGATGAGCTGACCCTGGGCCTTAGCCACGTGCAATGGGACACCGAATTCGCCGTCAAATACGTCAAGCGCATGGGCCGCGAGCAAGTCAGCCGCGCGTGGGGCTCGCAGATTGGTGAGCCGTCCGAAGACACCAGTACGCTGGCTGCCAACTACTACACCTATTACAACGGCGGCAAAAGCGACGCCGACATCTACACCCTGACCATTACCCCGCTGCAGGCCTTTACGCTGGGCAGCACCCGCACCTCGGGTCAGTTCGCGATGGACTGGAGCAAAATCAATAACACCGGCCTGTCGAACTACAGTGCCAGCATCGGCGCCACCTACGTCGAAGACCCCACGATCCAGTACGACGGCAAGTTCATGAAGTACTCCGACATGCCCGCGACCAATTACAACCGCCCCTGGACCGCGCGCCTGACTACCATCACCGAAATCGAGCCACTGCACCTGACCTGGAGTAACTTCCTGCGTTACCGCGACGGTTACCGTCGAATTGCAGCCACTGGCAAAAAAGTCCAGCACGAGGGCAAGGACGCTTATGTGTGGGCCGAAACACCGTTTTCCGGCGCCCTGACCTGGGACACACGCATCGCCTGGCAAGTGCCCACCGCGAAAGACCAGGCTGTGTTCGTCAACCTGGACGTGATCAACCTGCTGGACAAACAAATTGTCGGCGCTACCGAGAACAGCGGCTTGCCCACTTATGAAGTCGGCCGTCAATTCATGCTTGAAGTGGGGTACACCTTTTGAACCGCCTGATTTTCTGCTTCAGCGTAGGGGTGGCGCTGAGCAGCCTGAATGCGACCGCTGCGTCGGTCTGCGATGAAAAGGCCAGCGACTACAGCGCCTGCATAGCCCAGCTGTACCGCCAGCCTGTCGCCCAGTGGCCCGCTCCGCAAGTTGATGCCGACGTGGCCTGGCAGGAAATGGCCGCCCTGCCCGACCATGCGCCCGCCCCGCCCGAAAACCCGTTCAGCGAAGCCAAGGCCGAGCTGGGCAAAAAACTGTTTAACGACCCCAAGCTGTCACGCTCGGGGCAAATTGCCTGCGCATCCTGCCACGAAGCCGACATGGCCTTTGCCGATGGTCGCCGAGTGTCTTTTGGCCATGATCGCCAGAACGGACGACGAAACGCGCCCAGTCTGGTGATGAGCGGCTATAGCTCCCAGCTGTTTTGGGACGGTCGAGGCGGCAGCCTTGAGCAGCAAGCCATGCACCCCATCGTCGATCCAGTGGAGATGGCCTTCGATATTCCGCAATTGCTTGAACGGCTTAATGGGGACGCGACCTACCGCGAGCAATTTGCGCAGGTTTTTGGCGACGGCGCGATTACCACCGAACGAACCGGGCAAGCCCTGGCCACATTCCAGCGCACGCTGGTCAAAAGCACTCGCAACACCCCCTTCGAGCAATTACTGCGCGGGCGCCCGCAGCGCATGACAGACGAACAACTTTACGGCCTGCATGTATTCCGCACCAAGGCCCGCTGCATGAACTGCCACTTCGGCCCGGCCCTGAGCGACGAACAATTCCATAACGTCGGCCTGAGCTACTACGGACGCGCTAAATATGAAGACTTGGGGCGCTATGAAGTGACGCGCAAACCAGAAGACGTGGGCGCCTTCCGCACCCCGTCATTACGCCTGGTGATGAAAACGGCGCCGTGGATGCACAACGGCCTGTTCGTCAACATGGACGGCACGCTGGCCTTCTACAACATGGGCATGCCGCGGCCGCGCCCTAACGCGCAGCAGGTCAACGACCCGTTATTCCCAACCACCAGCGAACGCCTGAAAGCCTTGAACATGAACAAGGATGAACTGAGAGCGTTGCGCAGTTTTCTCGACACGCTTTAAGGAAGGACGCATCACAGTTCGTCGCTGGGGCGCAATTGGGCGCTGGGTCAAGCGCACTTGAGAAACAATATCGTTTATTATTGTTTCAAGTTTTGTAGTACCCCAGCGAGGAACCCAGCGAATGATGCTCCGAAATACCCAGCTTGCAACATTTCTACTGCGCAGTTTGTCCATCGCAACGCTTGGCCTGACCCTGCTCGCTCCCGCCGCTTACGCTGCCGACCCTGTCACCCTGACCTTGTATAACGGCCAGCACAAAGAGGTTGGCGACAACCTTGCGGCCGCCTTTGAAGCCAAGACCGGCATCCACGTCAATGTGCGCAAAGGCAGCAGCAACCAGTTGGCCAGCCAGATCGTCGAAGAAGGCGACCGCTCGCCTGCCGACGTGTTCTACGCCGAAGAATCGCCACCGCTCAACAGCCTGGGCGAGCAAGGCTTGCTGGCCAAGGCTGACGACAGCACCCTGCAAGCGCTGCCCAAGGAATACGTGGCGGCTAACGGTACATGGATCGGCGTGACGGCGCGTACTCGCGTAGTGGCCTTCAACCCAAACAAAATCAAAGAAGAAGAACTGCCAAAATCAGTTCTGGATTTCGCAGGCCCTGAATGGCAAGGCAAGGTAGGCTTCGTGCCGACCAGCGGCGCTTTCCAGGAACAGGCCGTCGCCATTATCAAAATGCATGGTCGCGACGCCGCTGAAGAATGGCTGACAGGCCTGCGCGCCTTCGGCAAGACCTACACCAACAACATGGTGGCGCTCAAAGCCGTCGAAAATGGCGAAGTGGCAGCGGTACTGGTCAACAACTACTACTGGTTTGCCTTGCAGCGCGAGAAAGGCAAGCTGGACTCCAAACTGCACTACTTCACCGACGGTGATGCGGGCGGCTTGATTACTGTGTCCAGTGCCGGTGTGGTCAAAGCCTCCAAGCACCCTAAAGAAGCCCAGCAGTTGCTGGCCTACATGGCCAGCGAAGAAGGTCAGCGGGTGATCACCAATACCACCGCTGAATACCCGATGCGCAAAGGCATGGTCTCGGAACGCGGCCTCAAGCCGTTTGATGAACTGCAAGCGCCGAAAATCACTCCGGCCGACTTGGGCAACGCAGATGAAGCGCTGGAGCTCGAACAAGAAGTAGGCCTGCTCTGATGCTGCTTGCCGCTCAACCTGCCCGCTTTACCCTGAAACGCAAAAGGCCATCAATCTGGCTGTTGTTGCCCGTATTGTTTCTGGTGGGCCTGAGCCTGTTGCCATTGCTGTATGTGGGCACCAAGGCCTGGCAAGCCGGATGGGCGCAAGCGGTGCATCTGTTGTGGCGGCCATTTGTATTTGGCCTGATGCGCAACACCTTGATGTTGATGGTCGGCGTGACCGTCACCTGTGCGCTGGTGGGGTTGTCGCTGGCCTGGTTGCTGGAGCGCAGCAACTTGCCGGGTCGCCGGCTGTGGGGCGTGATCCTGTGCCTGCCGTTTGCCGTTCCGGCGTTCGTCAGCAGCTTCACCTGGGTATCGCTCAGCGCCAGCTTTGAGGGGTTGGGCGGCGCCATTCTGGTGATGAGCCTGTCCAAATACCCGCTCATTTTTCTGCCGGTGGCGGCCACCTTGCGCAACCTCGACCCGGCGCTTGAAGAGTCTGCGCGCACGCTGGGCCAGAATCGCTGGGGGGTGTTTTTCACCATCACCCTGCCGTTGCTCTGGCCTTCGCTGCTGGCGGGATCGCTGCTGATTGCTCTGCACATGCTGGTGGAGTTCGGCGCACTGTCAATTATTGGCTTGCAGACCTTCACCACCGCGATCTATCAGCAGTTTGAGCTGGAATTCAGTAACGCCAATGCCGCCATGTTGTCAGCGGTGTTGCTGGTGATGTGTTTGAGCCTGTTGTGGCTGGAGCTGAAAGTGCGGGGTAAAGGCCGCCACATTCGCATCGGCCAGGGCGCGGCGCGGCGTGCCGAGCAGGTTCGGCTAGGCAAGTGGTCGCTGCTGGGCCAGCTGTATTGCCTGGCGCTGGCAGTGATTGGCAGCGGCGTGCCTTTGGGCATGCTGGTGTACTGGCTGGTCAAGGGCAGCTCGGCTGCTTTTCCCATGGCTCAGATTGGCGAAGCGCTGCTCTCGTCGTTGTCACTGGCACTGGGTGGCGCGGCGTTGTGTCTGGTTTTGGCAGTGCCGGTCGGCCTGCTGGTGGTGCGTTACAAAGGCCAACTGGCGATCTGGGCTGAGCGCTTGCCGTACCTGCTGCACGCGCTGCCAGGGCTGGTGATTGCCTTGGCGCTGGTGTATTTCTCGCTGCATTTCGTGCCTGCGCTGTACCAGACTTCGGCTTTGCTGCTGATTGCCTATGCGTTACTGTTTTTGCCGTTGGCGCAGGCGCCGATTCGTACGGCGCTGAACAAGGCGGCGCCGCAACTGGAAGAAGCGGCGCGAACCTTGGGCGCCTCGTCGTTCTCGGCGTTTTGCCGGGTGACGTTGCCAATCATCTTTCCGGCGCTGGGGGCGGCGTTCGCGCTGGTATTTCTGGATGCGATGAAGGAGCTGACAGCGACGCTATTGTTGAGCCCAACCGGCTTGAATACCTTGGCGACGCAAGTGTGGTCGCACACCTCGAATATCGAGTTTGCGGCGGCGGCTCCTTACGCAGCGCTGTTGATTCTGGTGTCCGGGCTGCCTGTTTATTTGCTGACCACACGGATGTATTTGAGCCGCTGAGTACGCTTGCCCTCACCCCAACCCTCTCCCGGAGGGAGAGGGGGCTAGATCGAGGCGTTTCGCACATCTGCTTTTGCCTTTAATCCCCTCTCTCAAAGGGAGATGGGGTTGGATCTGAGCGTTTCGCATATCTGCTTTTGCCTTTAGTCCCTCTCCCTCCGGGAGAGGGAGCTGGATCTGAGCGTTTCGCACATCTGCTTTTGCCTTTAGTCCCCTCTCCCTCCGGGAGAGGGAGCTGGATCTGAACGTTTCGCATATCTGCTTTTGCCTTTAGTCCCTCTCCCTCCGGGAGAGGGAGCTGGATCTGAGCGTTTCGCACATCTGCTTTTGCCTTTAGTTCCCTCTCCCTCCGGGAGAGGGAGCTGGATCTGAGCGTTTCGCACATCTGCTTTTGCCTTTAGTCCCATCTCCCTCCGGGAGAGGGAGCTGGATCTGAACGTTTCGCACATCTGCTTTTGCTTTTAGTCCCCTCTCCCTCCGGGAGAGGGTTAGGGTGAGGGGCTTTTGATCTCAAGCCCGAAATTGCCCCAAGCTCGCCTTGAGCTGCGCCGCCAAACCATCAAGCACCTTGCCACTGGCCGTGGTTTCATTCACCGCTTGCGCCGCCCGCTCGGACTGCGCGTGGATCACTTCAACCCGCCCCCGAACGGCATGCGCCCCCTGCGCCTGATGCGCAGCGGCTTTAGTGGCATCACCAATGGCGGCATGCACTTGCTCAACCGAGGCTTGCACCGTTTTTTGCAATTGCACACTGCCGTGCAACACCGCCAACCCCTCATTGGCCTGACGCCCCGCTAACCCAATCGCCGCCACCGCCTCTTTCGCGCCCTGCTGCAAGGCCACGATGTGCGCCTGAATATCGCCAGTGGAGCTTTGTGTCTTGCTCGCCAGCGCCCGCACTTCATCCGCCACCACGGCAAAACCACGCCCCGTCTCACCGGCCCGCGCAGCTTCAATGGCCGCGTTCAATGCCAACAAGTTGGTTTGCTCCGCGATGCCATGAATCACCGTTAACACCACCTCAATCTGCTCGCTCTGACGGGCCAGCCGTTCAATCACCTTGGCGCCCTCGCCCACTTGTCCGGCCAAGGCTTCAATCAAGCCGCCGACTTGCGTCGAGGTACGCGTGTTTTCATCGGTGGCCTGACGAATCTCCTGCACCTGTTTTAGCGCCGCTTGCATCGCATGGCTTTCGGACTGTGCCGCATCAGCCATGGTCGACAGCGCTGCCAGGCTTTGCGCAACCTCATCACGCTGCAGTTGCGCGGCAGCATTGGCCCCGGCATTGCGCACGGTCATCGCGCCGATCTCAACCCCGGTCCGTTGCGCCACATCACCGGCCTCACGCACGATGGGCTGGAGCTTGTCGATAAAACGGTTAACCGCTGCGGCCATGTCGCCAATCTCATCCTTGCTGTGCAGGCCGACACGTTTCGTCAAATCACCATCGCCTGCTGCCAGGTCATTGAGCGCGTTAATCAACAGCAGCAATTTGCTCACCACGCGCCGGCCCAGCACCACGGCCAGAAGTAAAAGCACAACCAAGCCGACAACCGCCAACCCCAGGCCAATCCGCCAGCGCAACGTATCCGCCGCCTCACGCACGGTTTGGGAAGTATTGACTTGCATCTGCGCGGCTGCCGCCTGAGCCGACTGCAAACGTGCGCCTAACACCGCCGAGCTGTCGCTCGCCGCACCTTGCAAGCTTTCGCCCACCAACTGTTCACTGTTGACGATCAGGGTCGCAAAACGCTTATCAAGGGCCGCCAGATCCTCTTCTAACGACGCCGTTGAAACCCCCATCAACACTTTGCCGATTTCAACACCGTTTGGGCTGATGGGTGCCTCGAGGTAATACACGGCCGGGTCGTTGCGGGCAGCGCTCAAGACCTTGTCCAACGCTCGCTCACCCTGGCCCTTTTCCAACAGGGCTTTGTTGATCGGGTTGTCACGGTTGAGGTAGCGCGTCAGGTGCTGGCCTGCCGCATCGTCATACACAACAAACAGCACATTGGGATTACGTTGAGCACGGCGGGCAAATTCAGACAGTGTGGGTACGTCGTTGTCCCAAATGGCTCGCGGTGCCACAGCCGCCAATAATTGCGCCATGTCGTTGGCGGAATCCTTGAGACTCTTTTCCATCGAATCCCACAGCTGCGTCTGCTCTTCTTTCAAGCGCGGCGCCAGGCCCGCTGTCAGGCGCTGGCGGGTATGGGCAGACAGCTCATCGAGACTGTTTTTGACTTCCTGAGTGGCCTGCTGCAATTCAACTGTCAGTTTTTGGCTGTCTGCGCCCAGACGCGCGTCCAAATCAGCTTCCAATGCGGTGACGGTGCTCCGAGTCAGTGCAACCGCCACCAACACTTGCACCAAAAGAGCGATACCCAAGGTAACGAACACAGGTCGCAACAAGCGGCTTCGTAACAGTGAGAGAACGGCAGACACTGGTAACCCCTCCACATACGTGCCATTATTTTGATGGCACTTTTATTGGCGGTTTCCACAGCAAGGGTCGTGCCGTTTGAGATGACGCAAACAACAAAGGGCCCCGAAGGGCCCTTTGCTTTACATCGCTACGACTTAAGCGAACGGGTGACGCAGAACGATGGTTTCGTTGCGGTCCGGACCTGTCGAGATGATGTCGATCGGTGCACCGATCAGCTCTTCTACGCGCTTGATGTAAGCACGAGCGTTGGCTGGCAGAGCTTCCAGGGTTTTGGCACCCACGGTCGACTCAGTCCAGCCCGGTACAGTTTCGTATACCGGTTGCAGGCCTTCGTAGCTATCAGCATCAGTCGGCGCGTCAACCAGCACGGTGCCGTTTGCATCTTTGTAGCCGACGCAAATGTTGATGGTTTCCAGCCCGTCGAGCACGTCCAGCTTGGTCAGGCAGATGCCCGAGATGCTGTTCACGTCGATAGCGCGACGCAGGATGACGGCATCGAACCAGCCGCAACGACGGGCACGGCCCGTGGTTGCGCCGAACTCGTGACCCTGTTTAGCCAGATGAGCGCCAACGTCGTCGAACAGCTCAGTCGGGAACGGACCCGAACCAACGCGAGTGGTGTAAGCCTTGGTGATGCCCAGGATGTAGTCCAGGAACATCGGGCCCACGCCCGAACCCGTTGCAACGCCACCGGCAGTGGTGTTGGAGCTGGTCACGTACGGGTAAGTGCCGTGGTCGATGTCGAGCAGCGAACCTTGCGCGCCTTCGAACATGATGTCTTTGCCAGCGCGGCGCAGGCCGTGCAGCTCAGCCGTCACGTCCAGCATCAGCGGCTTGAGCAGCTCAGCGTATTCCTTGCACTCGGCCAGGGTCTTGTCGAAGTCGATGGCTGGCTCTTTGTAGAAACCCACCAACATGAAGTTGTGGTATTCCACCAATTCACGCAGCTTGGCTTCAAAGCGCGGCATGTTCAGCAGATCGCCAACACGCAGGCCACGACGTGCCACTTTGTCTTCATAAGCCGGGCCAATGCCGCGACCGGTCGTGCCGATCTTCAGCTCGCCGCGGGCCTTTTCACGGGCCTGGTCCAGCGCAACGTGGAACGACAGGATCAGCGGGCAGGACGGGCTGATACGCAGGCGCTCACGCACCGGTATGCCTTTCTCTTCCAGCTTGATGATTTCACGCAGCAGGGCATCGGGAGCGACCACGACACCGTTGCCGATCAGGCATTGCACGCCTTCGCGCAACACGCCCGACGGAATCAGGTGCAATACGGTTTTTTCGCCGTCGATCACCAAGGTGTGGCCAGCGTTGTGACCCCCTTGGTAACGCACTACAGCGGCAGCATGTTCGGTCAGCAGATCAACGATCTTGCCTTTGCCCTCATCACCCCATTGGGTGCCCAGGACTACGACATTCTTACCCATAACACTTGTCCTCATTCGCGCAAACTTGGTGCCGGCAATTGCCGGCAGGAAAACTCAAGAAACCAGCGGCACTACTTGCCACAGGCCATTCTGCTGAATCAATTGGCGGTCGCAGTCAGCCTCTTGGGCCCCAGCCTGCGGCTGCCCAGGCAATGCCTGAACCACACGCTGACCTTCACTGCGAAGCTGGCAAACCTGCTGCCAGAGTGCCGCATCCGTGCTGTCGGGCATCCATATACCACCAGACGGCAACTCGACTTGCGCACGCCCCAGGGTCACCAGGGTTTTCAAATCGGTCGAAAAGCCGGTAGCCGGCCGGGCACGCCCGAAGACAGCACCGATGTCGTCATAACGGCCACCCTGAGCGATGGAATCACCAACGCCCGGTACAAATACCGCAAACACTACACCTGTGTGGTAGTGATACCCACGCAACTCGCCCAGGTCAAAGTACAACGGCAACTGCGGGAAACGCACCGACAACCCGTGTGCAATCGCTTGCAGGTCGTCCAGCGCCGCCAGCACTTGAGCCGGAGCCTTTGCCAAACGCTCGCGCGCGGCAGCCAGAACTTCGTGACCGCCACACAAATCGACCAAAGCCTGGAGCATGCCTGCCAAATCAGCCGGCAAACCTTCGGTCAAGGCCGTTACTTCGTCGATCGCCTTGCGTTGCAGGGCGTCGAACAATTGTTGTTCCACTTGCGCCGACAGGTTGGCCGCACGGGCCAGCCCACGGTAAATACCGACATGCCCCAAGTCCATGTGGACATCGGGCACATCTGCCAGTTGCAGCATCGCCAGCATCAGGCTGATCACTTCAACATCGCTGCTCGGGCTGGCATCGCCATACAACTCGGCACCCAACTGGATCGGGCTGCGCGAGGAAGACAAACCGCGCGGCTTTGCATGCAACACGCTGCCGGCGTAGCACAGACGGCTCGGGCCTTCACGACGCAGGGTATGCGCATCAATACGCGCCACTTGCGGCGTGATGTCGGCACGAAACCCCATCTGGCGACCCGTTTGCGGGTCAATAACCTTGAAGGTGCGCAAGTCGAGATCCTGGCCTGCCCCAGTCAGCAAGGACTCCAGGTATTCGATATGCGGGGTGACGACGAACTCATAGCCCCAGCTCTGGAACAGATCCAACACCTGACGCCGCGCCACTTCTATGCGGGCCGCTTCAGGTGGAAGTACTTCTTCGATGCCATCTGGCAGAAGCCAGCGGTCTACTGTTGCCATTACGCCATTCCCCTATGATCCGGGCGGCTTGCCAGCAGGCGAGCCTTGAGTAAAGCAGAACGTGGCTGCGTCTTGAGCGCGCACAGCAAAAAAGCCTGAAGCAACAGGCTTACACAGCACATTCCTCGAAAAAATCTGCCGACGCTGTATCAGCCGTTCGGTCAATCAAACATGCAGACGCAAAAAAGCCGGGAATTTCCCGGCTGCCGCATCATACACACGTTTTCTAAAAGGATCACCCCGCCAGGCAATTTGCCCGCCCGGCGGAGTGAATGCATGCGCCCGATTGTGATGCCTGAGGCCGGCAATCGGACGGCATGACGCCTTACTGTTGCGCGGGCTTGGATTTTTCCAGGTAGCGGAAGAAATCGCTGCTTGGGTCCAATACCAACACGTCGCTCTTGTTCGCAAAGCTTTCGCGGTAAGCGCGCAGGCTGCGATAGAACTTGTAGAACTCCTGATCCTGGCCGTAAGCCTTGGAGTAGATCGCAGAGGCTTGGGCGTCGCCATCACCGCGCAGCTCTTCGGACTGACGATACGCTTCAGCCAGCAGAACTCGACGTTGACGGTCGGCGTCAGCACGAATGCCTTCGGCCAGCTCATTACCTTTGGCCCGATGCTCACGTGCTTCACGCTCACGCTCGGTGCTCATACGTTCGAAAACGCTGCGGTTTACTTCTTTTGGCAAATCGATGGCCTTGACGCGAACGTCGACCACTTCGATGCCCAGCTCTTTTTCAGCCATTTTGTTCAGCGATGCGGTGATGTCAGCCATCAGTGCATCACGCTCACCCGACACCACTTCATGCAGGGTGCGCTTACCGAACTGGTCACGCAGGCCGGATTCCAGACGACGCGACAGGCGCTCGTCAGCAATCTGCTTCATGCCGGAGGTAGCGGTGTAGAAGCGCTCGGCATCTTTCACGCGCCACTTGGCGAAGGCATCCACCATGACCGCTTTCTTTTCCAGCGTCAGGAAACGCTGCGTCGGTGCATCCAGCGTCATCAGACGAGCGTCGAACTTGCGCACCTGGTTGACGTAAGGAATCTTCACGTGAAGACCCGGCTGAACATCGGCCTGAACCACACGGCCAAAGCGCAGCAGAACGGCACGTTCAGTTTGCGAGACGATGTAGAAGCTGTTCCAGGCAACGATCGCCACGACAACGGCAACAATAAGGGCGATCAGCGATTTATTGCTCATCAGCGACTCTCCCTGGTACGCGGTGGTGTCGGCAGATCCGTGTTGGTGTGCGAGGCCGAATCACTGGTGCTCGCCGCCGCTGCCGAACCCGTTGCCGGGGTGCTGCCATTACGGCCTTCGATCATTTTGTCCAAGGGCAAGTACAGCAGGTTGCTCTGGCCGTTCTTGTTACCGGTCACGAGTACTTTGCTGGTGTTGCTGAAGACTTCCTGCATGGTGTCCAGATACAGACGATCACGCGTGACCTCTGGAGCCTTGCGGTATTCCGCCACCAGTTTGGTAAAGCGGTCAGCTTCACCTTTGGCGCGAGAAACGACTTCGTCGCGGTAACCGTTGGCATCTTCGATGATGCGCTGCGCCTGACCACGGGCTTCCGGCACTACACCATTGGCGTAGCTTTCGGCCTGGTTGCGGGCACGCTGCTCGTCTTCACGGGCACGAATCACGTCATCAAAGGCTTCTTGTACTTCACGCGGTGCGGCTGCGTTTTGTACGTTGACCTGCGTGACGGTGATACCGGTCTTGTAAGTATCGAGGAAGCGCTGCAAGCGTTCCTTGATCTCGATAGCCATTTGCTCACGACCTTCGGTCAGCACCTGATCCATCGAAGTGGAGCCCACGACATGGCGCAGGGCACTGTCGGTGGCTTGTTGCAGGCTGACTTCCGGCTGATCAACGTTGAGCACGAAATCGCGCAGGTTGCTGATCTTGTACTGCACGGTCAGCGGCACTTCGACGATATTTTCGTCTTCAGTCAGCATTTGACCCTGCTTGGTATACGCACGCTCACGCGTCACGTTTTCCATGTACTTTTTATCGAACGGCGGGAAATAAATGTTCAGGCCCGGCCCTACAGTGTCGTAGTACTTGCCCAGGCGCAGCACCACGGCTTGCTCCTGCTCATCGACTACATAGACTGCGCTGTACAGCCAAACGGCTGCCAATGCGACCAGGCCAATGCCCAGCAGTCCGAAACCGGCACCCTTGCCGCCCGACCCACTGTCACCACCATTGCCGCCCGTGCGTTTTTTTCCACCACCGAACAACCCATTCAGGCTTTCCTGCAGCTTTCGGAAGGCTTCGTCGAGATCTGGTGGTCCCTTGCGGTCGCCATTTTTAGGGCGTTTGCCACCCCAAGGATCTTGATTATTCGAGTTGCCACCCGGCTCATTCCAAGCCATAGCGCTCTCCATCTGATAAAGCAAAGACGCGCCCACGGCGCGCCGACCAATGCTACAGAATGCCTATCACAGCGGCACAGCCGCTTTGCGAGGCTTTTATTGCAAAGTGTGTTCTTCGATGAATTCCAGCGGCTGCATCCCTTCGCGGCTGATTAAGCGATTGAGCTCGGCTCGCGGCAGGCGTACGTCCAACAAACTGGCCCCCTCATCGTCATGCGCTTCTTTTTGCACAACACCTAGTTCGAAGAACTGAGCCCGCAGTCGAGCAAATCGCTGCTCAAGACGCAAGGTGCCGACAAACAAATCATTGCCCAGCAACTCGGCGATGGCTTGTTCAAGCAACTCAAGCCCCGAACCGTCGCGCGCCGATAGCCAGACCCGTTGAGGTTTGCCGTTGGCATCGCGCTGAATCTGGGGTTCGACCGCTTCAAGCAAATCGATTTTGTTGTAGACCTCGAGGATCGGCAAGTCCTGAGCACCAATCTCGCCCAGAACGACCATCACCTGCTCAATCTGCTGCATGCGCTCAGGTTCGTGCGCATCGATCACGTGCAGCAACAAATCGGAATTGCTCGACTCTTCGAGCGTAGACCGGAAAGCTTCAACTAGCTTGTGCGGAAGGTGACGAATAAAGCCCACGGTATCCGCCAGCACAATCGGCCCCAAGTCACCCAAATCAAGGCGGCGCAATGTCGGGTCGAGCGTGGCGAATAGCTGGTCAGCGGCAAACACGTCGGAGCCGGTGACCGCATTGAACAGCGTGGATTTGCCGGCGTTGGTATAGCCCACCAGCGAAACCGTAGGAATGTCGGCGCGCTGGCGCCCTCTACGGGACTGCTCGCGCTGACTGCGGACTTTTTTCAGACGAGCCTTGATCTGGCTCATGCGCACACGCAGCAGGCGTCGGTCAGTTTCGAGCTGGGTTTCACCCGGGCCGCGGCTACCAATGCCCCCACCTTGACGCTCAAGGTGAGTCCAGCCACGAACAAGCCGTGTGCTCATGTGGTCAAGCTGGGCCAGTTCGACCTGCAACTTGCCTTCGTGAGTACGAGCGCGCTGAGCGAAAATGTCGAGAATCAGCCCGGTACGGTCAAGCACGCGACACTCGAACACACGTTCGAGGTTACGCTCCTGACTGGGCGTCAGGACATGATTGAAGATCACAATGTCGACCTTCTCGGCCTTGACCAGGTCGCGTAACTCCTCAACCTTGCCAGTGCCAATCAGGTACTTGGCCGATGGCCGATGACGCGGCACGTTAAAAAACGCGACGGTCTCGGCGCCGGCCGATTTAGCTAACTCCTGGAACTCCTGCGGATCTTCGCGCGCCTCAGGGTCCTGTCCTTCCAAGTGAACGAGGATTGCCCGCTCACCACCACCGTGACGCTCAAAGAACAAAGGAAGCTCCTGTCTTATTTATTAGGCGTTACCTGGTTCCGCGTCAGCGAGCTCTGCTTCGGTTGCGCTAGGCAAGCGAATTGGACGCACAGGTACGACTGTAGAGATAGCGTGTTTGTAAACCATTTGGCTAACGGTGTTTTTCAGCAGAATCACGAACTGGTCGAAAGACTCGATAGTCCCCTGCAGCTTGATGCCGTTGACCAGATAAATGGAAACGCCAACCTTCTCTTTACGCAATGTATTCAAGTAAGGGTCTTGTAGCGAATGCCCTTTTGACATATGCCGCACTCCTGTAAGGAAAAAAATAGAAACAAAAATTAATGGCTTATGTCGCCACATCCATAGGATAGACGGCATTCCCTAAGACTCAGGTCAATATGGAGACCGATTCCAGGTATTTCAAGGCTCGTGGCAGATTGTCGCAGTCGAGGCTGTCCAGCCAATGTAGACCATCCCAGCTGCGTAACCAGGTGAACTGACGCTTTGCCAACTGGCGCGTAGCAATGATGCCGCGCTCCTGCATCTCGGCTGCCGTCAGTTTGCCGTCCAGGTAATCCCAGACTTGTCGATAACCCACTGCACGTATAGACGGCAACCCGGCATGCAGGTCACTTCTATTACGCAAGGCTACGACCTCGTCAATGAAGCCCTGTTCCAGCATTTGCCCGAATCTTTGTGCAATTCGCTCATGCAACACCTGGCGGTTCGCCGGGGCGATGGCCAGATGCGCGACAGTATAGGGCAATTGGCTGCGCCCAGAAGCCGCTGCTTTAGTAGATTGTTCAGATTGTTTTTGACGATGGGCCGTCATGGTGAGGCCACTGACCCGATAAACCTCCAGCGCACGTGTCAAACGCTGAGGGTCATTGGGGTGAATGCGCGCCGCAGACTCGGGGTCGATGGCCGCCAACTGGTCGTGCAACGCTTGCCAGCCGAGCTGTTGCGCCTCTTCTTCGAGCTGGGCACGCACCTGCGGGTCGGCCGCAGGCATGTCGGCCAGCCCGTCGATCAATGCTTTGTAATACAACATGGTGCCACCCACCAGCAGCGGCGTATTTCCGCGCGCGGTGATTTCGGCCATGACTTTCAGGGCATCGGCGCGAAAGTCCGCCGCTGAATAGCTCTGCGCCGGATCAAGAATATCGATCAGTTGATGCGGGTGTTTGGCCAGAATGTCTTTGGACGGCTTGGCGGTACCAATGTCCATGCCGCGATAGACCAGCGCCGAATCAACGCTGACCAGTTCGCACGGCAGCACTTTGCTCAGCTCAATCGCCAGATCGGTTTTACCGGCAGCCGTCGGCCCCATCAAAAAGATGGCCGGGGGTAAAGCATTGGAACCTGTCATCAGCGACCGCGCAAAAAGAGTTTATCCAGGTCGTCCAGGCCCATTTGGGTCCAGGTCGGACGACCATGATTGCATTGACCGCTACGCTCGGTGTTTTCCATGTCGCGCAGCAAGCCGTTCATTTCCGGGATCGCTAAACGGCGATTCGCCCGGATGGCACCGTGGCAAGCCATAGTGCCAAGCAATTCGTTGAGGTGAGCCTGTATCCGGTCGCTGGTGCCGTACTCCATCAAGTCGGCGAGCACGTCATGCACCAGACGCTGAGCCTCGGCCTGCTTGAGCAGCGCCGGGATCTGGCGGATCGCCAAGGTTTCCGGGCCAAGGCGTTGCAGCTCAAAGCCCAGACGCTGAAACCACTCGGCATGCTCTTCGGCACAATCGGCTTCACGCTGACTGACGGCAATCGATTCCGGCACAAGCAACGGCTGACCGCTCAGGCCTTCGCTGGCCATGGCGACCTTGAGGCGCTCGTACATGATCCGCTCGTGCGCCGCATGCATGTCCACGAGCACCAGCCCTTGGGCGTTTTCGGCAAGGATGTAGATGCCCTTGAGCTGGGCGAGGGCAAAACCCAGCGGCGGAATATCGCCTTGTCCATCCGGCAACGGCGCAGCATTGGCTTCAGGCAAGGGGGCGAAAAACGCCCGATACGCATTTTGAGCCTCCGCCACAGGCACCGCAGGCGCTGAGGGCTGCGGGCGATATTGATACTGATAACCCGCCCCTGCACCTGAGCCCGCCACGTGTTGAGTCGGCGCCGATTGTGGCTGTTCCAGCACATTGGCCGCCAGACGCATCTCACCTTGCGGGCCGAACTCACCGGCGTCCTGCCCCGTCGGCCGCTCGGCACCCGGCACAGGCGCTGGTGCAGCCAATTGATCTTCGGGCCTTACATCGCCAAGGGCACGGTGCAAGGTGCCGTACAAGAAGTCATGCACCATGCGCCCGTCACGAAAACGCACTTCGTGCTTGGTGGGGTGAACGTTGACGTCGACCACGGAGGGGTCAACCTCAAAAAAAAGTACAAACGTCGGGTGACGGCCATTAAACAGCACGTCGCGATACGCCTGACGCACGGCGTGCGCCACCAGCTTGTCGCGCACCGCACGGCCATTCACGTAGAAATACTGCAAGTCGGCCTGACTGCGCGAAAAGGTCGGCAAACCGACCCAGCCCCACAAATGCAGGCCGTTGCGCTCTACTTCAATCGGCAGCGCCTGCTCCAGAAACGCCGAGCCACACACCGCCGCCACACGCCGGGCGCGGGCCGTATCGTCGCGGGCTTCGTGCAAGTTGAGGATAGCCTTGCCGTTGTGGCGCAGGTTAAAGGCCACATCAAAACGTGCCAGCGCCAAGCGCTTGATGACTTCTTGCAGGTGATCGAACTCGGTTTTCTCGGTCTTAAGAAACTTGCGCCGCGCCGGAGTGTTGAAAAACAGGTCGCGCACTTCAACCGACGTCCCCACCGGGTGGGCAGCTGGCTGAACCCTGGGCGCCATGTCGCGGCCTTCGGTTTCGACCTGCCACGCCTGATCGGCACCACGGGTGCGCGAGGTCAACGTCAGGCGCGCCACCGAACTGATGGACGCCAGCGCTTCCCCGCGAAAGCCCAGGCTCATGACCCGTTCAAGGTCTTCGAGGTCGCGAATTTTACTGGTCGCATGTCGCGCCAACGCCAGCGGCAAGTCGTCGCTGGAGATGCCGCGACCGTCATCACGCACGCGCAAGAGCTTGATGCCAGCCTGTTCGACGTCCACATCAATGCGCTTGGCACCGGAATCGAGGCTGTTTTCCAGCAGCTCTTTGATCACCGATGCCGGACGCTCCACCACCTCGCCCGCCGCAATCTGGTTAGCCAGTCGCGGGCTGAGCAATTCAATACGTGCACTGTCGTTCAACGGCCCGTCACTCATTATTGGGCCGCCAGGGTAGTTGCCGGAATGTGCAGGCCCTGACCGATTTTCAATTCATCGGTTTTCAAGTTGTTGGTGCTGCGCAATGCCGTCACTGGCACTTGGTAGCGCACAGCAATCATCGCCAGCGTTTCGCCGGGGCGAACCGTGTGCTCGCGTGCACCCTGGGCAATTTTGCCGGTGTCGCGCAGCCAGGCAATGTAAGTGCCCGGCGGCGGATTTTGCTGGAAGAACTGACGCACGCCGCTGCTGATCGAGCGGGCCAACGCTTGCTGATGGCTGCTGGAGGCCAGCTTGGAGGCTTCATTGGAGTTCGAAATAAAGCCGGTTTCAACCAGGATCGACGGGATGTCCGGAGACTTGAGCACCATGAATCCTGCCTGCTCAACACGCTGCTTGTGCAGCGGAGTTACGCGGCCAATGTTGCTCAGCACTTTTTGCCCCACGTTAAGGCTGGAGGTCAGCGAAGCGGTCATCGACAGGTCGAGCAGAACACCAGCCAGCATGCGGTCCTTGTCATCCAGACTGACGTTACCCGCCCCGCCGATCAAGTCAGAACGGTTTTCACTGTCGGCCAGCCAACGTGCGGTTTCAGAGGTTGCACCGCGTTCAGAAAGTGCAAACACCGACGCACCAAAAGCGGCCCTGGACGGCGCCGCATCGGCGTGGATCGAAACAAACAGGTCAGCCCCCTTTTTGCGGGCGATTTCGGTACGCCCGCGCAACGGAATAAAGTAGTCGCCGGTGCGGGTCAATTCGGCTTTAAAGCCCTTCATGCCGTTGACCTGACGCTGCAATTCTTTGGCAATGGCCAACACAACGTCTTTTTCGCGCTGACCGGCGGAGCCAGAAGCACCTGGGTCTTCGCCGCCGTGGCCGGCGTCAATGACCACCACCACATTGCGTTTACCGCTCGGAATGGGCGGCAAGGCCACGCTCGGTTGAGTCGGGGTCACAGGCACCACCGGCACCTTCGCCACATTGGTGGCCGGCAAACTTGGCGTGAGGTCCGCGCCTTGATCGTACAAGTCGACCACCAGACGATTACCGTACTGCGCATTCGGCGCCAGGATGAAGCTCTTGGGGGTCACGGCCTTTTTCAGATCGATGACCACGCGTAAGTCGGTCGGGGTGCGCTGCGCCGAACGCATGCTGGTGATCGGCGTATTGGCGGTCTGCACATTCAAAGGGCCAGCCAGCGTCGCTCCATTGATATCAATCACCAGACGATCAGGGGCGGTCAGCGTGAATACGCTGTGCTGCACCGGGCCTGTGAGGTCAAACACCAGTCGTGTGTTGTCCGGGGCACGCCACAAACGCACGCTTTTTACTTGAGTCGCCGCCACCGCATTCACGGCCATGACACTCAGCAACAGACCCACGACACTCACTAACGCGCGAAAGCGCATACCTAACCCCATCATTAATTGTTTTCCGATGCCAATTTGGCATACCAGGATTCACCGCGTGAACCGTGGGGCTTCAGCGTCAGCTCCCGCCCGGTCTTATGCGACCTAATGGTAATGGTCAGGTCGGGCTTTGGCAAAAAGCCTGCACCTTTATCGGGCCATTCAATCAAGCATAGAGCGTCATCGTCGAAGTAATCGCGAATGCCCAGATATTCCAGCTCCTCGGGATCGACCAAGCGATAGAGGTCAAAGTGAAACGCTCGTATGTCGCCGATCTCGTAGGGCTCAACCAGTGTAAATGTCGGACTCTTAACCGCGCCTGTATGGCCCAAGCCCCGAATCAGGCCACGAGATAAGGTGGTTTTACCCATACCCAAGTCGCCATTGAGAAAGATCAGGCCATGACCTTCGGTGATCTGTGCCAGACGCGCTCCAAAAGCGGTCATGGCCTCTTCATCGGCCAGATGCAGTGTTATTTCTTGCACGGTGCATGTTCCTCCAACAACTGACGAATGGCTGGAATCAAATCACTGGCCGCCAGCCCACGGCCCAATTGTCCTTGCTGCTCGCCTGCACGGGCATGCAGCCACACGGCCAGACAAGCCGCCTCATAAGCCTTCATGCCTTGCGCCAGCAATGCGCCGACCACGCCAGCCAGCACATCACCCAGCCCCGCAGTGGCCATGGCCGGATGGCCGTGGTTGCACTGAGCCAACTCGCCTTGCAGCCCCGCAATCAAGGTACCCGCCCCCTTGAGGACACATACCACTGAGTATTTTTTAACCAGCGCTCTGGCCGCCGCAGGGCGATCCGCCTGCACCTGCTCCGTGCTGATACCCAGCAAACGCGCGGCTTCGCCGGGGTGCGGGGTCAATACCGAGCCTTCAGCCAACGTCAGGTCGGCGTTGGACAACAGATTGAGTGCATCGGCATCCCACACCTGTGGCATTTTTGCCTGAGCGGCGGCTGATAAAAGGCTACGCCCCCACGGGGCCTGGCCCAAGCCCGGTCCAATCACCAACACAGAAGCGTGGGCCAGCAAGCTCATCAGTTGGTTGGCCGATTGCACGCCTACGGCCATGACTTCCGGCAGGCGGGTCAACGCCGCGGGTACATGTTCAGGCCGCGTTGCCAGCGACACCAGACCCGCGCCACAGCGTAGTGCAGCTTGGGCACTCAAGGTAATTGAGCCGCCAAAACCCCGATCGCCGCCGATCAATAGCACATGGCCAAATTGGCCTTTATGAGCCGTGAGCGGACGAGCGGGCAGAGCTGGCAAGGTCTGCGCCATGAGCAGCTGGGGTTCTGAAAACAGGTGTTTGGTCTGCGGCATACGTGTCGTGCTCCGATGTCTGGCAGAATTATACGCATCTCAGCTCCGGTTTCTCTTGCCTCATGCCTGCTATTACTGCCGACCTCCCCGCTCTCGCTCAGTCCATCAAGGAATGGGGCCGCGAGCTGGGCTTTCAACAAGTCGCCATTGCCGGCCTCGATCTGGGCGAACACGAACAGCATCTGGAGCACTGGCTCGCCGCCGGGTATCACGGCGACATGGACTATATGGCCGCCCACGGCAGCAAACGTTCACACCCCGACGAGTTGGTGCCCGGCACGGTACGGGTGGTTTCTTTGCGCATGGACTACCTGCCGGGCGACACGCACATGGCGCAATTGCTGGCCCAGCCGGAAAAAGCCTACGTGTCGCGGTACGCACTGGGTCGCGATTATCACAAGTTGATTCGCAAGCGCGTGCAGCAATTGGCTGACCGTATTCAAGCTCAAATTGGACCGTTTGGTTTCAGGGCCTTTGTCGACAGTGCCCCGGTGCTGGAAAAAGCCATCGCACAAAAAGCTGGACTGGGCTGGATCGGTAAAAATACCTTGGTGCTCAATCGCAAGGCCGGCAGCTACTTCTTTTTAAGTGAATTGTTCGTCGACTTGCCACTGCCTGTGGATGCGCCCCACGAGACTGAACATTGCGGGCGATGCACGGCCTGCCTGGATATTTGCCCCACCAATGCCTTTGTCGGGCCTTATGTGCTGGATGCGCGCAAATGCATTTCGTACTTGACCATTGAATTGAAAACCGCGATTCCAGTGGCGTTGCGCTCGATGATCGGCAATCGGGTCTTTGGGTGCGATGACTGCCAGATTGTCTGCCCCTGGAACCGTTTTGCCCGCACGACAGCCGAGGGTGACTTCAAGCCGCGGCATAACCTGGACAACGCGGGCTTGGCCGAACTGTTTATGTGGGATGAAGATAAGTTCTTGAGCAGCACCGAGGGCTCGCCCTTGCGACGCGCGGGGTATGAGCGCTGGTTACGCAACCTGGCGGTGGGGCTGGGCAATGCGCCCTCCACGATTCCCGTGCTCGAAGCATTGAAAGCGCGGCGTCACTATCCGTCAGAGCTGGTGCAAGAACATGTGGAGTGGGCGCTTGAGCAGCATGCAAAGCGCTTGCCCTCACCCTCTCCCGAAGGCTCAGGGATCTGATCGACAGTGTCATGCACAACGGTTTCTGCCTTTAGTCCCCTCTCCCTCCGGGAGAGGGCTAGGATGCTTTTAACTAATGCTCGTCGTTGTAAACGAACTTGGGCATTTCCCAGTTAAAGCGTATCGCCAGCAAGCGCAGCAATAACCCGCCGAACAAGGTGACAAAAATCGCCTGATCTTCAGGCATCCCAAAGTAGGTACACAGCAAGAAGCACCACGCCGCTGCAAACGAGACGCTGGCATAGAGTTCACGGCGGAAGATCAGCGGAATATCGTTGCAGAAAATGTCCCGCAAGATGCCACCGAATACCCCTGTGATCACACCACTGACCGATGCCACCAGCATGCCCTGCCCCATTTCCAGGGCGGTCATGCAACCAATAAGGGTGAAAGCCACGAGCCCTAGCGCATCCAGCACCAGAAACAGTGAACGCAGATGTCGCATCAGCGGTGCGATAAAAATCGTTACCAAAGCGGCAACGGTGGTGAGCACCAGGTATTCGGGATGCTTGACCCACGTGAGCGGGTAATGCCCCAGCAACATGTCACGCACCGAACCGCCGCCCAGTGCGGTGACGCAGGCGATCAGCACGACCCCGAACCAATCCATCCCCCGCCGACCGGCAGACAACGCACCGGTCATGGCTTCAGCCGTAATGGCCACTAAATAGAGCATCAGCAACATGTCGGCGATCCTTGCAATAAGGCGCGCAGTCTACTCATTTGCCGCATGCACCAACAGAGGGCAGCCATTCACGACAGGCAGTCGCTGACGAAAGTTGCGACGTGGACATGAGTGCTTGCAGATCAGAACTTGATGAAGTGTTTGCGGTAGTGCTGCAGCTCGGCAATCGACTCGCGAATATCATCCAGCGCCAAATGCGTGCCTTTTTTAACCAGACTGTCGCGCACTTCCGGTGCCCAGCGTGCGACCAGCTCTTTAAGCGTGGAGACATCGAGATTTCGGTAGTGGAAGTAGCTTTCCAGGTCTTTCATGTAGGTGTACAAAAAACGCCGGTCCTGGCAGATGCTGTTGCCACAGATCGGCGATTTGCCTTTGGGCACCCAGTGCTCAAGAAAAGCGATGGTCTGCGCCTCGGCCTCAGCCATGGTCGTGGTGCTGTCCTTGACACGCTGGGTCAAACCGCTTCCGCCGTGGGTACGGGTGTTCCACTCGTCCATGCGCGACAGCACTTCATCGCTGTGATGGATGGCGATGACCGGGCCTTCGGCCAAAGTATTGAGGTTGCTGTCGGTGACGATGGTGGCCATTTCAATAATGACGTCGTTGTCAGGATCAAGACCGGTCATTTCCAAGTCGATCCAAATCAGGTTCTGCGCGTTTTGCATAATGGCCTCCAGTGCTAAGTCGAGCAGTTTAGCTTAGGCAGGTTGCCCACGTGCTAAACTCGCCAGCGTTTCACCCTCATTATCGCTTTATCAACACGGAACACCCATGGCCAAACGCCAGCTCAACCGTCGCCAAAACTGGCGCATCGAAAAGATTCAGGGCGAGCGCGCTGCCCGCGCCGCTAAACGTGAATCCAGTGCCGTCGAAGCGCTGGAAGGCGGCGATTTAGGCGCTGAACAGCTCGGCTTAGTGATCGCGCATTTTGGTGTGCAGGTCGAAGTCGAAGCCCAGGAAGGTGAACTTAAAGGCCAGATGTTCCGTTGCCACTTGCGCGCCAACCTGCCCGCACTGGTAACCGGCGACACGGTGGTGTGGCGCGCTGGCAATCAGGGCATCGGCGTTATCGTCGCCCAACTGCCGCGTAAAACCGAACTGTGCCGTCCGGACAGCCGCGGCCAGCTAAAACCGGTTGCCGCCAACGTCGACATGATCGTGATTGTGTTTGCGCCCATGCCCGAGCCGCACGCCAACCTGATTGACCGCTATCTGGTGGCGGCTGAGCACGCCGGCATTCGTCCTTTGCTGCTGCTCAACAAGGCTGACCTGATTGACGAGCAAAACGCCCCTGCACTGAACGCCTTGCTGGGCGTTTATCGCCAGCTCGGTTACCCAGTGCTGGAAGTATCGGCGCATCACGGTGATGGCATGCAGCAGTTGCAGGCGCAACTTGACGGCCATATCAGCGTGTTTGTGGGTCAGTCAGGCGTGGGTAAATCGTCGTTGGTCAACAGCCTGCTGCCCGAGGTCAACCTGCGGGTGGGACCGCTGTCCGAAATTTCGGGTCAGGGTACGCACACCACGACCACTGCTCGGCTGTTCCACTTCCCAGGCGGCGGCGACCTGATCGACTCCCCGGGTATTCGTGAATTTGGTCTGGGCCACGTCAGCCGGGCCGATGTTGAAGCGGGCTTTATTGAATTCAACGACTTGATTGGTCGCTGCCGCTTCCGCGACTGCAAGCACGACCGCGAACCGGGGTGCGCGTTACTGATGGCGCTGGAAGATGGTCGCGTGCAGCAACAACGCATGAACAGCTACCGCTCGATTATCGCCAGCTTGCCTGAGTCGAGTTACTAACGGCAAAAGCCCCTCACCCTAGCCCTCTCCCAGAGGGAGAGGGGACTGATTTGTGGCGCAGCTTTTAGCTCCCTCTCCCTCTGGAAGAGGGGACTGATTTGTGGGGCAGCTCTTAGCTCCCTCTCCCTCAGGGAGAGGGTTGGGGTGAGGGCGAGGCCGGATCATCAAACAGGTTCAGCTTCTGGCGCTCTTCATGCATCGGCGGCGGCTGTTGATCCGGCGGCAAGGTGATCGGGTCAACTGGCGCCTTAGGCAGCGCCTCAGCCTTGACCGGCTCCGCACTTTGCCCCCCCTCAATCGCTTGCTGGGCACGCTTGTTCAGCACCACGATGTCGATACGGCGGTTCACCGGGTTCGTTGGGTTGCTCTTGTCGAACGGCACCGATGAGGCGTACCCCACCACCCTGGCAATCTGGCTTTCGGGGTAACTGCCTGTGACCAACGCACGGCGGGCCGCATTGGCACGGTTGGCCGACAATTCCCAGTTACCAAAATCACCACTCCCCGAATACTGCGTGGCATCGGTGTGGCCGCTGATGCTGACCTTGTTCGGTACCGCTTTGATGGTGTCAGCCATGGCCAGCAGAATATCTTCGACGTACTGCTTGAGCCGCGCGCTGCCAACGTCAAACATCGGCCGATTTTCAGCGTCCATGATTTGAATGCGCAAGCCATCCGGCGTGATTTCAAACAGTAACTGGTCTTTGAATTTGCGTAACTGAGGGTTTTCTTCGACCTTGTTT
Source organism: Pseudomonas sp. 2024-210 (assembly GCF_045062345.1). Taxonomy (NCBI): domain Bacteria; kingdom Pseudomonadati; phylum Pseudomonadota; class Gammaproteobacteria; order Pseudomonadales; family Pseudomonadaceae; genus Pseudomonas; species Pseudomonas sp. 2024-210. The sequence goes on along the minus strand of NZ_JBJGEJ010000002.1, from coordinate 357,454 downwards.
TGCAATTCTTGCAACAGCAATTCGAGGCGCTCTTTCTCCACTTGCTCAGCCACACTTTCGGCCTGATCAGGATCGATCTTCTGGCTGTTGATCGTGTCGAGCTGGGGTTGCAGCTTTTCTTCCGGGTTCAGCGTGTTGTCCGGCGCCAGGGCGGGTGTACCGCCCAGATCAATGGTGTACGGCGAACCGCTTTCAGTGAAACCGACCGGGTCTTTGAAGTAGCCGCTAATGGCCAGTTTTTGCGCCGGGGTGGCCGCAGACATCAGCCATAGCACCAGAAAGAACGCCATCATCGCCGTGGCAAAGTCAGCAAAGGCAATTTTCCAGGCGCCGCCGTGATGGCCAACGGCAAAGCGCTTGACGCGCTTGATGATGATCGGCTGATTGTTTTCCATAAATCAGCGACCGCGAACCACTTGCTCAAGCTCGGAAAAGCTTGGACGGTGCTTGGGATACAGCACTTTGCGGCCAAATTCGACCGCCAGCGACGGCGGCATGCCCGAGGCAGAAGCGACCAGCGAGGCCTTGATGGCTTCGTACACGTTTATTTCTTCTTTGGCATCGTGGGCCAGCGACGTGGCCAAAGGGCCGAAGAAACCATAAGCGGCCAGAATACCGAAGAATGTGCCCACCAATGCAGCACCAACGTGCTGGCCAATGGCAGTTTGATCGCCTTCACCCAGCGATGCCATCGTCACCACAATACCCAGAACGGCCGCCACGATACCGAAACCCGGCATGCCGTCGGCGATGCCGTTAACGGCGTGAGACGGGTGTTCTAACTCTTCCTTTAGATTGAACAGCTCCATGTCAAACAAGCCTTCCAGCTCGTGGGGCGCCATGTTGCCCGAGGACATGATGCGCAAGTAATCGCAAATGAACGCAGTCATGCGCTCATCTTTAAGAATGGTCGGGTATTTGGCGAATATCGGGCTGGCAGCCGCGTCTTCGATGTCGGCCTCAATAGCCATCATCCCTTCGCGACGACTTTTATTCAGAATCTCGTAAACCAGGCCCAGCACTTCAAGGTAGAAAGCGTGGGAGAACCGCGAACCGAACATGCCCAGCGATTTTTTCAGTACGTGCAGGGTCATGTAGCCCGGATTGGCCTGCAAGAACGCCCCCAGCGCTGCGCCACCAATGATCATGACCTCAAAAGGCTGAATCAATGCCGCGATCTTGCCGTGGGAGAGCACGTAGCCGCCGAGTACACTCGCGATCACGACGATAATGCCGATAATTTTAGCCATAAATATAAAAGTACTTATTCAGTCGGGTTCGGGGTGATTGCAGCGTCACAAAAACTCTTCTTCTCCCTATCGGCAAATCTGCGCCAGACTGTAACGCGTAAAAGCGAAAAACATTCAGCCCGGTTCGGGTGTGCCCTCCCTTTATGATGATCGCGCTCCTTTTATGGCTAACAAAAATATTGCATCGACATCAGTACCGACCACGCTGGACGCTTGGGTTCAGCGGCTAAACAACGCTCAGCTGCCCATCCCGCAATACAGCCATGCGCAGGTAAGCGCAGCGATCAACGACAGTCGCCGCTCGTTGCGCGATATTGCCGAGGTCATGCAAGACAGCCCTGCGTTGGCGTTGAGTTTGATTCGCGAAGCCAACCAGCATCTGCAAAGCAGCCTGAGTGAACCGGCTGAAAGCCTGGAAGTGGCCATCAACCGACTGGGGTTGAAACGCACCCAGGAAGTGCTTGAGAGCTTGCCCGCCCTGGCCCCGGAGGACATGCCGCTGCCTTACCGGCAAATCCAGCTCATCAGCCAGCATGCAGCGCAACAAGCCATCGGCCTGTTCGGCAATCGCCTGGCGCGGCTCTGGCAAGAGATTTACTGGGGCAGTTTGCTGTTCCTCTCGCCCTTGTGGGCCATGGCGCTGACCCACCCTGACCTGCTCGAAGAATGGGAGCTGCAAGTGCTTCACCGCGGTGAGTGCGCCGACAAGGTCGAGCAGAAGCTGTTCGGCGTACGCCTGTTTGAGATCTGCAGGGCACTGGCCGAGTTATGGCGGCTGCCTGATTGGGTGCTGCACGGATACACCGTGGTCAATGAGCAACAGCTTACGCTGGTCAGTGTGTTGCATATTGCTCGCGACCGGCATCATCCGCTTCGCCAGCAACAGCGTCTGGACGCCGATCCGGCCTTGCGTAGCTGGCTCAACCAGCCAGCCAACAGCGTGCTGCTGGCCAATGGGTTGGCACTGTCGGCTCAAGCCGCCTGGGATATACCGCACAATCGGCGCTGGCAACTGCTGACCAGTCTGTACTTGCAAATGCCGCTGGATGATGTGCAGCAGCTTGTTCACCAAAACGCCGTCAGCAGCGGCCGATACCACTCTGTACCCGAACTTTGGCACCCGGCGCAGGCACTGCTTTTGCCTTGGAATGCACGACGCACGCTGCAAGGCAATCAACCCGCCGCGCCGCCTTCGGCCGAAGCGCTGACCCTATGGCGTAAACACTGTACACAGCTGTTGGCCGAGCCGAGCACGTTCGCCAATGCGATGCACCTGACGACCTGCGCCCGCGAAGCTTTGGTCGCCTGCGGTATGCGCAGGCTCATTGTGTTGATGGCTGACAAGACATCGAGTTATCTGCGGGTTTTTCAGGTCTGGGGGCTGCCCAAAGAGGTGTTCGATCTGACGTTCACTATCAGTGAGAGTACCGGCCTGCAGCGTTTGATGGCGCAACCTGCACAACTGCGCCTGACCCCCGAAAATAACGCAGTGATTGGTGCAGCCCTGCCTGACAAGCTGCTCTGCCTGTTTCCCGGTGAGCATCTGCTGCTGCGTTCACTGAGTAATAATGGCCGCGTGGTCATGCTGATACTGGCCGACCAGGGCGGCGGTGCGCTCAACGAGACCAGTGTGCAAGCGTTTGGCAAAACCGCGCAATGCATTGAAAAAGCCCTGCACAGCTTTACCAACCGCGGGCGTTAGCGCTTGCGCTACAATCCTCTCTTTTTTCGCTCTGGAGAACCCATGCCTGACTTCTCTGGCTTGCCGTTGGTGATCGAACCCGGCGACCTGCTCGCACGGCTTGATGCCCCCAATTTGATTGTGGTCGACCTGACCAGCGCAGCACGCTACGACGCCGGGCATATTCCGGGCGCTCACTTTGTCGACCCCAAGCGCACGCAACTGGGTCAGCCTCCTGCACCCGGCCTGCTGCCGACACGCTCGTCACTGGAGGCATTGTTCGGTGAGCTGGGCCACACACCCAATGCGGTCTACGTGGTGTATGACGACGAAGGCGGCGGCTGGGCCGGGCGGTTTATCTGGTTGCTCGATGTGATCGGGCACAAGGCTTATCACTACCTTGATGGCGGCCTTCCCGCCTGGATTGCCTCAGGCGGCCCCTTGTCTACCGACGTGCCTGCGCCGGGCGGCGGCCCTGTGCCAGTAACCTTGCATGAAGAACCCATCGCCACCCGCGAGTACCTGCAAAGCCGTCTGGGTGCAGCCGACCTGGCGATCTGGGATGCGCGCAATCCTGCCGAATATTCGGGTGAAAAGGTGTTGGCCGCCAAGGGTGGGCACATCCCCGGCGCGATCAATTTTGAATGGACAGCAGGCATGGATAAAACCCGCGACCTGCGCATTCGCACCGACATGGCACAGATCCTCAAGGATCTGGGGATCACGCCGGACAAAGAAGTGATTACTCATTGCCAGACTCACCACCGTTCTGGCTTTACCTATCTCGTCGCCAAAGCGCTCGGTTATCCGCGCGTCAAAGGCTACGCCGGCTCCTGGGGCGAATGGGGCAACCACCCCGACACCCCCGTCGAGCTGCCTGTCAAACACTAAGGACCTGTAATGAAAAAGCGTTTGTTTCTCTTGAGTCAGTACCTGCTGCCCCATCACCTGCTGTCGCGTCTGGCCGGCTGCATTGCCGAGTGCCGCGTGCGCTGGTTTAAAAATGCGTTCACCACCTGGTTCGCCAAGCGCTACAACGTGGACATGTCCCAAGCGCTGGTTGAAGACGTCACCGCGTACGAACATTTCAACGCCTTCTTCACGCGCGCCCTGAAAGACGGCGCGCGCCCGCTGGACCAGACCCCCGGTGCTGTCTTGAGCCCTGCCGATGGTGCCGTTAGCCAATTGGGTGCGATTGAGCACGGTCGTGTATTTCAGGCTAAAGGCCACAGTTACAGCGTGCTGGAACTGGTGGGCGGCGATGCGGCAGTTGCGTCGCAGTTCATGGGCGGCGAATTTGCCACCATTTACCTGTCACCCAAGGATTATCACCGGGTGCACATGCCGCTGGCTGGCACCCTGCGTGAAATGATCTACGTGCCGGGTCGCTTGTTCTCGGTTAACCAGACCACCGCCGAAAACGTGCCGGAGCTGTTTGCCCGCAACGAACGTGCCGTGTGTATTTTTGATACCGAACGCGGCCCGATGGCCGTGGTATTGGTGGGCGCCATGATCGTGGCATCGATTGAGACGGTATTTGCCGGTTTGGTGACGCCGCCTAAACGCGAACTGAAAACGTTCCGCTACGATGAAGCGGCGCGTGCGCCGATTCATTTGGAAAAAGGGGCCGAATTGGGTCGTTTCAAGCTGGGATCCACAGCCATCGTGTTGTTCGGGCCAGAACAGGTCAAATGGGCCGAAGGCCTGAGCGCCGGCTCGCCGGTGATGATGGGGCAGAGCATTGGCGGCCCGGCTCACGCGGAATAAAGCCACACCTAGTATCCGCTACGGACGCCAAATCCGTAGCAGCTGCCAAAGGCGGCGTTCGGCAGCGCAGCCGTCGTAGAAACTAAAATCGCGGTGAATCAAACACACCATGAATTCAGATTTCACGATCGCTTCGCAATCGGACGCGGCCTTCGGCCGCTGCTACGAAATCATTTAGCCCTGACTGTTACGGTCACGCTGACCCAGCAGGTACAGCACGCCATCCAGCCCCAAGGTCGAAATGGCATGTTTGGCCGATTTTTTAACCAGCGGCTTGGCACGGAAGGCGACACCCAGTCCCGCAATGGCCAACATCGGCAAATCGTTGGCACCATCACCGACTGCAATGGTCTGTTCCAGACTCAAGCCTTCCTTTTGCGCCAGCTCGCGCAGCAAGTCAGCCTTGCGTTGCGCATCGACTATCGGCTCAACCGCCACGCCAGTTACTTTGCCATCTTCGACGCCCAGTTCGTTGGCGAATACGTAATCGATCTCCAATTTGGCCTGCAACTGCTTGGCGAAGTAAGTAAAGCCGCCTGACAAAATGGCCGTCTTGTAGCCTAGACGCTTGAGCTCGGCGAACAGCACTTCAGCGCCTTCGGTCAAGCGCAGTGACGCGCCGATCGAGTCCAGGACACTCACGTCCAGACCTTTGAGCAGGGCCAAACGTTCTTTAAAGCTGGCTTTGAAATCCAGCTCGCCCGCCATCGCGCGCTCGGTGATTTCGGATACTTGAGCGCCCACGCCGGCCGCTTTCGCCAGCTCGTCTATCACCTCGGCTTCGATCAGGGTGGAGTCCATGTCAAACACTGCCAGCCGACGATTGCGGCGGAACAGTGTGTCTTCTTGCAGAGCGATGTCGACGCTGAGTTCCTGGGCCAGATCAAAGAATGCCGCACGCAGAGCGTCGATATCGGCCACGTCACCACAGACGCGCAATTCAATACAGCTTTTGCTCAGCGTTGTAGGCGCGTCCAGCGACACTCGACCCGACAGACGATCCGTTTGCTCGATATTCAAGCCATGCTGACTGATGACCGACGTCACACGTTGCAATTGGAGGGCCGTCACTTGGCGGCTCATCAAGGTCACGACATGACGTTTCTGGCCTTGCTCATTGACCCACTGCTGATAGTGCTCTTCGGTAATCGGGTCAAACACCAATTGCAGCCCTTCTTTAGCGATCAAGGGCTGAAGGTCTTTAAGCACGGCCGACACCTGATCGGCGTGCGGAATCTCGACCAAGAACCCCAACGACAACACGCCGTGGATGGCGGCTTGACCGATGTCGAGAATATTCACCCCATTGCTGGCCAGAACGCCGGTAATGGCAGCAGTGAGACCTGGACGGTCTTCACCAGTGATGTTTATCAGGACGATTTCGCGCAAGGCACACCCCCATTCGCTAAAAAAAACGCATTCTACCCCCATTCAGTGACCATCGGGCATCGCCAAGGCTTTGCCGCCTCAGGGCTGATCGCTATACTGCGCTCCAACTTAACGGACTAAGAGCCGCGCTCAGTGAACCGGCCATTGCCTGTCAAAAACGATAATTTCTTTCTGCTGATCTTCCGGGCCTTACGCGATCGTCGCGTTCCGATAGCTCTGCGCATTGCCACCCACAACGTGATTCTGGTCGCGTTGGCGCTGGTCATTTATGCCGTGGTCATGGGCCTGCAATTCAAGCAGGCCATGCACGACCAGGCCGATGCGCTGGGTCAGAGCCTGACCACGCAGACTGCCACGTCGGCCACCGAGCTGCTGGTGTCCAACGACATCCTCAGCCTCAACGTGCTGCTCAACAACCTGACCAAAAATCCCTTGGTGGCGCACGCGGCTATTTATAGCGTCGATAACCGCATCCTCGCCGAGGCCGGGCAACGTCCTAAAAACAGCCTGCTGGGTGAAACCGAGGGTGTGTACCAGACCAAGATCACCTTCCAGGATGTGACGGCCGGGCACCTGCGTATCAGCCTGGACATGAACCAGTTCGAACAGCCGATGACCATCAGCTTGCAGAGCATGGGCATTCTTAGCGCCATTTTGCTGGCTTTGGCCTTGGCATTGAGCCTGCGCCTGGGTCGCAACATCACCACGCCCCTGCTGCAACTGCGGGTGTGGCTGCGCGAACCGGATCCTTACACGCCGGCGATCACCCGTCAGGATGAAATCGGTGATCTGGCCCGCCAACTGCACACCCGCCTGGCTCCGCCTGCGCCAGAACCTGAGCCTGAGCCGGAACCTGAAGAAGACTTCGACGACAGCGACTATGAAGAAGCAGCTGACAACGAGCCAACCTTCGAAGTACGCAACCTGAGCGATCCGACCTTCGACGAAAAACCGGCTGTGCCTGCGCCCAAGGCGGCACCTCGGCAGGTAATCAGTACCGAAGAAGACGAAGGTGAGGAAGACCCGTTTTCAGATTTGCGCGATACCGGCACCGCCAGTGTGGCACCAAAAGCCGTAGTCAAAGCTGAGCCAACTGCACCGCAACCGAGTGCAGTATTGGCCGTGCAACTGGGGGCGCAAGAGCAACTTCGACGTTTGCCTCGCGCCCGTTTGATGGAGCTGCTGGAGCGTTATCGCGACTGCCTGAATCAAGCGGCATCGCTGTATCAAAGCGAGTTGCATACGCTCAATGATGGCAGCACGCTGATGCTCTTCCACAGTGAAGACAGCGGTGAGGACTACCTGACCAATGCGATTTGCTGTGGTGAGTTGCTGCGTGCCTTGGGTCATGCCTTGCAGATCGAAGTGGCTGACAGCGGCATTACGTTGCAATTGCAGTTGGGTCTGGTACTGGGCGAAGGCCTGAGCGGGTTGAGCCAGATAGATTTGTTGCTGACTGAATCGGCACAGGATGCACTGGCGCTGTCGCAACACAGTCGCAACCTGTTGCTGGTAGAGCGCAAAATCAGTGATGACCCGCTGATCCGCCAACGCGCCCGCATCCGCCCGATTGCCAGCCCTGAAGGGGCGTGTTGTGTTGAGCGCCTGATGGAGCCTTACCCTTCCATGCTAGAACGCCAGTTGGCGCGTATGCATGAGAATCGTGCGTAAGGCTCAAAGCCCCTCACCCTAGCCCTCTCCCAGAGGGAGAGGGGACCGATTGGGGGATGCTTTAGGTTGGCGGCAGCCTGACTGATCACCGCTGAACTCGAAAACACTGAGGTCAGTTCCCTCTCCCTCCGGGAGAGGGCTAGGGTGAGGGGATGCTTCAGGTTTGCTGCAGCCTGACTGATCACCGCTGAACTCGAAAACACATAGGTCAGTTCCCTCTCCCTCCGGGAGAGGGCTAGGGTGAGGGGATGCTTTAGGTTGGCGGCAGCCTGACTGATCACCGCTGAACTCGAAAACACCCAGGTCAGTTCCCTCTCCCTCCGGGAGAGGGCTAGGGTGAGGGGATGCTTTAGGTTGGCGGCAGCCTGACTGATCACCGCTGAACTCGAATACACTGAGGTCAGTTCCCTCTCCCTCCGGGAGAGGGCTAGGGTGAGGGGCTTTTGACCTGACCAAAAAAATCCCGCACACGTGCGGGATTTTTTGTTATCGCCAAACACTCAGAACCTGAATACTTCCATGTCCGTGCGAATCGGCGATGCCATCGGTATCTTCGGCTTTTCACTGCCCTGCTTCGGTGCCGCTTTCTTTTCCGGTGCTCGTGGTTCAACCAGTGGCGGCTGGTTAGCCAGCGGCTTGAGCGCCACCGCCAATTGCTCGCTCAACTGTTGCAACAACTCGCCCTGGGCCTTGACCTGATCAGCAGTCGTCCCGGCATGCGGCTTTTCAAGGTGAACCATCCGGTTGTCACGCACCTGCCCACGGCGGTCAATCAAACGCCACTGAGCATCCAGAATCGCGGGCTGGTTTTTACCCGAATCCAGTCGAGTAATGGACAACAGCACTTGTACATCCGGGCTGAAGCCCGCAGGCGCAGGGGCCAGCACTACGCGCTGACTGTCCAGGCGCCACGCCAGCTGACGCAGCAGCAACTGGTCAATGTCTGCCGACAAGCTGCCCGCCCAACGCCCATCCGGTGCTGCACTCAGGCTGCCATCGGTTTGACGTTGCAGCAGGGTTTCGCGTTGCAGGTAATCGGCCACAGTCACTGGGCCAAGTACCACCGACATGCCCGCACTTTGCTTGGGCTGGCCAGGGGTACCGCTGTCCAGCTGGTACAAGGCCGCAGGCTGGTGCACGCTGCACCCCGCCAAGCCAAGCACGCCAGTCAGCAGCGCAATTAAAGGAAGACGTAGAACGTTCATCATTCCATCCAGGTGGCCGCCATGTGGCGCGCCTCAATGTGATTCCAATTCATAGGAAGTTTCTTACACGTCGTTTCGCAATCGCGGCATATCATCCGCGAATATCGACCGTGACTCCAGTGCTGTTGCGCCGATCTACGCGATAAAACACAGATCGGACGCTCTAAACAGCCTTAATTGGGCACTTCTACCAGCAAAGCATCAACACGCTGGAACCCTCGCGGTAACTTATTACCACGCCGACCCCGCTCACCTTTGTAATGCTCGAGGTCGTCAGCCTTGAGCGACAACGTGCGTTTGCCCGCCTGTAACACCAATGTGGCGCTGTCCGGCAATACGGCAATGTCCGTCACGTATTCATCTCGGCTGGCCACGCGATCACCGGGAATACCGATGATTTTATTGCCTTTGCCTTTGCTCAGCTGCGGCAGGTCGCTCACCTTGAAGATCAGCAGGCGACCCTCGGTTGTCACCGCTGCCAGCCAGTTGTGCTCACGGTCTGCCACAGGCCGTGGCTGCATGACATGCGCGCCCTTTGGCAGGCTAAGCAGCGCTTTACCCGCCTTGTTTTTGGCTTGCAGGTCTTCACCTTTGACCACAAAACCGTAACCGGCGTCGGAGGCAATCACGTACAGCGCGTCGTCTTCAGGCAACAGCACGCACTCGAACGTCGCGCCCGGCGGTGGCGTCAGGCGACCTGTTAGCGGCTCGCCCTGACCACGGGCAGAGGGCAGCGTGTGTGCCGCCACCGAATAACTACGCCCGGTAGAGTCAATAAACACGGCAAATTGGTTCGAACGCCCCGCAGCAGCGGTTTTGTAACCATCGCCTGCTTTATAGGACAACCCGGTCGCGTCCAGATCGTGGCCTTTGCCACAACGAACCCAGCCCTTTTCTGACAATACAACCGTTACCGGCTCGGTCGGTACCAATTCGTTTTCCGACAGGGCTTTGGCTTCTGCGCGCGCCACAATCGGCGAGCGTCGGTCATCGCCATAGGTTTTGGCATCTTCGATCAGCTCAGTGCGCACCAGCTTTTTGAGCTTGGCTTCACTGCCCAGCAACGCTTGCAGCTTGGCTTGCTCTTTACGCAGCGCGTCTTGTTCATCGCGCAGCTTCATCTCTTCCAGACGGGCCAATTGACGCAAGCGCGTGTCGAGGATGTAGTCAGCCTGGGTTTCGCTCAGGGCAAAGCGGGCAATCAGCTCGGCCTTGGGGTGTTCCTCGGTACGAATAATGTGGATCACTTCGTCGAGGTTCAAGTAGGCGGTGAGCAAACCGTCCAACAGGTGCAGGCGACGCTCGACTTTATCGAGGCGGAACTGCAAGCGGCGGCGCACGGTGTTGATGCGGAACTCAAGCCATTCGACCAGCAGGGCTCGCAGGTTTTTCAGCTGCGGCTTGCCGTCTAGGCCGATGATGTTGACGTTGACGCGAAACGTGGACTCCAGCTCGGTCACGGCAAACAGGTGCTGCATCAGCTCATCGAGATCCACCTTGTTGTTGCGCGGGATGATCACGATACGGCACGGGTTTTCGTGGTCTGACTCGTCACGCAGGTCAGTCACCATCGCCAATTTGGTCGGTTTGGCCTGCATCAGCGCAGCAATCTGCTCCAGCACCTTGGCGCCCGAGACTTGATGGGGCAAGGCGGTGACGACAATATCGCCATCTTCAATGTGATACACCGCCCGCATGCGCACCGAACCACGACCGGTCTGATAAATCTTCAGCAGATCGCCACGCGGGGTGATGATTTCGGCTTCGGTCGGGTAGTCAGGGCCCTGAATGTGTTCGCACAGTTGCTCGACCGTGGCTTTCGGCTCGTCGAGCAAACGCACGCACGCCGCCGCCACTTCGCGCAGGTTGTGCGGCGGAACGTCAGTGGCCATGCCCACGGCGATGCCGGTGGTGCCATTGAGCAGGATATTGGGCAAGCGCGCTGGCAATACAGCCGGCTCGTCCAGCGTGCCATCAAAGTTCGGCACCCAGTCTGCGGTGCCCTGCCCCAGTTCGGTGAGCAGCACTTCGGAGTAACGCGACAAGCGCGCCTCGGTGTATCGCATGGCCGCGAAGGACTTGGGGTCGTCCGGCGCACCCCAGTTGCCCTGACCATCGACCAAGGTGTAGCGATAGCTGAACGGCTGCGCCATCAGCACCATTGCTTCGTAGCAGGCGGAGTCGCCGTGGGGGTGAAATTTACCGAGCACGTCACCGACGGTACGCGCCGATTTTTTGTGCTTGGAATCGGCGTCCAGCCCCAGTTCGCTCATGGCGTAAACAATACGCCGCTGTACAGGTTTAAGACCGTCACCGATGTGCGGCAAGGCCCGATCCATGATCACGTACATGGAATAGTTGAGGTAGGCCTGTTCGGTGAAGTCGGCCAGTGACCGGCGTTCTACGCCGTCCAGGCTGAGATCAAGGGAGTCGCTCATGCGGACCTCATTCAGTTCGTTGTCTGGCGCAGCAGCATGGTGCCACCGCGCTGGGTAAATTCGAGTTTGTTCAACGCACTCATGCCCAAGAGCACTTGTTCGCCTTCAAGCCCTGGAGCCGCCACTGCACGCACGTTGCGCAGCACAATGGCCCCCAGTTGCAGGCGGTCGATTTGAGTGCGATAGCCCTGTGCGCGGCCATTGGCCGTGCTCAAGGTGACAGGCGCGCCTTTGGGCAGCGCCAGTTGTTCTGCCAGATCCAGCGGAACCGCCACATCGGTGGCTCCGGTATCGAGTAAAAATTCCACGGGCACGTTATTGATACGGCCACTGGCAACAAAGTGCCCCTGCACATTGGCGAGCAGTTTGACTTCGATGAAGCCCTCACCTTGTTGCGAAATCACGTCAGTGTTGGGGTTGTCCTGACGCTGTTCCCAACGTCCGAAAAATTGTGTCGCCAAATACAGACCGGCGCACCAGGCGACGATCATGAACACCCGTCCCATGCCTTTGCCCGGTGCTTGCTGACTCATGGCTTGGCGCTCCAGCCACCTTGCGGTGCCGCAAAACGCCAGACAACGGGGCGCTTTTCACCATCCGCACGTACGTGATTGCCATTATCCACACCGATCCATGCACCTTTGGCGTCCAGACTCAGCGCCTCGGCGGTGCCATAGCCAGTGTTGTAGCGCCGCGCATCGGTCAATGCATCGTTGGCAAACGACCAGCAGCGTTCCAGCTCCCCGGTGGCTGGCGTGCGTCGGCAAATGCGGTAGGCCATGCGTTCAAGGGTAAACAGCTTGCCGTCGAACAGCGCCAGATCGGCAAAGTCCTTTTGTTGCGCCTTGGCCTTTAATTGAGAGGGCGGCTGTTCAAGCCCGCCTTCGCTCATCACCACACATCCGCCTTCACAGTTCCAAACGCTTTGTTGCTTGCGCAGGGTCAGCAAGCCTCGGCGTTCACGCTCGGCCGCCAGCCACAGTTGGGTGCCTTGCGGGTTGACGGCAATGCCTTCAAACAACGCATTGAAATGCAGCAACATGCCACTGCCACGCGCCTGTCGCACCAACGCCGAATCGACCTTGAGCCAGGCAGACTCACCGACGGGCGGCACTTGCAGCACCGCCGCATGGGTCTCACTGACGACATAACGGTTGCCCGCTGCGTCACAGCTGATGCCTTCGAAGTCCAGGTCGCCGCCCCGCAACGGGCTGACGGCTTTGTGCATCATGCGCACGCCCCACGGCAAACCGCTTTCGGGGGGTGGCGGCACTTCGATGCCAAACGCCTCGGCTTGCCATTCGGCATAACGGGTATCGAGACGGTAAATCTGATCATCATCACGATCAGACACCGTCCACATCTCGCCCTGACAGAGCGCCAGCCCGGACAGGTTACCGCCGCGCATGCCTTCGACAGGATGCTCGGCTTCAAGGACCAGTTCAGGCCATGTATTGGCCATCACCGGCGCAGCGCTCAAGCACAGGCCCAGCAGTAAGCCTCTGCCCATCAAGCCAGAACCTGCGCCAGATTGCCTTTGGATTCAAGCCAGCTTTTACGGTCACCCGCGCGTTTTTTGGCGAGCAGCATATCCATCATTTCAGAGGTGGCAGCGAAGTCTTCCAGCGTGAGCTGCACCAGACGCCGGGTGTTCGGGTCCATGGTGGTTTCACGCAGTTGCGGTGGGTTCATCTCGCCCAGCCCCTTGAATCGTGTGACTTGTGGCTTGCCGCGTTTTTTCTCGGCCACCAGACGGTCAAGAATCCCGTCCCGCTCGGCTTCATCAAGGGCATAGTAGATCTCTTTGCCCAAATCGATCCGGTACAGCGGCGGCATCGCGACGTAGACATGACCGGCATCCACCAACGGGCGGAAATGCTGCACGAACAAGGCGCAAAGCAAGGTGGCGATGTGCAAGCCGTCAGAGTCGGCGTCGGCGAGGATGCAGATTTTGCCGTAGCGCAGCTGGCTAATGTCCGCAGCGCCCGGATCAACGCCAATGGCCACGGCAATGTTGTGCACTTCCTGACTGGCCAGCACTTCGCTGCCATCGACTTCCCAGGTATTGAGGATCTTGCCGCGCAACGGCAGGATCGCCTGAAACTCTTTGTCCCGTGCCTGTTTGGCCGAACCGCCAGCGGAATCACCTTCCACCAGAAACAGTTCGGATCGCATCGGGTCCTGCCCCGCGCAATCCGCCAACTTGCCCGGCAAAGCCGGGCCTTGGGTGATGCGCTTGCGTTCGACCTTTTTGCTGGCCTTGAGGCGACGCCCGGCGTTGTTGATCGCCAACTCCGCCAATTGCATGCCCAGTTCAGGGTTGGCATTGAGCCAGAGGCTGAACGCATCCTTGACCACACCTGACACAAACGCCGCCGCTTCGCGCGATGACAGGCGCTCCTTGGTCTGACCCGAGAACTGCGGTTCTTGCATCTTCATCGAAACAACGAAGGCAATCCGCTCCCAGACATCTTCAGGTGCCAGCTTGACGCCACGGGGCAGCAGGCTGCGGAATTCGCAGAATTCGCGCATGGCATCCAGCAGACCCTGACGCAAGCCGTTGACGTGCGTGCCGCCTTGGGCCGTGGGAATCAGGTTGACGTAGCTTTCCTGAACACTGTCGCCGCCTTCGGGCAACCACAGTAACGCCCAGTCGATGGCTTCTTTGTTGCCCGCCAGACTGCCGCAAAAGGGTTCGTTGGGCAGGCGTTCAAATTCACTGACCGCGTCGACCAGATAGGAACGCAAGCCGTCTTCGTAATGCCACTCGATCTTCTCGCCGGTACTTTTGTCTTCAAAGCTGACCAGCAGCCCCGGACACAAAACGGCCTTGGCCTTGAGCACATGCTTGAGGCGGCTGACCGAAAACTTGGGCGAATCAAAGTATTTGGGGTCCGGCGCGAAATACACGCTGGTACCGGTGTTGCGTTTGCCAACAGTGCCGACAACTTCCAGATCGGTGGCTTTATAGCCATCGGCGAAGGTCATCTGGTATTCGTTGCCGTCACGCTTGACCTTGACCCTGACCTGCGTAGACAGCGCGTTGACCACTGAAATCCCCACGCCGTGAAGGCCGCCGGAGAACTGGTAGTTTTTGTTGGAGAATTTGCCGCCCGCGTGAAGCTTGGTCAGGATCAGTTCGACACCTGACACGCCTTCTTCGGGGTGAATGTCCACGGGCATGCCGCGCCCGTCGTCACTGACTTCCAGCGAGTGATCAGCGTGCAGAATGACTTGCACCGATTTGGCATGACCGGCCAAGGCTTCGTCGACACTGTTGTCGATGACTTCCTGAGCCAGGTGATTGGGCCGGCTGGTGTCGGTGTACATGCCGGGGCGCTTGCGCACCGGGTCGAGGCCCGAGAGGACTTCGATGGCGTCGGCGTTATAAGAGCTAGCGCTGGGAGTGGCCATAAGGTCTCGTCGTTAGTCGTAAATTAAGAATAAAGGCCATTGCCGGGGCCCCTAAAGGGTCGCAAAGTCGATGGCTTGATAGCGATGCGCACTGATCCCGGCAAATGTCAGGAGATCGGGCAATTGCTGGGCGAAACCTTGGTAGCTGTGATCACCACCTGCCTGGATACGCAGTGTGCACGCCTTGTAGTACTGCTCAGCGTAGCGGTAGTCCAGGGTTTCATCGCCTGTTTGCAACCACACGTGATAACGCTGCGGGTCCTTAGGGGCTGGCACTTCAAGCTCGGCAAGGGCCGCCACATGGTCGAGAGTCAATTCCCAGGTTTCGCCGCTGTAATGATTGGTTTGCGTACCCAGATAGCCGTCGAACATCCGATGCGGGCTGACGGCCGGGTTGATCAGCAGGGCGTTGAGGCCCAACTGTTCGGCCAGATACGTCGCATAGTAGCCGCCGAGCGAGCTGCCGACCAGCAGCGGACGGCCCAGCTCATCGACTGCCGCCCGCAATTGGGCGAGTGCCTCACGCGGATGGTGGTGCAACGCCGGTATTTGCAATTGATGACCGAGGCCGATGCGTTGCATCACCGCGGCAAGCTGGCTGGCTTTGGCAGACTCGGGCGCACTGTTGAAACCGTGGATATACAAAATGGAACCGGACATGCAATCACTCCCGAGTACAGGTTAGCCAACGCTACATCAACAAAGACGCGCAGTTTAGCCTGACTCGGCATCTGGATATATCCGGTCTGCAACACTCAGTAATTATTGGCGCTGTAATCGGGCTCGAATGTGAAATCCGCCAACCGCGAGACACCCGTCTGCACATCCCCATCAGGCAACAGGCGCAACCAGCGATAACCCGGTGCCTGGTTGCTGACCTTGAAGTCTGCGCTGCCCGGCTCGAACTGAAGACAGGTTGAGGGGGTGGCCAATAGCCTTACATCCTTGCGCTGCTGTTCAAATGTTTGGTGCACATGCCCCCATAGCACCGCGCGTACCTGCGGGAAGCGGTCGACAACGGCCCAGAACGCAGTGGCATTGTGCAAACTGATCGCGTTCATCCACTCGCAGCCGATGGGCACGGGGTGGTGGTGCAGGCACACCAGATGATGACGCTCGGGCGCCTCACTCAGGGCCTGAGCAAGCCGTTGCAGTTGATCGTCTTCCAGATAGCCGTGGGCTTTGCCCGCAACAGACGTGTCGAGCAGCGTAATGCGCCAATTGCCAATATCGACCACAGGCTCCAGCAAACGGCTTTGCACGGCGGCTTCGGCCATGGCTTTGAGGTCATCATGATTGCCCGGCAGCCAGCGCGCGGGGGCTGCCAGCACGTCGGTCATCTGACGAAAGCGCTGATACGCCTCAACGCTTGCGTCCTGAGCCAGATCGCCCGTTGCCAAGAGCAGGTCTATCCGGGGTTGTTCGGCGCGCGCAAGGTCGATGACGCGTTGCAAGCTTTGCGCCGTTTTAAGCCCCAGCAGCGACCCGTCTGCGTCGGCAAACAAATGGCTGTCTGTCAGTTGCACCAGCAGCACCGGATCGTCGGTGGTCAGCGTGGAGACATTCGGCAAGGGGGATTTCTCCGCAGCACGTTTATAAAAGAGGTGATTATGCCATTAGCCTGCTGGAATGCTCACGCCTGAGTGCTGTAGTCGCTGCCGAGGGACGAAAGCTGCGACTACATAAAACAGCTTTATCGGACTTGCGCGTATTCATGACCGCAGGTCAGGCAATGACTGAGCCACTCGCCCAAGAAGATATTGAGCTGGGCCTTTTCATCCGGTTGATGCATGGCCACGTTGGGATAAGCATAAATACTGCGAAAACGCCTCGCATGCTCTGCGCCGACCACTTCCGCCATGCGCGCATCGTGGTAGACCTGCACCTGCAATTCCGGCACGGGCAACCAAGGCAAACTGTGTTCCTGACGCACGCGCAGGGTGCTGGTGTACGGGCAGTCGAGCATCACTTCCAGGGTCAGGACGCCGAGCATCTGGTCGCCCTGAGTCACCGCAATTCGCCGCGCACTGGGCTGTTCACGCATATCGGGCAACAAGCGCATCAAGCGTGCAAAATTAGCCTCGCAGGCAGCCTGCAAGCCAATCAAATCGACCGTGTATCGATCACGTCGCGCCGTTACTGCCATAACCCCCTCACTTCAGCGCGATTAAGCGCCAGCCATTGCAGGGCGATAATGCTCGCTGCATTGGAAATACGTCCATCTCGTACTGCTTGAAGCGCATCTTCGTACGCCCAAACCGTCACTCGAATATCTTCTGCTTCTTCTTCCAGTCCATGCAAGCCTCCCACGCCCTCCGTGCTGCAACGGCCCAGGTACAAATGGACAAATTCGGTGCTGCCGCCTGGCGACGGGAAATAGCGTGTGATGGGCCAAAGCGACGAGAACGTCAGCCCCGCCTCTTCTTCGCCTTCGCGGTGAGCCACTTCTTCGGGCTCTTCGGCCTTGTCGATCAGTCCGGCGACCAGTTCGATCAACCACGGGGTATCGGTCTTGCCCATCGCACCGACGCGGAACTGCTCGATCAGCACCACTTCATCGCGCTGCGGGTCATAGGGCAGCACACACACGGCATCGTGGCGCACAAATACTTCGCGACTGATCTCACGGCTCATGCCGCCGGCAAACAGTTCATGGCGCAGGTGTACGCGATCAAGCTTGTAGAAGCCCTTAAAGCATTCTTCGCGTTTTACGACCTCGACAGCGCTGGGTGTGGCGCGGGTGATATCAGTCATTGCAAACCTCTGGCTGGCGAATTCTTACCGGGGCGAACCCCAAGCATCGCGCATCCTAACGCGCCTGAGGTTCAGCATGTAGCCTCTTTTTTGCCACAGGGATAGACGGATCGCCTGCAAACCCTCTCTAATTGACTGGCTTAAGCTTAGTGTCGAACTGACGCCTTTGTTGGCAGTCGAACACGCATAATTTCACCTTTTTTTGTTAATGAAGGACGACCATGTCGCTTTTAAAATTTGCCTCCATGGCGTGTATAGCCCTGACACTGGGCGCTTGCCAGAGTGTTTTCCAGCCCAAGCCGATGGCCTTCACCCAAGACGCCACGGAGCAAGTCAAGACAGGTTGTGAGGGCCAGGATTGCCCGCTGGTGAACATTGACACCTTGCACTTTGCCAATGCCCCGCAACTCGACGCACTGATCGAAAAGCGCCTGCTGCGAATGACCGTGAACTCGCCTGACGAAAAACTGGCGCCCTCACTGGACGCCTACCGCGAACAGTTTCTGCGCACCGCGCAACCCCGCAACAGCACCTACTTGCAGGCCAAGGTACGCGAACAGCATGACGATCTGGTGGTGATCGAACTGTCCAGCTACCTGGACACCGGTGGCGCCCACGGCATGCCGGGTCGCGGGTTTATCAACTACTCGCGCACCGCCCAGAAAGAAGTGACCTTGCAGGACATGCTGCTGCCGGGGCAGGAGCAAGCCTTCTGGGGCGCGGCCAAAGTGGCTCACAACAACTGGCTGATCAAAACCCACTACGGCAGCGACCCGGAATACGTGAAGAACTGGCCTTTCCAGAAAACGCCGAACGTGGCCCTGCTCAAAGACAACGTGGTGCTTAAATACGACGTGTACAGCATTGCGCCGTATTCCGAAGGGCATGTTGAACTGAGCATCCCGTACTCGCGCCTGAACGGAATTTTGAAGCCTGAGTGGGTTCCAGCTAAGGATTAAATCTGAGCAACCCTCACCCCAACCCTCTCCCAAAGGGAGAGGGGGCTGATTTGCAGTGTGCTTGAGGTTGTGCGCGGCCTGTTCCCTCTCCCTCCGGGAGAGGGTGAGGGGCTTTTAGTGTTTACGCCCCAACACCCACTGCAATACCCCCGCCAGCAGCAACGCCGGCAACGTTGCACCCACATCCGGCATAAAATTCGCCAGCGCGTGATACGTCACCACCCCGCCCAACCAGGCCAGTAATGCCGAACCGCTGAATAACATGGGCGCTACCTGAGCACTGCGTTTACGCACGATAAAGTGGTCCACCAGCACCACGCCAAACAGCGGCGCAAACACTGAGCCTATCAACAGCAGAAAGTTCTGGTACTGCGCCAGCGGCGCGAAGCAGGCAATCAAGGTGCAGATAACACCGATGATCAACGCCAAATGCTCGACCTTCAACCGCAGCAACAACCCACTGGAGACCGCCGCCGAGTGGATATCGGCAAAAGCGTTTTCAGACTCATCCAGCAGAATCAGCAACAACGGAATTCCCAACCCGGCCCCAGCCAGTGCCAGCAATAGCGCATTGACTTCACCGCTCGGCGCGAATGCCAAGGTGTAGGCCACCCCCAGACTCATCAGCCAGAAGTTGCCAATCAAAAAGCCCAGCGCGGTGCCGCCAAACACGCCTTTGGCGCGTTTGCCGAAGCGCGAATAGTCGGCAATCAAGGGTAACCACGACAGCGGCATGGCGATGGCAATATCAAAGCCCACGGCAAAGGGCAGCGAACCATCACCCTTTTGCGCCCACAGCGCAGGCAAATCAGCTTTGCTGAAGAGGTTCCAGGTCAGCCACAGGCAGGCGCCCAACAATAGCCAGATGCCCCACTTGCGCAGAATTTTACGCACGAAGGTCAGTGGTCCACTGACTGCCAGCAACGTCGCCAAGACACCAAAGAACAGCGTCCACAACAAAGGCTGGCTCCACAGGCTGGTGTCGCTGAATGCTCGCGCACCCAGCAGGCTGGCGGCGTCACGCATGACAATGATTTCAAACGAACCCCAACCGATCAGTTGCAGTACGTTGAGCAGTGCAGGCAAGAGTGCGCCGCGACTGCCCAAACTGACCTTCAGCGCGGCCATGGACGACAGGCCCGTGTCGCTGCCGATCACGCCCACTGACGCCAGCAACGACACGCCCACGAGCGTACCGAGAAAGATCGCCAGCAATGAGCCCGATAGCCCCAGACCCGGCGCCAGAAGCGCGCCGGTCTGCAGCACCATCAAGCCAATGCCGAGGGAAAACCACAGGGAAAACAGATCGCGAGCGCCGAAGACGCGCTTGTCTAAAGGGACAGCGAGGTCTGGAGAGTAAGTACTGGGTGTGTTCAAGGCATGAATCTCAAGGAGAGCAGGATTAACACTTACCTCGTAGCAGCTGCCAAAGGCTGCGTCCGATTGCGAAGCGATCGTAAAACCTGAAGATGCGGTCTAACAGATGTACCGCGATCTCTGAATTTACGACGGCTACGCCGCCGAACGCAGCCTTCGGCAGCTGCTACGGAGTTTGCGGTTTAGATCACACTTTTTTGTAGAGCTGGCTGCCTTCCTGCTTGAAGCGCTCCGCTTGTTCGGCCAAGCCTTTGGCCACGTCGACGTCAATGGCGTCAATACGCTGGTTCGCCGCGTAAATACGCACTTCCTGAGTGATTTTCATCGAGCAGAATTTGGGTCCGCACATGGAACAGAAATGGGCGACCTTGGCCGAGTCTTTAGGCAAGGTTTCGTCGTGGTACGAACGCGCGGTATCCGGATCAAGGCCCAGGTTGAACTGGTCTTCCCAGCGGAACTCGAAACGCGCCTTGCTCAAGGCGTTGTCACGGATTTGCGCACCGGGATGGCCTTTGGCCAAGTCTGCGGCGTGGGCCGCGATCTTGTAGGTAATGATCCCGGTCTTGACGTCATCTTTGTTCGGCAAGCCCAAGTGTTCTTTAGGCGTCACGTAGCAGAGCATGGCGCAACCAAACCAGCCGATCATCGCCGCGCCAATGCCCGAAGTGATGTGGTCGTAACCCGGCGCGATGTCGGTTGTCAGCGGGCCTAAGGTGTAGAACGGTGCCTCGTCGCAGCACTCCAGTTGCTTGTCCATGTTCTCTTTGATCAACTGCATCGGCACATGGCCCGGGCCTTCGATCATGCATTGCACGTCGTGCTTCCAGGCGATTTTGGTCAATTCGCCGAGGGTTTCCAGCTCACCGAACTGCGCCGCGTCGTTGGCGTCGGCAATCGAACCGGGACGCAAGCCGTCACCCAGCGAGAAACTGACGTCGTAGGCCTTCATGATTTCGCAGATGTCATCGAAATGGGTGTAGAGGAAGTTTTCTTTGTGATGCGCCAGGCACCACTTGGCCATGATTGAGCCACCGCGAGAAACAATGCCGGTCACGCGTTTGGCGGTCAGCGGCACATAGCGCAGCAACACACCGGCGTGGATGGTGAAGTAGTCAACGCCCTGCTCGGCCTGCTCGATCAGCGTGTCGCGGAACAATTCCCAGGTCAGGTCTTCGGCCACGCCATTGACCTTTTCCAGCGCCTGATAAATCGGCACGGTACCAATCGGCACCGGCGAGTTGCGGATGATCCATTCGCGGGTTTCGTGAATATGCTTGCCTGTGGACAAGTCCATGACCGTGTCCGAGCCCCAGCGAATGCCCCAGGTCAGTTTGGCCACTTCTTCTTCGATGGAAGAACCCAGCGCACTGTTGCCGATGTTGCCGTTAATCTTCACCAAGAAGTTGCGACCGATGATCATCGGCTCCAGCTCAACGTGGTTGATGTTGGCCGGGATGATGGCCCGACCACGGGCGATTTCATCGCGTACGAATTCGGCGGTGATTTCGTTAGGGATATTGGCCCCGAAGCTGTGGCCTGCGTGCTGCTGATCAAGCAAACCGGCCGCCCGGGCTTCCTGCAATTTCATGTTTTCGCGGATGGCGACGTATTCCATTTCCGCCGTGATGATGCCCTGACGTGCATAGTGCATCTGACTGACGTTGGCACCCGCCTTGGCCCGACGCGGATTCTTCACGTGGGCGAAACGCAGTTGGGTCAATTCAGCGTCTTCAAGGCGCATTTGGCCAAAATTCGAACTCAGGCCCGGCAAACGCTCGGTGTCGTTGCGGTCATCAATCCACGCTGAACGCACATCGCCCAGCCCTTTGCGCACATCAATCTGCACAGACGGGTCGGTATACGGGCCGGAGGTGTCGTAGATCAATACCGGGGCATTCACTTCGCCACCAAAATCGGTGGGGGTAACGTCCAGGCTAACTTCACGCATGGGCACTAGAATGTCCGGGCGCGAACCCTGTACATAGACTTTTTGTGAGCGGGTAAACGGCTTGACGGACTGTTCATCGACCTTGGCCGAATCACTGAGGTTGATTGCGTTTTTTAGTTTTGTACTCATCACGGCTCTCCAGACTTCATCCAGGCGGATTGTCGGAGGAAGAACCTGAAAAAAGCACGGATGCACCCCATGACTGGATGCTGAGTGACGGCCTCGAACAATTGATCATTTTTTGATCAATCATTCCCGGACGGCACTCAAGAGGACTCGCCGGGAGACGAGAAATCTTGTTCCCTACGCAGGCGTTAACCTGATCAGGTTCAACGGGATCCGAAATTATTCGATCTCAGCCTCATAGCAAGGCACCCCGACAAGAACGTGGCCAGTCTAGGGCAGCAGCAAGCTTTTAGCTACAAGCGGTAAGAAGCGAGCTTCAAGCTCGCTTCTTACCGCTTGCAACTTGCAGCTGCCCTCGATCTCCAAAACTACTACACTCGCTACGTCTTGAAACCGCGAGTCGGACTCGGGCCTTTATTTTTCCGCATTCTTGAACTAGGGATCGCTCATGCTGCGCAAACTCTCACTGGCAATCGCCGTGTCTTGGGCGACCAGCGCAATGGCTCTGGACACCGCTGCCCCGTTGTCCAGCCAAAACGGACTGGTCAGCGTTTACCACGAAGCGGTCGACAACAACGCTGATCTGGCCGCTGCCCGAGCCGATTACGCGGCACAAAAGGAAGTGGTGCCACAGGCCCGCGCCGGTTTGCTGCCTAACTTGTCCGGTGGCGCCGAGTCCAGTAATGTGCGCACGGCCATTGACCAGCCCTCACTGACCACCAACCGCAGTGCAATGGTGTATCAGGCAACGTTGGCACAGCCGCTGTTCCGGATTGATCGCTGGTTCCAGTTGAAAGCCGCCGAATCAATCAATGAGCAGGCTGCCTTACAGCTGTCGGCGACCGAACAGAATTTGATTCTGCAATCGGCCAATGCCTATTACTCGGTATTGCGCGCTCAAGACACGCTGGCCGCCACCAAGGCTGAAGAAGAAGCCTTCAAGCGCCAGCTGGACCAGTCTCGCGAACGCTTTGACGTGGGCTTGTCGGACAAGACCGACGTGCTGCAATCTCAGGCCAGTTACGACACCGCACGTGCCAACCGGATGCTGGCTCAGCGCCAGGTTGAGGACGCCTTTGAAGCCCTGGTGACGCTGACCAACCGTCAATACAACTCGATTGAAGGCATGCGCCACACCTTGCCGATTCTGCCCCCGTCACCCAACAACGCCAAATTGTGGGTCGACACCGCCGGACAGCAAAACCTTCAACTGCTTGCCAGCAACTATGCAGTGGATGCAGCAGAAGAAACCCTCAAGCAACGCAAGGCCGGCCACGCCCCGACGCTTGATGCCGTGGTGCAGTATAAAACCGGCGATAACGATGCCTTTGGTCTGAGCAACCCCAATGCGTTCAACCAGCGCTATGCGGGTGACGTGTCGCAACGCAGCATTGGCGTGCAGCTGAATATCCCGATCTACAGCGGCGGGCTGACCAGTTCACAAGTGCGTGAATCGTATTCACGACTTGATCAGACCGAGCAACAGCGCGAGCAATTGCGCCGCCAGGTGGTCGAAAACACGCGTAATTATTTCCGCGCGGTCAATACCGACGTTGAGCAGGTCTCGGCACGCAAACAGTCGATCATCTCCAACCAGAGCGCTCTGGAAGCCACTGAAATTGGCTATCAGGTCGGCACCCGCAATATCGTCGACGTGCTTGATGCTCAACGCCAGCTGTACAACTCGGTACGCGACTACAACAACAGCCGCTATGACTACATCCTCGACAACCTGCGTCTCAAGCAGGCAGCAGGCACGCTGAACCCTGGCGATCTGCAAGCCTTGGCCCAGTATTTGAAAGCTGACTACAACCCGGATAAAGACTTCTTGCCACCCGACCTTGCCAAAGCGGCCGAAGCCAATTTTCGCTCGCCGGGCAACTGAAGCACCACGTTCTTCGCAGCAGACACCATACCCCGCTACCACCGTTCCTTGAGAGCACCAGAGGTTAATACGACATCGATCGTATGACCTCTTGGACTCAATACAGGAATACCTATGTCTACCGTACCTTCAACGCCCCTTGTGCCTGCAGAAAACGCCGTTCGTGCACAATTCTCCCATCCTCCAGCGCTTGAAGCCGTCGCACGCAAAATGCTCGAAGAGGCCATTGAGCAAGCGTACCCCTCATTAAAAATTGACCTTGCGCGCACTCGCCTGGCGGTGCCGATGCCCGAAGGCGGCTGGGGGTTGGAGCCTTTTATGCCCAAGGTTTTGGATTACCTTGGAGGTGGGCCAGAACTTAATTTAAGCCCGATCCAGGGTCAGTCTTACTACCTGAGCGATGAAGCGCCCGCGTGGCTTATCCCGAGCGAAGGTGAGCTGGACATGAAAGTCATTGAGCGCGTGGTGAAAGAACTGGCCTGGCGCCTGCCCATTGGTCTTCAAGATGCCCTGACCAGCTTTTGGGGGGAGGACTCAGGGGCGGGAGGCAATCGCTGGAAATGGCTCAGTAATGTGCTCAAAGACACCTTGACCATCAAAGCACTCCAGCAATCGGAGTTAGATACAGATGCCCTCGCCGCCATCAGTCAGATGATCAGGGCGCCCGAACTGGATGAACGCACCCGCCAATATGGCGAAAAAGCCGTACGTGCCTACTGGATTAAAATCTCGCTGCTGAGTTCAGGAAAGATGAGTTCCGGTTTAAGTGCGAGGATCGCTGTGGCCACACCTGATCAAGTCTTGGTGTGCAAACCCAGCGGTAAGACCAGCTCATTCAGAAATATCGACGCCTTGAGCCAAAGCTGGAGTTTCAGGATCAACAAAATTTATACGGCACAAGAGATTTACCTGAAACGCTTTGAGCTTGAAGGCAATGTATTCGAGGCCATGGCCGCGGCGATACTCAATCAGCAACTGGAACGCATCGGCTCAATCAAATTGCCTGCCAGTATTGGATGGGAGGCGCTGGAAACGGTGTATACGAATATCGTAGACACAGCAGCAATATTCATTGATGCCCCTGAAGCCAATCTCGAAGCCCTTCAATGGCTGAAAACCCAAGTGCCTGACTGGTTGATAAACACCTCTCCCGAAGATCAGGCGAACTACCGCCAGTACAGCCTGGCCTTGTCCGCTATCAAAAAAATGAATCACGGCCAGACGTATCTGTCCGGAATCAGTGATATCCACTCTTATGCCGCCGATGTTCTACTTGAACACATGCGGGCTGATTATTTGCGTCTTGAACATACTTCCCCTGGGCAAGAATTGAACGCCCTGCTTAATCCCGATGATATCGAGCTCTCATTTTTGACCGCAGCAGGTCTGCCCGGCAGCATCGGTATCATTGAACCCGTCTTGATGAGTCTGACCGAACTGGCGCTGAAAAATCTGGTCGGCCGCCCCAAAGGTGAGCTTTCGGTGCGTCATCGCCTCGGGCTTGCCCTGCCCTCCTGGCTGACACCCGACTACATCACTCGTCGTGACGGCCTGATCGAACAAGTCAACATAGGGAAAAATTACCCGGAGCGAATTGAAGATTTACTGCTGTCTCAAACTCCGGATGTAAAGAATCGGGAGCGTTTGTTCGCTGAGCAAGTCAGCATCCAATTACCTTTGGAAGCACTGGAACTCAGCCTGAAGCAAGAAGGCGGGGTCACCCCCCAAGGGGCTCGCTATGTGGCCGCTGTGGTAAAGCCTGGCGCTGATGACCGACAGGTTGACGGGGCACAGATCGTCATTCGCCGCCTGGCCATGGTGCGCAAGCCCGACGCCGTGCCCGATACAGTCACCAATATGTTCATCATTGAGCCGGCTAACCTTGAACAGGGTCCGCACCTGCTCTATCGACCTTTTTACGCAGATTCATTGCTGCAATTTGCGGATCGCCAAGCATTGCTGAACGCTATTGCTCAACCTGGAGAACTTCAAGACAGCATCCTGGCCTGGTTGAGCGATATTGCCCGACCTATTTATGACAACGGCGGCTTTAAAGAACCCCATTACGTGCGCTTCGGGCTGGGCAGTGATTTTGCCCCGATCGAGATACCCGAGCCCGCCTCTCTGGCGACCAACGGAGTCAGTAATGAGCTCCTTCAATACCTGGAAAACGGGCAATTGATGCAGTTCCTTTACGCAAGCAACTCAAGGGCATTGGTCGATCAAGCCCAAAGTGAGTCAGTGTCCAACAGCGAAAGTCGCTGGAGGGTGCTCCTCGAAGGCGGAAGCTTGATCCTCAACAGCCTTCTAGTACTGCCTGCACAACCTCGTCCTCTGATGCTCACCGGAGGCTTGTTGGGAATGACAAAATTAGCCATCAATGCCGTCCCGGCGCTGGCCAGTGCAAGCAAGGCGGCCCGCGAGGTGGCAGCGGCCGATGTCATCATCAACCTGGGCCTGATGTTGCTCCATCCCATTCTGGACGCCCTGCCCCGAACTGCGAAGTTAGCCCCTGGGTTAAAGACCCAGGCGTTACGTCCATTCGCGCCAATACGCATCAAGGAACAGTGGCCGGAGCCGCTTCTACCAAAAATCGATTCGGGGCTTGTGGCCTTACCTGGCGAATACCCTAATACCCAAAGTACCGTGCTGGATTTTAGGTTCGTCAGTGCCCATAACCGTTTAACCGAAAGCCAGAAGCATGCACTCGCCAAGTTCAGGGTGGCTCCCCCTGTACCCATGCCTGCTGCACAACCCTTGGGCCAGCGAAAGGGTTTGTTTCGTATCAATGAAAAGTGGCATGCCTTGATCGGGGGGGATCTTTTTGAGCTAGACGTCGATCCGAGCGGCGCAGCCTTTATAGTCTCTTCTACAGACATCAATAATCTGGGCCCCGCTGTAAGAAAGGATGGGGAGGGTAATTGGTCGCTAGACTTGCGCATGCGCAACAGGGGCGGCATGCCACCACGGCGCATCGTAGCTCACCAGAAAAAAACCGCGGCACGGATCGTGGAACTGAACGAGGAGCTGGAAGATTTTTTTTCCAGTGAGCTGCCACTGCACAAAACCGTCGAAATTACCCAAGCCACCCTGCAAAGAGCGACAGCGGATTTCCGCTTTCCCAGGGAGCAGCTGGCTGACCTTCGCAACCGACTCAATACGGCGCTGCAAGCGCAATTGGATGCGTACAAGAAGCTGTTGAACTCACTGGAGGAACGCGTCTCGTTGAAGATTCCGTTCAAGGATTCAGTCGTGATCTCCCTGCTTGAGAAAGCGTTCGATAACAGGGCCGTCGCGTTGTCTCTGTCCGCACGGGAACAAAGAGCGCTTATTGCCAAATGGCCCCAGTTCAGCACCCCAGGCCCCGAATTGGAGGCCGCGGGGGATGCAGACCCAGAAGGGTTCAACGAATTTGTCAAAGAGCAAGTGGCGCTCAACGACCATACTATTGATCGCCTCGAACAGAGAAACCGCTATCTGGACCAACTGCAAAATCTGGGCAGTGCAGGTGCCATGGCCGCTGCACCGCTGAGCCATGCCATTTCTGATGACGCCCACACAATTCTGAGCCTGCAAGGTTTTCAGCTCGACTGCCTCAAATTGCTCAGCACAAAAATTTCAGCCCGTGGTTCTACGGAGCAGAGCCTGGATCACACACTCGATCCGCTAAAAGAGCATGTGCAAACCCACAATGAGCTCAACATTCTGGACATCGATCCCGCTAAACGGTTAGAGGTTCTTGACAGTCTGGTTGAACACTACGGTCTGGCTCTGGATGCCCTGCAAGGCATCGCCCTGTTCAATGCCGAAGAGCTGGAGACTCACTTCTTCAATAAACTTCGTGCACTGCTCGAAGCGCTTTTTCAAGACGCTACCAAGCAACTGGCAGCAGAAATAAAACCTGCCTCCACCCCCCGTAAAAGGCCGCACAGCCGGCATTCATCGGCAGGTAAATCAAACAAGAAAGTCATCAGCGTCAAAGGTAAGGGCAAATTGATTGGCGAAGTCAAACCCGCGGGTGAAGACTGGCCGATTGAAGTGATTGAAGTGCGCTCAGATTATGATGATCAATTAATTTCGACCTATTCTCAGCACGGAGAAGAATGGGTGGAAATTAAAGAGCCTTCCAAGCCTGTGGCTCCCACCGCTCGGGCGCTTAACGTCATCAAGGGCGAAGCGCGTAAAACTTTCGCGATGTATCAGGAACATTTGCTCAGGGCCAGACAATTCAAAAAGTCGTGTAGGCACCCTGAAGAAATTCAAGAGTTACTCGATTTCCAAGCCACCAAGCTCGACAAACTTGCAACTGAACTGGGCGTGGCCTTGAAAGCAGTACATGCGGATGCGCGTATATTGGGTGACCAAACACTGTACGACAGCATGAAAAGCGCAGTACAAACCATGTTGAGTGAAGGTAAAGCTTTACGCGTCCAATTGAGCCTGGAATTACCCCCAACCCATGGCAATCTTCAATACCTGCTTGACGAAGAGAAGGTGCAGATTGCAGGTCTGGGAAAACGCATAAAGTTACAGGGCGACCGGCAGGATTTCATTCAGGAATACGCCATTAACGACAGAGACGGCTTCCCGTTGTGGTATGCCCACTTTCACTACGCACAAGCCAAGACGCCAAAGCTGGAATACACCGTCGCTCACCTGAAAACCAAGGAACAACGCAAGTCGAGCTACTATTCGCAATTGGCAGAAGCCACTAATGGCCAAGCGGTTGTTAACGTGCACCGTGGCCAAATTGGTAAAGCGCTTGCTGAACGTTGGTTTTTGCCCCTGGCCGATGATGAGTAAACACCCACTGCCGATGGAGGGCTTAGCCTGGCAGCAAACGGCCTAGCCCATCCAGCAGACGCTGCAAAGCGCCCTGATTGGCCTGCATGACTTGCAGGCCCGCCTCGGCCATTCGTTGCGCGTCTTGCGGCAATTCGAACAAGCGCTGCACCGCCAAGGCCAAACTTTGGGCATCTTCCACTTCCAGCAACGCACCGGCTTCACGCAACAACGCAGCGATGTCGTAGAAATTGAACAGGTGCGGCCCGCTCAACACCGGCTTGCCCAAGGCGGCGGGCTCTAACAAATTATGCCCGCCGTTGGGCACCAGACTGCCGCCGACAAAGGCACTGTCTGCCAGCGCATAGAGAAACAACAGCTCGCCCATGGTGTCACCCACCATCACTTGCGTAAGAGGTGCAACCACCTCGCCTCGTGAGCGGCGCACCGACTCAAAGCCCTCGCGTTGGCATAATTCAAACACCGCGTTAAACCGTTCAGGGTGGCGCGGTACCAGAATCAAGAGCGCATTGGGGTAGCTGGCCAGTAATTGCCGATGAGCCGCGAGCACGATTGAGTCCTCGCCTTCGTGCGTGCTGGCGGCAATCCACACCGGACGGTCAAGTGCCTGCCACTCTTCGCGCACTGCCCGGGCCTTGACCAACAACTGCGGGTCAATGCTTAAATCGAATTTGATAGACCCCGTGACCTCGACACATTCAGGGCGCGCGCCAAGTTCCCGAAAGCGCTGCGCTTCAGTTTCCGTCTGTACGGCGATAAGGCTCATTTCTTCAAGCATCGGCCGGGTCAGTTGGGCAAACCGTGCATAGCCTTTTGCCGAACGGGCCGACAGCCGCGCATTGGCCAGCGCCACCGGAATGCCACGTTTAGCGCATTGATGGATATGGTTAGGCCATAGTTCGGTTTCCATGATCACGGCAAGCGTGGGCTGTACGCGATTCAAAAAACGCGCCGCCGCCCAAGGCAAGTCATAAGGCAAGTAGCAGTGCTGGACTCGCGGTTCATTGGCAAACAGGGCTTGAATACGTTCCGAGCCGGTAGGCGTCATGCACGTCACCGTGATGGGCAACTGCGGATACTGTTTGAGCAGTGCACGAATCATCGGCGCTGCGGCAATACTCTCGCCAACCGACACAGCATGTACCCAGATACCGCCGGGCTGCATCAGGGGCAGATTTAAAGCGAAACGCTCACTCATACGCTTGGCATACGCGGGCGCCTTGCGCGCCCTCAGCCACAAACGAATCGCCACCAATGGCAGCCCCAGATGAAACAGCAAGGTGTAGAGAGTTCTATTCATGGGCGCAGAGTTTACTTGAAAACCAAGAGGGCGATGAGTTAGCAGGCGATCTGCCGGGGAGTCCACTGAAACTGTCGTAAGTAAAACGCCTACACACTTTTACAACCACTAGAATCCCTTGCTGGTAAATTGCCCCGCCTCCCCTTTCAGGACTTCACCATGAACGCTTACTACTACTTGGCCATCGCCATTTGCGCCGAAGTGATTGCTACCGTTTCAATGAAAGCGATCAAGGGATTCAGCACGCCACTGCCTCTGGTACTGGTCATCGCCGGTTACGCCACCGCGTTCTGGATGCTGACGCTGGTGGTGCGCACAATCCCGGTCGGGGTGGCGTACGCCGTGTGGGCAGGCTTGGGCATTGTGATGGTGAGCATCGCCGCGCTGTTTATCTACGGGCAAAAACTCGATGTCCCGGCCATGCTGGGCATGGGCCTGATCGTACTGGGCGTCGTCGTCATTCAACTCTTCTCCAAAACAGCAGGACATTGACGCAGCTGCAAGCGGCAAGTGTTGAGCTACAAGTAAAAGCAAGATCAAACGCTATGTGATCCCCGGCGATTGATCTTGCCTTTACTTGCAGCTTGAAGCTTGCCGCTTCTTTATACTGCATCTTTGTCTTTCAACACTGAGGTCGCCCATGCCATCTGTTATTTCCACCGACGTGCTGATTGTCGGCGCGGGTATTGCCGGCCTCTGGCTCAATGCGCGTCTACGTCAACAAGGCTTCTCAACGATAGTGGTGGAGCGCGAAGGCCTGGGCGGCGGTCAGAGTGTGAAGTCCCAGGGGATTATTCACGGTGGCGCAAAATACGCGCTGCATGGCGCGCTAACCGGTGCTTCCGAAGCCATTGCCGATATGCCGCGCCGCTGGCGCGAAGCCCTTGCAGGTGATGGCGAACTGGATTTGCGCGGTGTGCGCATCCTTTCTCAAGCCCACTACTTATGGTCGCCCGGTACGCTGGCCGGCAATTTGACCAGTTTTTTTGCCAGCAAAGCCGTCCGTGGCAGGGTCGACCAAGTTAAAGGCGATCAATTGCCTGAGGCCCTGCAAGACCCGCGTTTCAAGGGCAAGGTCTACCGGCTGGCCGAGCTGGTGGTCGATGTCCCTAGCCTGATCGAGCGTCTGGCAGAACTGGCGGGAGACGGGCTGCTCGCGGCTCAATCCATCGAGCCCCTAATTGAAGACGGTGAAATGATCGGCCTGCGTATTGATGGCCGCGAGATTCACGCTCAGCGCATCGTGTTCAGCGCGGGCGCTGGCAATGCCGAGTTGCTGGCCAGTGCCGGTATCAGCGTGCCAGCGCAACAGCTGCGCCCCTTACATATGGTGATGGTCAAAGGCCCAACGCTTAAACCGCTCTATGCCCACTGTCTGGGTGGCGGACCTAAACCGCGTATCACCGTGACCACGCACCCCGCAGCCAATGGTGAGTGGGTTTGGTATTTGGGGGGGGACATTGCTGAAGCTGAGGGCGTCGCTCGCGAACCTGCCGAGCAAATCGCAGTGGCGCAGAAAGAATTGGGCAATTTACTGCCGTGGATCGATCTGAGCCAAGCCCAATGGGCCACGCTGCGGGTCAACCGTGCCGAGCCGGCGCAATCGGGGCTGGTACGTCCAGACAATGCCTTTGTCGCCGACCAAGGTCGCTTACTGGTGGGCTGGCCAACCAAATTGGCGCTGGCGCCGGACTTCTCGGATCGCGTACTGATGGCGTTTGAGCAAGACGGTATACAGCCCGGCAATGCGCCTGCCTTACCACCGTTGCCTCGCCCGCCGCTGGCTAAAACGGCCTGGGAGCAACTGTTGCCATGAGCCAGCCAACACTGCACGACTTCCATCGCCCCTTGGGCAGCACGGGCATCGTGGTTTCACCGCTAGGGCTGGGCACCGTCAAACTGGGCCGCGATCAGGGCGTGAAATACCCCAGCGGTTTTCAGATCCCGGATGACGACGATGCGCGCAGGCTGCTCAAGCTCAGCCGCGATCTGGGCATCAACCTGATCGACACTGCGCCCGCGTATGGCCGCAGTGAAGAGCGCCTTGGCCCTCTGTTACGCGGCCAACGCCAGGACTGGGTCATTGTCAGCAAAGTGGGTGAAGAGTTTACCCACGGTGAGTCCAGTCACGACTTCAGCGCAGCCCATACCCGGTTATCGGTTGAGCGCAGCTTGAAACGTCTTGAAACAGACTTCATCGATATGGTGCTCGTGCATTCTGATGGCAATGACATGGCCATTCTTGAACAACAGGAGGTCTATGAAACCCTCGCGGCCCTTAAACGCGAAGGCAAAATTCGCGGGTACGGCCTCTCGGGCAAAACCGTAGAAGGTGGGCTCAAAGCGCTGGAAATGGGCGACTGTGCGATGGTCACGTACAACCTGAATGAGCAAACCGAGAAGCCGGTGATTGATTATGCCGCTGCCCACGGCAAAGCCATTCTGGTGAAGAAAGCGCTGGCCAGCGGGCATGTTTGCTTAAGCCCGGGTGTAGATCCGGTGCGCGCCAGTTTTGAACTGGTATTTGGCCATCAGGGCGTTGCCAGTGCTATTGTCGGCACCATCAACCCGTTGCACCTGGCCCATAATGTGACCACCGTGGCGCAGGTTCTGCGTAAACCTTGATGCCGCCGACGCGGCCGACCCCGACGCAAGAAGGAGCCGACATGCCGCGTTCGCTCATCCGCAAGAACCCCAACGACTTTAAAACCCTGTCGCTGTTTGTCGAGGCCACGCCGGAAGGCTTGAGCTATCAAAGCATTGGCATGCCCCTCAACTTTGCGCAAACCTTGCACAAACGCCGTCATGTCAATGTGACAGACACCCAGCGCTTTAGTGTGGAGCTGGCCAATCTCGGGGTATCGGTACGCCTGACGCTGAACTGGCAGGGCCGTGATTATTGGGTGCTGGTTCGCCAACGCCGTCAGGACCGTGGCGACGTGGTGCTCAAGTTGATCTCTGGCTATGTGCCGGCCCACGAGATCAACTTACCGTTGCATACCGCCATCCAGGAAGTCGCTGAAGAGTGCCTGCTCGAAACCCCTGAAGGCTGGCTCAGTGGTCGTTTCAAGGAAACCTGGCTGCCTGCACCTTATGCCAGCGCGCTGCATTATCGCGAGGCCCTGCCCTTTCTGCTTACACCGTTGTCGGGCGCTGCGCTTGCGGTTCGTTGCGCCAGCCAGACGTTGCTGGAGCGGCCACGGGCGTATGTGCACTTGCCTACGGCTTCGCTGCAACTGATTTACGACTTGCGGCTGGAGGTCCCTAAAGAGGCTAAATCGCTAAGCCTGCTGCATGTCGATGAACGTCTGGAGGGTGACCAGTTGGTGGCGCGGCTAGACCGTAAGCGTCCAGATCTTTACTTGATGCCGTTGACGGATGGACTGCCCTGCGCCGAGCTTTACACCTTGCACAAGGACAGGCTGCACCCGGTCAATACGCGCGGCCTACATTTGGCTGAAAGTTTTGCGCCGCAGGTGGGCTGGGTGGTCAGCGATGAACGTATTCGCTGGAAAGACTGGCTCAAACAACAAGGTTTGAGTGAGCCTGAGAAAGAGTCAGGACTCAAGCGCCTGACGGGCAAGGCCCGACAGATATTCAGGAAGGTGGTAAAGCACAAAGCCCCTCACCCTAACCCTCTCCCGGAGGGAGAGGGGACTGACCCTACGGGCATTCAAGATCAACACTGATCAGCCCGCTCTCTACCAACGAGAGAGGGACTGACCGCACCAGCCTTCAAGATCAACACTCATCACCCCCCCTCTACCAACGAGAGAGGGCTGACCGCACCAGCCTTCAAGATCAACACTCATCAGCCCCCTCTCCCTCCGGGAGAGGGTTGGGGTGAGGGCAAACCTCACTGACCCCGTATTTTGTCGACAATAGCGGTGGTCGAGCTGTTCTCTACCAGCCCCAGCACTTTCACGGTGCCGCCATAGGCCGTCACGATGTCCGCACCGACCACTTGGTCAATACCGTAATCGCCACCCTTGACCAAGACATCAGGCTTGACCTGAGCCAGTAAGTTTTCCGGCGTGCCTTCAGGAAAGCTGATGACCCAATCCACGGCGCCCAAACCGGCCAACACCGCCATGCGACGGTCAACACTGTTAATCGGACGCCCCGGCCCTTTCAGACGGCTTACCGATGCATCGTCGTTAACCGCAACGATCAGACGATCGCCTTGGGCCCGCGCCTGTTCCAGATACGTCACATGCCCGGCGTGCAAGATGTCGAAGCAACCGTTGGTGAAGACGATTTTTTCCTTGTGCGCGCGCGCATCGTCAATTGCCAACAGCAACTGATCGAGGGTCACTACGCCGCGCTCCGAACCTTCTGAACGCTGAATCGCACGGCGCAGCTCAGGCGCACTGATGGCCGCCGTACCGAGCTTGCCCACCACAATGCCGGCCGCCAGATTGGCCAACGCAACCGCGTGAGGCAGCTCTTCACCGGCGGCAATAGCCGCGGCCAAGGTTGAGATCACTGTGTCACCGGCACCCGTCACGTCAAACACTTCCCGGGCACGAGCAGGCAAGTGCATGGCCGGAAAGCCTGGGCGCAACAAGGTCATGCCCGATTCGCCGCGAGTCACCAGCAAAGCACCCAGATCCAGTTCTGACATCAGCTTGGCGCCCTTGGCTACCAAGTCGCCTTCATCCACACAACCACCGACGATGGCTTCGAATTCGCTGAGGTT
Organism: Pseudomonas sp. 2024-210; assembly: GCF_045062345.1. Classification (NCBI taxonomy): domain Bacteria; kingdom Pseudomonadati; phylum Pseudomonadota; class Gammaproteobacteria; order Pseudomonadales; family Pseudomonadaceae; genus Pseudomonas; species Pseudomonas sp. 2024-210. Next base: position 322,788 of record NZ_JBJGEJ010000002.1, on the reverse strand, counting down.
AGGCGTGATCAGGCTCGCCCCCCTATAGATCGAGAAGTCCTTGCCTTTCGGGTCTGCCAGCACTGGGATGCCTCGTGCACGTGCAGCCTGGATGAGTACCTGATGGTTTTTTAGCGCGCCTTTGCCGTAGTCAGACAGCACCAGCACCTTGATGCCTTCCAGCAAGTTTTCAACCTCAGCCCCCAACGCCAACGCGTCAGTGGCGAACGGCTCTTCGAAGTCGATACGCAGCAGTTGCTGGTGACGGCTCATGACCCGCAGCTTAACGATGGTCGGCTGATGCGCAATGCGCTGAAACAGCGCACGAACCCCCGCGCCTTCAAGGCTATTAGCCAAGCTGTTGGCCGCTTCATCGTCGCCGGTCACACCCACCAGAGAAGCGGGCGCACCCAGCGCAGCGATGTTCAAAGCAACGTTGGCAGCACCGCCCGGGCGGTCTTCGATTTGCTCGACCTTGACGACCGGCACCGGCGCCTCAGGGGAAATCCGTGAGGTCCCACCATGCCAATAACGGTCGAGCATGACATCGCCTACCACCAAGACAGGGGCTTGATCGAATCGCGGCATGGACAACTTCATGGAGAACCCACATACAAAATGAACAGGGGCGCGATATTAACACAGGGTGAACACAGGTCAGTTCACCTGTTAATCGCAGCGAATGAGAATCAGGGGTGGGCTACAGAGCCCGACTAATCTTAACCAAACCTGCGGGAGTCAGCCCCCACAGGTCTGGTTTACAGACTAGGTCATATCGCCCGAGGTTTGCGGGGCGTCAAGGCCCATCGAATGCAAGCGTGCGTAATACCCGCTCAGCGCCATCAACTCGACATGAGTGCCGCGCTCAACGATCTGGCCCTGATCCATGACCAGAATCAGATCGGCTTTTTCGATGGTCGTCAGGCGGTGAGCGATCACCAGCGTCGTTCGACCCTTCATGACATGGTCGAGGGCCGCCTGAATATGACGCTCGGACTCGGTATCGAGGGCCGAAGTGGCTTCGTCGAGAATCAATAACGGTGCGTTTTTAAGCAATGCTCGCGCAATCGCCAAACGCTGGCGCTGACCACCGGAAAGCAGAACACCGTTCTCACCCACCTGAGTATCCAGGCCATGGGGCAGTTGCTCGATAAAGTCCATCGCATAGGCATCGCGCGCAGCTTTCTCGATCGCTTCACGCGGCGCTCCCGCCAGGTCACCATAAGCAATGTTGTTGGCCACCGTGTCACTGAACAGGGTCACGTTCTGGGTGACCTGGGCAATATGACGACGCAGGTTAAGCAAGCGATAGTCTTCGATCTCCACACCGTCGAGCAGGATTTCACCTGAAGTATGGTGGTAGAAACGCGGGATCAGGTTCGCCAGTGTCGATTTGCCGCTACCGGAGCGACCCACCAACGCCACCATTTGCCCAGGCTCAACCGAGAACGTTACATCCTTGAGTACCTGACGCTCGGTGTCGGGGTAAGTGAAGTTCAAGTTACGCACATCAAGACGACCACTCACCTGGTCACGCTCGATAGTGCCCTTGTCGACTTCCGGTTCTTCGTCCAATTGCTCGAAAATGCTTTCTGCGCCTGCCACCCCTTTCTGGATCGTCGAGCTGACCTCCGACAACTGGCGAATCGGCTTGGGCAGCAAGCCGGCCAAGGTGATGTAGGCAATCATGTCGCCCGCCGAAGCGTCACCACGCAGGTACAGCACCAGAAACATCAAGATGCCCATGGCGACGTAAATCACCAATTGCAGCATGGGCGTATAAATCGCTCCAGTGCGGGTCATGCGCAGCTGCTTTTCGGTGTTGCTGAGGCTGGCCTGAAGGAAGCGCTTTTCTTCGTAAGTCTCGCCACCAAAGCTGCGAACCACGCGATAGCCCTGAATGGTTTCAGAGGCCACGTGGGTTACATCGCCCATCGCGACCTGAATTTTCTTGCTCTGCTTGCGGAATTTCTTGCTGGCCGTGCTCACCATCACTGCAATCAGCGGCAAGATAGCGATCATCACCAGCGTGAGACGCCAGTTCATCCACAGCAAGGATGCAAACAGGAAGATCACCGTCATGCCTTCACGGATAACCACCTTGATGGCATCGGTTGCAGCACCGGTGACCATGGTGACGTTGAAGGTGATTCGCGAAATCAGATGACCCGAGTTGTGCTTGTCGAAATAGCGGTTGGGCAACGTCAGCATGTTATTGAACAACTGAACCCGCAGATCATGCACCAGCCCCAACGACACCTTGGCCAGGAAATAGTTACCCAGAAACGACCCAAAACCTTGCCATGCCGCGATCAGGACGATCAATATCGGCACGGCCTGCAACAAACGCAGATCACGCAGGTAGGGAATAGTCGGGAACAACACCGCATCGGGATTGGACAGGCCGTCGACGAAATACTTGAGGATGTAGCCAAGCATTGGCTGGGTCGAAGCGAAAATCAGAAACCCGACAATACTCAGCAGGAATAGGCCGATGTAGGGTTTGACATAGCCCAAGAGCCGAAAATAAATTTTCAGACTTGAACTCTGTTCCGCTGGTACATCACTCATCGTGGAGCTCACTGAATTAAGGAAAACGCGAAATTTTATCACAGGCGCCACTGCACGCCTTATTCACCGACAAAAGACTCGCAAGGGCTATCGGCAGCCACGTGATGAACCATTCGGCACGCGGAGTTCCCAACAAACTGGCCGCATCAAACTGCATCGCCAGCATTGAAAACACCCAAGCGCCTAGAACACCTTGACCCAGCAAGGTGGCGCGGGCACGCCACGCATAGAAGAACACCGAGAACCAGGCGATGCACCAGAACAACAACCCTGGCAGCCCTAGCTCAATCGCCACACTGGTGAACAGATTATGAGAATGATCAAAGGTTATCCCGACCGCCGTGACGGTGAAGTCAGCGCCCAGGCCCAGCCCAGTCCAGGGGTGCTCCCGGATCATCTGCAGGCTGCCCATGAATATTTCCGGGCGGTAGGAGGCGCCGCGCTCCAACACCAGCGCCTGCATATACCAGAACACGGCCATTGCACAGAGCATCGCCAACACTGAAATGATCACAGTGCGTCGGTCAGGTCGCCACAACGGCATGCAAAGCACAGTGAGCAGCAGCGCCAAGGCCGCGCCACGGCTTTGAGTCAATACAACAAAAAGCCCCAACAAGCCCAACGCAACCAACCACAACGCCTGCATAGCGCGCTGCTGAGGCACCCAGTGCAGCATCAAAATACCTACGATGCCGATCGCGTAAGCGCCCAAAATCGGGTGAGACAACTGGCCGAGCCCCTCGAGGCGGGCTACCCAGGCGTGTCCATCAATAAGGTAAAAGCGAACGATGGCAATCAATGCACTGGCGGCGAGCCCAAGGCCAGCCCACTGCATCAGACGCACAATGCGTTCTGGTCGACCATTGGCCAGAATTGGAAATGACAGAACGAAGACCGCGATATAGGCAAGCGGCTTAGCCTCATTCAGCGGCTGATCACTCCAACTCAAGCTGATCACAGCCCAGGCTGCCAACCCCAAAAGCCCAATACATAAAGCCCGCTGGCCTTGCCAGACCTCGACGATACGCTCTCGCGCCGACCATGCTACCAGCAGCGTCGGCAACCATAGAAAAGCCACCAATCCCTGCTGATACAGCTTATTGGTGGGCGCAAAAGCAATCGCCAACATAAACCACAATACACCTATGGTCATAAGGACTTGCGCCCAGCGACGTTCGTACATAATCCCGCTCCTAAAATCGATCGCCTGCCACCCTGGCATGGTTAAAACCTGTTTTTTTCGGCATCATTGCCGGTCTGACTGCTCGCTAGGGTTTAACGATGCAATGCTCACGGCTTCCACAAGCCGCCTTGAATCAAATGATTGAAGGCGCCAAAGTTCTTGAGGCCGACAGTTACGGCGCGAAAGTCTACCTGCTGAATGACGGAAATATCGTGAAAGTGTTCCGTCGCAAGCGCCTTTTCTCCTCTGCTTTGTTACGGCCTTATTCAAAACGCTTTATCGATAACGCCGCCCAGCTCAAGAAACTGGGCATTCCAACGCTTACCGTGCTGGCCTTTTATCAGCTCGACGAGCCGGGCAAGACGGCGGTGCTGTATGAACCGTTGCCTGGCGAAACCCTGCGTCAAATTGCAGAAAAAAATGGCTTTGACTGGAAAGACAACCTGCCCAAGCTCATCGAGCTGATACGCAGGCTGCACAAAGCCGGCGTTTACTTCCGCTCGTTGCACTTGGGCAATATCGTGATTACCCCGCAAAATGAGTGGGGGTTGATCGACGTCGCTGACATGCGCTTTTTCAAGGGGCCACTCTCCAAGAAACTGGCCCAACGCAACCTGCAACACTTCTTGCGCTACATCCAGAGAGAAAACCTGAGCCACAAATTTCCGGCTCAGGCTCTTGAAAGCGCGTTATTGAACGGCTGAAAGCTCATCAGCGCATGCCAGCCTAAAACGCTGCCATGCGCTTTGCGGATCCAGCTCTGCATACTGGCTTTCTGCCACCTCTTCAGCCACCAGTGAGGAGGTCATATCAATAGCTTTGGCCCAGGCCCCAACATCATCAACGGGTATGTAATAACCCGCGTCGCCTAACTGCTCATGGAACACTGTCAGATTGCTGGCCAGCACCGGTACTCCCGCAATAACCGCCTCTTGTACAACCAGGCCCAAACCTTCTGCTTGCGAAGGAATCACGACCCAATCGAATGCACGATACAAGCTAGCCACGTTCGCCATGTGCCCCGGCAGCAACACCTTATCTTGCAAGCCCAAGGCGCTCACCGTGGCTTCCAGTGCTGAACGGGCGGGACCTTCACCGATGATCAGCAACAACCGATCAGGGCGGGTCTGCAGGCTTTGAGCAAACGCCCTGATCAAGGTGTCAAAACCCTTGGACTCAACCAGTCGGCCAATGGCGCCGAACACCTGTTGATCGAGGGCGTGAGTTCCGAGCTGCTGGCGCGCCTGTTCCCGCGACACCAGTTGCTCCTTGAAGGCTTGCGGGTCCAGCATGCAGCGCAGAGGCACGACCGCGAGCCCCATTCCGGCTTCAATCGAGGACGCCAGTGTCTGCGACACGGCACATAGCGTGAGTTGCTCGGGTGCAAACTGACGAAACAGGTTCACATCCTTGCGGTCAAGCCGCGTTGATCCATGAAACACCACCACGACACGCACCTGCGGCAATGCACGCAAGGCGGGTAACAGCGCACGCGCCACGCCCAAACCATCCAGCAAGACCAGTCGGGCCTGATGCTTGAGTAAAGCATTGTAAAAAAGCCGGTTACGTAGAGGACGGGACGCCATCCAGACCCCACGGCCCTTCAAAAATCGAGACGCTAAATGCCAAGCTTTGACCTCGCCCAGCACGCCCAGGCATGCCGTCGCCTTGTCCTGCAGCAGCCAGGTTTTGATCAATGTTCCAGGAGCTGCCTGAGCGAGAATCTGTAGGTGAACCTTATGTACAGATGCGTAGGCAGGACCTCCAGACCACATCACATTGATGACACTTTTCATACACTTCCTCGCGGCTTCGACATCAAGGCCTTACCCCCACAGGCTTAGCTGATCAGAACACCAATCACCACACCCAACAGCACGGCACCGAACAGTTTTATGCGCTCTCGACGGCTTCGTCGGGCTTTGCGCAGGCGTTCTTCAGGCACCTCGACATGGGTTCCAAACCCTGTGTGCAAGACCGCGTCGGCCTCCAGCGCCATTGCGATCAGATTCAGTTCTGCATAGCGCTTGGATAACGCTTTTTCGCCACCATGGCCGCTAAAGGGCGCACACAATAGGTAATCTTTGTAACGACGTAATCCCGGATTCAGTGAAAAGCTCTGCCATTCAGGCTTATCGGACAACACCGGATAACACGCCACACCGTCGACCACTTCACGTTTGCCGTAGTGCAGATAGGGACTGTGAATACGCAAGTCGTGGGCATAACTGCGCAACCAGACCTGCAAAACGTTCGGTTTGTGCTCAAGGATGACAATTGAATCCTCGACAAAGCCCGGACGGTAGAACTCCCAGTCGTCCTCGCAATGAAAAATATAAGCAGTGCTTACTTTAGAGTAGGCCAGATCAATCGAAGCCAGCTGCCCCAATTTCGGCTTGTTGACCAAGACCGTACAATGCCCGGCCCAGCTGGGCGGAACAACCGCATGCACAGCCTCGTCGCCAGAGTCTTCAGTGATGATGACTTCACGAATCGGCGCAGTGTTGAAGCGGTCAAAACTGTCGAGCGTCAGCTTTAGCAGATCAAAACGACCGCAACTGGTCACGACCAGGGTGACATCACTTTCTTGGCTGAACTGCACGCCCTTCTCCTGTAATAATTGGTAAATCCCTTTCAGGCTATGCTCAAACCCTTGTTAGGCGGGTCTTAAATACCTGATTTCAAACGCACACGGTCCCACCAGGACAGCGGTGGATGAGGCCGTAAAGGCGGCTGCAATGCCTCAACGATACGTTGGCCAATGCGTGCAAAGCTGTAACCTGAAACAGCCAAATCACGCCCTCGACGAGCAATGGCCTCGGCTAACTGCGGATCACTGCGCAAACGGGCGAGTTTTTCCTGCAGCTGGGGAATGGTTCGGTAAAAAACCACGTTTTGCATATCTTCGAAACCCAGCGCGCGGTTTTCTTCTTCGCCCTGATCAAAGGCCAGCAGCACACAACCGCAGGCCATCGCTTCAAAATTCTTGATCATGTATTCACCCATGCCTACATCCGCACTGACAAAAAAGCGGATTCGGTTAAGGGTGTCACGGTATTCATCGCCGGACTTGGTGCGTGTCACCACTAGCGGCTCAACACTGGCCAATTCGTCAAGCAAGGCTTTGCGACCACTGTAGGCCACGCTGTTAGTGCTGCCGACAAAAGCCAGTTCAATGTCGCGTTCGCGCCCGAAGTCCTGCAGCAACGTCTGATCGTACCCTTTAGACACGAAAACAGCGTCAAAGCCTTCCTTGCGCAGGCGCTGAGTGACCATAAAGCCCGAACTGATGACACGAGCCCAGGGCAACTGCCGGTAATGCGCACTGAATTTGCCGGTGTACTTGCATTCGATGTAATTCTGGTAAGCGTCGTGCTCAAGAATCACCAGATTCGGCAACGTACGGATAAAGCCCACCTGACGGATCTCCTGCTTGAAGCGCAGAAAAAAAACAATCCGGTCATAACGGGTGACATCGACCTCACGATGGAAATAGCGGCGCAGATGGCGCTGCTCATCACTGCTCAGCCAGCGGATATCGCAGTCGCAATGCGCCGCAACACCTTCATACAAGCGATCCAGAATGGCCCGCTGGTCTTTCTGTACTAGAAATAGAACTTTCATGGTTTTCCTTGCGGCGCCGCAAGGCGCCAAAACAGCTCATGGCGGCGCACGGCTTTACGAAAGAATTCATTTTCGCCGTAAGGCGAGGGCTTTCTGCCCGCCAAGAGCGTTTGTATCAGACGCCGAAGCCGCCGTTTGAACGGCGCGCGAGGTTGCAGGTCGTGCATCATGCCCAGCGCCATCGCTTTGTCGCGTTGTTGGGCGAGGTTCAGCGACACGCTGTAGGGCTGCAGCTCCTGTTCAGGATCGAAAACCGGGGGCAAGGCGATCCCATCCCCGCTATTGCCCATCGGCCAGCGGTCATTGTCGTGCAAGTGATTGGCATACCCCAGAACAGTGAGCGGCTGCCACTCAAGCCCTTGAAGCGCTTCAAATACTGCCATCTGTGCGCAGACATGATCCGGGTGCGGGTCCAGTGTCGGGTGCGGTAAAACGATCACCTCGGGGCGAGCCTGCGCGATGAGTGCACGCAAGTCCGCCAACAGATTGTTCCAGGTAGGCGCACCATCCCTATCACCGGGCAGCGGGAACGCGTTGAACTGGCGGAACAGACGCGTATCGCACAGATCAGCTTCGCGAGAAGCGATCGGTTCGTCTGGCGCTGCCTGCATGGCCTGCAGTTGCATGCAAAAGTAGCCCAGCTGCGCGCAGTGGGTTTCGGGTACGCCCGCCCAACGCGGTACAGCCAAACTGTCCCATGCGCGCAGACGCCCTTTTAGACGCGCAGCTTCCACATGCCCCAGCCCCATGTCCTGATAATGCTCAGTTTCGATTTCGCCTGCCGTCAGTGTGACAATCCAGGCGTCTTTAGCCTGGCTGTATAACCCATAGGCCGCCAATTCGGCATCGTCGGCGTGAGGCGCAATGACCATGACCCGCTGCTGACGGTAATCAGGTTCGCGAAAAACCCACAGCTGCGGGGTGTGAAAACGACAACAATGTCCGCGAAGACGCAGTGCTCCAGCGCTCAGCGCTGAAGCATTGCCACTCAAATTCAGATAACGCAGGCCATTGACCCCACGTTCGAAGGTCTGCCGATCGCTTGTCTCGCCGCCCGCAAGGTTTACAGACGGGTCGATAAAGCGCCCCAGCCAACCACTTTTAACCTTGAGCGCAAGAATGATCGTTTCGTCGCCGACCAGACAGAGCGGCTGATCCGTATGCAATCGGCCCTTTTCCAGTCTGACCCCGGGTCGCTGGCTGCCCGCAGGAAACTGATACTGGTAATCACCCTTCGGGGAGTAAAACAGATGGTCGGCAAACCAGGCTTCATGGGCCACCCAGCACAGAACCACCACCGCAACGGTTACCCACCAAGGCAACAGCACGGCACAGGCGACTAACACCAATAAGGCCACCAGCAGGCCAAACCGTTTGTTTCGCCGATGACGTTTAAGGAGTTGTTGCTTGCGACTGACAGGTTGGCTCATGAAATGGCTCTTGTAATGTGTCCCGTAGCAGGCGCTGACTGCCGGCGCCTGCCAGTTTTACGTTGCCTCGACTCACACTCGATAGACGGGCACCGGGTTGCACCAACGCTCCTTGTACTCTCGGTCGGCACGGCCGAACGAGAAACGCAGAGGTTTATTAACGTTGCGCGCCTGCTCCCAAGCGGATTGGGTGTTGAGAAAGCTCAACACGCTACCGGGGCTGAAGGCTCGTGTTTCGGGGTCTACACCACCATTGACGTACTCGACGCTGATCCATTGAGGCGACTCGACCCGATACACCAACTGAATGGCAATCGGCGCATCATTGAGGTAAATCACCGAACCGATCAACAGTTCGCGCAGTAACTCGATCACCTCGGCCATACGCTCGGCCCCGGTCGCTACAAACCCCCAACGGCGCAGAAACAGATCGCAGTAGATCGTTGCCAGTTCGGCGCTGGACAGCTCGCTAACAGGACGAATCACGCCGCCGGCCTCTTCCAGCAAACGCAATTCACGCCTTTGGTTGTAACGGAATTTCTTCGACAGCTCTTCCGGAGTGCGTGACATCGCCAATTGCTCGGCTTGCAGCACCAGGTGGCTGAAGCGTCCTTCATTGAGCTGCGACAAATAACGGCCACGATGACGTAACGGCGCGGCTGCATCAGCCGCCGCAGGCAAGATAATCTCGGCATTACCGAGGTCAAACAGGCCTTTTTTGCCCTGACGTTTGAGCACGTCCTTGGACAAGGCCAAATCCCGCCCCCAGGTCGGGATAGCCGCTTTTAGATCGCCGCCTTGCTCCCACGCCAGATAGCGCACCGGGATCCCGGCCAACTGCGCCAAGCGCTCAACAACCATAGGGTGGGTCGCGACGCTGCCGCCAAAACGCTGCCAGGCATCGGCGTAAGCTGAAGCGTCAATCACGCTCCAGCCACGCTCACGCCAGCTTTGAAAACGATTGAGCATCAAGACTCCGCAGTCAGGTCGGTGACTTGCGGCAAGCGCCAAAACGCATCGCGAACGGCTTCATCACTGAATCGCTCATGCAGACGGCCCAGCATGCGCTCGGCGCAGTCTTCACGCTGCTCTTCGGTGAGCATGGCCAGATGTTGCAGGCCTTGGGCCAAACGTTCGGCATCGCCCAACGGGAACAGAATACCCACGCCTTCAACCACTTCGATGGCTCCGCCGCAGGCAGTCGCCAGTAAAGGCACGCCAGCCGCCATGGCTTCAAGCAGCACCATGCCAAAGGGTTCATGATCGGAACTGAGGGCAAATACGTCAAACGCACGGAAATAACGACGAGCCTCGGGAATCTGGCCCAGGAATTTAACCTGATCGCCAATGCCCAGTTCGTTCGCCAGCTCTTTGAGGTCTTGCTCCAGACGGCCCTTGCCGAGAATCGCCAGTAAGCTGCCTTCAGGTAAAGTCGGCAAAGCCTTGGCAAAGCCCTGAATCAGCGTGGCCTGGTCTTTGTCCGGATGCAGGCGCCCAACGTTGCCCACGATAAAGGCATCATCAGGCAGGCCTAATGTTTCACGAGCCTCCAGACGAGGCAGCTGCGCGTCTTGAACGGCATCGATATCGATACGGTTATACAGCGTGTTGATGCGGCCTTTCGGCCACTTGGGCAAGCTTTTACGCATATCGTCGCGCACGGCATTGGACACACCGAGCAGGCTCAAGCGCTTGCGGAACAGGTGCGCCAGCAGCTTGCGGCTGCGACGCTGATAGTCGCCAAAGGCATGATGCACACCAATCACCGGCAACCGCGTCGCCAACAACGCGACATACACCGGCTTGAAGCGATGGGCGATGCAAAAGCTGAAATCGCGTGAAGCTGCGATGTTTCGCAGCTTGCGGATGGCACCCAGCTTCAGGCCACGGATGTCCCTGGAGCTGAATTCCATAAACAGCACTTCGTCAGAAGCGCAGCCCTCGGCCACCTCGGGATCGGCCGCCCCAGTCAGAAAGACCGTAGTGACGCGATACCCGCTGCCTGCAAACAGGCTGGCGTACTGGCGCGCACAGTCCAGAAACGGCCCGTCATAGCCGTGACAGAACTGCAGCACATGACGCTCAGTCGAGCGATTCATAAGTCGGCGCACCTTCTTTAACGACCAGAATGTCTTCCATGATCAGGTACTGAAGATCGGAACCGAAGAACATGTTCAACGCGTCGGTCGGCGAGCAAACCATCGGCTCGCCGCGACGGTTGAGCGAGGTGTTGAGCGACACACCGTTGCCGGTCAAGACTTCAAGCGCCTTCATCATGTCGTAGTAACGCGGGTTATATTCGCGCTTGAGCACTTGGGCGCGGGACGTACCGTCCTCATGCACAACCTCAGGCACGCGGGTCTTCCACTCTTCAGCCACTTCAAAGGTGAAGGTCATGAACGGCGCCGGATGATCGACCTTGATCATCTGCGGGGCCACGGTGTCGAGCATCGACGGGCAGAAAGGCCTCCAACGCTCGCGGAACTTGATCTGCTCGTTGATCCGGTCAGCCACGCCCGAGCTGCTTGGGCAGCCAATGATCGAACGCCCGCCCAACGCACGAGGACCGAACTCCATACGGCCTTGGAACCACGCCACTGGATTGCCGTCGACCATGATCTTGGCGATGTTCTCAGGGGTGTTGTTGATTTTGCGCCAGGCAGGCTTGCCCGGATGACGGGCACACGCTGCGATCACATCTTCGTTGCTGTACGCAGGGCCGAGGTAGACATGCTCCATCTTCTCGACCGGCACGCCACGTGCGTGTGACACATAGGCCGCCGCGCCGACCGCCGTGCCGGCATCACCGGATGCAGGCTGAACGAACAGCTCTTTCACGTCAGGACGGGCAATGATCTTCTGGTTCAGCTTCACGTTCAACGCGCAGCCACCGGCAAAAGCCAACTTGCCGGTCTCTTTGAGAATGTCGCCCAGATAGTAATCAATCATTTGCAGCGACAGCTTTTCAAACAGCGCTTGCATGCTGGCCGCGTAGTGGATGTAAGGCTCGTCGGCGATATCGCCTTCGCGCTTTGGCCCCAGCCACTCGATCAGTTTTGGCGAGAAGTAGAACCCCTTGCCGTTCTCTTTGTAGCGGCGCAGGCCGATGACGTTGGCGTACTCGGTGTTGATCACCAGTTCGCCGTTTTCAAACGAAGCCAGACGCGAGAAATCGTATTTGCTGGCGTCGCCGTACGGCGCCATGCCCATGACCTTGAACTCACCGTCGAGCATCTCGAAACCGAGGAACTCGGTAATCGCGCCATACAGGCCACCCAATGAGTCAGGATCGAAGAACTCCTTGAGCTTGGTGATCTTGCCGTTTTCGCCATAACCGAAGAACGTCGTGGCGTATTCGCCCTTGCCATCGATACCCAGAATCGCGGTTTTCTCTTTGAAACCGGAGCAGTGGTAAGCGCTGGAGGCGTGAGCCAAGTGGTGTTCAACGGGTTCGATCTTGATTTTCTTCGGATCAAAACCCAGTTGCTCAAGGCAGAACACAATCTTGTTGCGATAGCGCTTGTAGCGACGGTTACCCATCAGAATCGCGTCAAGAGCGCGATCCGGGGCGTACCAGTAACGCTTGGCATAGTGCCAGCGTGCCTTGCCGAACAAGCTGATCGGCGCGAACGGAATCGCTACCACGTCAACGTCGGAAGGTTTGATACCGGCTTGCTCAAGGCAAAACTTTGCGGACTCATAAGGCATGCGGTTCTTTGCATGCTTATCGCGTACGAAGCGCTCTTCTTCAGCCGCCGCTACCAGCTTGCCGTCGATATAGAGGGCTGCTGAGGGATCATGGCTAAGGGCGCCGGACAGGCCAAGAATCGTCAATGCCACTGGATTAGCCTCTTAAAAATGCAGGCAGGCGGCGGGCGCCTGAAAAAAGGGTGTGCTGCGCGCAAAGCGCAGAAACAACTAAAGGGCGGGATTATAGCGTAAAGCGCGCGCAAATGACTGTGTGCGATTTTCCGCGCCCTGCCTTCACGACTGGGGCATTCACTCTTTTAACAACAGACATATATAGGCCCAACTCGAAGAGGTATTGCGATTTCCTGTGACAACGCCTTGGCGTGCAGTCAGCACGCGGCAACCCATAGGAGACTGCGTATGTCCGATCATTTGGCAACGTTTAAACGTCTCAGTCACGATTTTCTGAAACTGGCACTCAATACTCCAGACCTCGAACTGTCGCTGGATCATCGACTGCAGGTATTTTTCCCGAAGCTTGCCCAAGACAGTTGCATCCATTTTCTGCATGTCAATCAAGAACTGAGTTCCGCGCGCGGTCAGGCACCCGTCATCACCAGTCAAAGCCTGTACGCGCTCATTGATCAGTGCTGCGTCACACGCCAGGTGCCGACATTCGTTCAGGGATCAACTCATGTTTACAACCTGGATTTCACGCTAGATGAGCGGCATCGAGTCGCGGAAATAAGCCTGCCAGCACTCGAAAAATACCTTGAGTTTGTTATGCACAACATGGATCGGTGCGTTGAAGAGGCTTTGACAGCATTTTGGCAAACACCCAGTGATGATTTTGACCAGCTCACGCCCAAAAACTGGCTGTCTCACTTCACTCAACAGCTGATTTTGGCCGAAGCGGCTCTGCGCCTTGAAGACAAAACGCTCGACTCGCAGACCAAGGACGTCATCGACCAAGCATTCGCCCCGGCCACCGGGCAAGCCCGGCCAATCGGCTTTTATACCGTGTCTCTGACGGATGAATCCGGCCTGCCCGACGTCGCCCTCAATGGCGTGTTTGTCGTCACGGACAACAACCTGCCAATGGCTTTGCCTGATGAAGATGAAACGGCACGTAGGGTCGTGCTTTACACACCCGCCAACGGCCTGGAAGCCTTTGACTCATTGAAAGCCCTGATTCAAGAGTTGAGTGAGCGGCTTGACGATCGCTACCACGGCCAAACATTGCTCGCCTACACGTTTAACCAAGACAGAGCGAACGCCCTGTCGCTTAAAAATGTTCAACTTCAACCTGCCAATCCAGATTTCGCGACGTTCTACAGTTCAGCATTAATTGAGAAACAAATGCGGGATGTAAACACGGCACTGACTCGCGAACGCCCACAAACGATGACCCTGGAGCAGTTGAGTGGTGACATCGACGATGCCCTGACCACGGGCTGCATTCTGGATCCTGGTAGCATTCTGCGATCACGCAATACCCGACTATTGGAAAGCCAACTGCCGACCTGGCTCAAGACAGCGTCCGACACCGACAAGACCCAATGGCGTCTGGCGGTGGAGCGCATGCATCATGAATGGCAAGGTTCGCAGATGGCCGACAGTCAGCCAATCACCGAGGCCGGGCAAAGAAACACCTTGCTCGGCTATGCAAGGCTTAAGCTCAAGCAAAGCATCAAAGCGGATCACGGTCTTGACGTCGACCCCGACGACCTCTTTATTGTGACCACTGAAGCCCTTAAAACCGGCCCATTAATCCTGCCAGGCGGATCCGGGTTTGCCGCAGGGGTCAGCCTGGATAGAACCGGACCACCTATTACCTATCACACTACCCGGCGCACCCTGAGCGAACTCGCGTTGGCCAATGTCGGCGTCTGGGATACCACCTTCGCCCTGACGGCCCGGGTTACGAACGCTGCAGGTGTTAACCATCCGATTCTGACCAGCAGCTACGTAAAAGCACTGGTGCGCGAACTGGACATTGGCGCGCATTACCAAAATCACCTCAAACATTTGCTGATCGATTCCGAACAAGCCAAATGGCGCAAGGACCGCTATATCGCTTTTTATGAGGCCCAACTTCGACTGGATCTGTTGGAAGCCACGCTGGCCGGGACACTGACTGGCGATCAGGCGGCATGGATTCAGGCAGCGCTGGCCCCTCACTCGAACCCCTTGAGCCACAGCGAGCGCATCACCGTCAATTTGTTGATGCTGCGCTACAAGCCATTGCCAGGTGTGCTGGTGTTCAGCTCATCAGCGTCGAAAACCTTGCTGTGCTACACCCCCTGCGCGCCGGAAAACCTATGGTTCTTAGTTGCCCACTCACACAACGAATTGGGCGAGATCTTATCGCGCCCCTCTTTACGCCAGTATGTTTTAAACCGGGTGACCGCCCTGCAGCAGGCTTATATCAAACCGCTGCTGGAGCAAGGGTTGACTGACGCCAACTTGCAACTACAACCCATCAGGCAAAACGTGTTCGAGGATGCATATTTATCTGAAGCGCTATATGCCATCAGGGATGCGGATGAACAGTCAACGTCAACATGGGAAAGCAACCTCAATACCGCAAAAGAAACAGCGCTGTTCGCACTCGATGTCATCTCTTTTGTCTTGCCGTTCAAGGTGCTGCTGCCCATCGTACTGGTGCGTTTTGTCTATCACATCCTGCAAGGTATCGATGCCCTGCAGCGAGATGAACAAAACGAAGCCTTGTTGCAGTTCATGGAGTCCATCACTCATCTCACCGACGCCGCCTCGGATTTTGCCGGTTCCAGCGTGTTCACTCGCTCTATTCGCCAACGTGCCAGGCAACCTCATACCCGCTTGAATCCAAGCGCCGTAAGCCCTCGTTCAAAAGCAGAGCTCACTCTGGTCAAAGGGGAACGCTATGACGCAGGTGTGTACGAGTACACCTCAATGGGCCACACATCACATTACCTTGCAGACAGCAGAGGCAATCTGTACCGCGCCCAGTACGACCACGTGGATCAACTGTGGAGAGTCCTCGACATGCGTAATCCTGCAGCGCCGCACCGCTGGCCCGTCAGTCAGATTTCGCAAGGGCTTTGGGATGTTGTCCCTGCGACGACACCGGCCAACTTTAAACCCGGCATCGACCGCATTGTGCAAAACGCCATAGTCGATGACTTCAACCTCACCCATCAGACCCCGGATATCCGGGGTGTTTACCACGTCAATCAAAGGCATTACATCACGCAAAACAATGTGGTTTTCGAGGTTGTCAGTAATGAGCTGGAATTTGAGTGGTTTTTACAGGTGCCAGGTCAATCAAGTCGAAACCGATTCCTTTACAAGGTCCGATTCGAAGAAGGCCAGTGGAAAATCAAACACCGTCTGCAGGGCGTAAAAAAATGGGAGCCGTTGATCAACAACATCACGCAGCCCTCTGTAAACACATCGTCCGTGCATTACAGCCCCTACGACATACCCAACGAACACAAAAGCGCGCTGCAATATTTGATCAGTAAACGTGCTTTCGACAACACCACTTTCGCCGGGAACCCAGTCATCGACGAGGCCGGTAATGTGTTCATGGCGCTCAAAAACAAACTCTATAAACAAGCACAGGACTTCTTGGCTACAGCACCTGTAAGGCCACGCTTCATGCCTTCTGACATCCCCGCGGATGTCACGCCCGGCACCCTGCTCGACCGTTTCTACGAGCACTCTCAGGGTGTTGTCATCGGCGAAATGCACGCCCACATATCACCTAAAAAATTCCTGATAGATCAAATGCCGGAGCTCGCCCGCCGAGACGTCAAAGTCCTCTACCTTGAGCATTTGCAAACAGATATGCATCAAGCGTATCTGGACGATTTTTTCAGTACCGGCATTCTGCATCCCGAGCTTGATCTGTTTTTGCAAAGGCTCGACAGGGGTCAACAACTGCCCCCTGACACACCCTATACCTATAGTCGCTTGGTGCGTGAAGCCAGAGCACGGGGCGTACAAGTCAAAGCCATCGACTGTGCTGCTTCAGCCTACCCTCAGGGTATTGAAAGCTCGACATACGAACTTATTCGCCAGCAAGTATTCAGTTATTTCGCGACACACACCATCCGCGCACATCAGGCCCAAACCGGTGGGCACAAATGGATAGCACTCACCGGTAACGCTCACTCCAACACCCATGACAGCATTCTGGGCCTGGCCGAGCTTGAAGGTGCCATAGGTCTGCATGTTCGTGACGTAGCCCCGGGGTTCAATCCAGGCTTACGTAAAGAGGTTGGCATGGTCTTGACCCCGGATAAGGAAAACCCTAAATACACGCTGCTAAAAAGCGATTATTGGCTAGAAGTTGCGACTCCTGGCGCCCCCCCTAAAAGACCCGTTCTTAGCGAAATCCAACTGCAAACCAAACTCGGCAAGATAGGCGCCTATACATTTGAGAGCGCCGCGGAGCATGAAGCGCTGCTAATCCACCGCTCAAATAACAACCAACTAATGCGCACGCCAATAAAGACGGACTACGACGGAAAAATCTTTATCGAACGTGACAACTGGCCGCAAGTACACAACAAGCGTTACCCGTTTCTGCATCATTTGATGCAGGACTTGCGCAGGCTGAAGGGGTTGGTATTCATCCCCTGATGTGCGCACTCTCGTCACTGTGGCGCCAGCGTCAACTGTCGCTGTCGCAGCGAAGGTGTTAGATCTCCGGCACAGCCTCGCCACGCTCCGGATTGTTTCGGGCGTAGACCCATCAAATGCTCCACGCGCCAGGTCTGTTCAGGTTTGAAACACTCGCCCAGCAAGCGCCTCATGGCCAAACATGCGCTATAGCGCCTTTGGCAGCCTGTTGCGCTGGCAATAAATATGTAAGCCCAACCCGTAGAGGTTCTGCGATTACCTGTGGGCATACCGTCGCACGCTCTCCCGCGTGTGCTTGCTCACAGGAACCGCTGTATGACCCATCACCTTGAACGGCTCAAAGGGGCAGAGCGCGAATTGCGCACCCTGAGCGACAACATGCCCAACCTGGATTTGTCTCTGGATCATCGGTTACGGGTGTTTTTCCCGCAGTTGCCCGATGACAGCTGCGTCGACTATTTATACGTCAGCTACGAAGCCCCGGCAGAACCCGGCCAATCGCCCGTTATCATCAGTCGCTCCATCA
Source organism: Pseudomonas sp. 2024-210 (assembly GCF_045062345.1). Taxonomy (NCBI): domain Bacteria; kingdom Pseudomonadati; phylum Pseudomonadota; class Gammaproteobacteria; order Pseudomonadales; family Pseudomonadaceae; genus Pseudomonas; species Pseudomonas sp. 2024-210. The sequence continues at coordinate 305,153 of NZ_JBJGEJ010000002.1, read as the reverse complement.
GTTCGTTGATTGACGAATGCTATCTGACACACCAGATACCTACCTTCGTACAAGGCGCAACTAACGTTTACACCTACGCCTATTCTCTGGACACACAAGATCTTGCGACCGGCATCACCTTGGCCGGGCTGGAAAAATACCTGGATTTCGTAATTAAGAACCTGGACCTCTGTGTAAAAGATGCCCTGACCGAATTCTGGCGCACGCCCAACAGTGATTTCAGAGGCGCGACGCCCAACGATTGGCTGAGTACCTATTCACGCAACTTGATCCTGAGCGAAGCCGAACTGCGACACGAAGACAACACGTTGAGCAGCCCTGCCAAAGAGGCAATCACGCAGATGTTGAGCCCAAGCGAGGGTTCGCCTGCGCCGGTTGCCAGTCCTTATGGCTTTTATACCCTGGCCTTGAAAGCCCAGCCTCAGGTCCGCAGGGTGGCCTTCAACGGCGTATTTATCATCACCGATAAAAGCCTGCTCACCCCGCACCTCGACCAAGACGACACCGCCCGCACACTGGTGCTCTTCACGCCCAGCAGCGGCCTGGAAGTTTTCGGGTCATTCAAGGCCCTTTCCCAGGAGTTGGGTGCACGCCTCAAAGACGCCCCCCAACGCCAGACGCTGCTCAGTTACATACTGGCCGAAGATCAGGGCCGTGCCCTTGAGCTTGATCAACTTGAGTACCTGCCCGTCACTGAAGACTTCAACACCTTCTACAGCGCACAACTGATCAATAAACAACAGCGCGATATGGCCTATGACTGGATATACGCGCGCAGCCATCGCGATGACTTTACTGTCGAGCAACTGTCCGAACGGGTGGACGCTTGCCTGTTGGCCAGTGGGGTCCTCAAGCCCGAGCTCATCTTGAGCGCGCGCTATACCCGACTGCTGGAAAGCCAATTGCCCACTTGGCTCAAAGCCGCCTCTGACGACGATAAAAGCCAATGGCGACTGGCGGTGGAGCGCCTGACGCTGGAGCGCCGGGCTTCACAGGTGCCCGACGGCCGTCTGCTGGCAGAGAGCGGGCACCGAAACACCCTCTTGGGCTACGCCAGAATCCAGCTCAAGCACGCAATCAAAAAGGATCATGGGCTGGATATCGACCCCGACAGCGTTTACATCGCCACCACAGAAGCTTTGCAATCCGGCCCGGTGATTAATCCCCTGTCAGGCTCAGGGTTTGCCGCAGGCGCCAGCATCAATACCACCGGCCCGACCATCACCTACCGCACCACCCGCCGTAGCCTCTGTGAACTGGCGCTGGCCAATGTCGGGAGCTGGGACGTGACATTTGCCCTGACGGCCCAGGTCACAGACGCTAACGGCAATCGCCATCCTGTGCTCACCCGCGCCTACCTCAAAGCCCTCGTTCGCCGTTTGGATATAGGGCAAAACTACAAAAGCTTATTGAACACCCTGCTGGTCAACTCCGCACAGGCACGCTGGCGTAAAGAACGCTATGTCGCCGTGAGTGATGCACAACTCAAGCTGGACCTGATAGAAGCCCGTCTGGCCGGAACTTTGGCCGCAGAACATGTGGCATGGATTGAAGCAGCACTGGATCACCCGATTGAAAAAAACCGGCCAAAGGTCAACGGTGCCGATATCAAAGTCCATTTACTGATGCTGCGTTACAAACCGTTGCCAGGGTTGCTGGTGTTCAGTTCGACCGGCTCAACACGGCTGATCTGCTACCTGCCGGGAGCCCCCGACCAGAGATGGTTCATCAACGTCAGCTCACGCAACGACTTGGGCCGAGTGTTGTCATTGGCCTATTTGCGTAATTACGTATTGCGCCGCGTGACCAATGCGCAACAGGCCTACATCACGCCCTTGCTCGACGAAAGGCTCACCGACAAAAACGTACAACTGCAACTCATCCCCCATCACATGCTGCAAGCGTCGTACGACACCGAAGCCTTGCATGCCATTCGTGACGCCGATGAACAATCAACCTCCACCTGGGAAAGTAATCTGAACACGGCCAAAGAGACTGCCTTGAACATCATTGATGTGGTGTCCTTTGTTCTGCCGGTCAAAGTGTTGCTTCCCGTGGCCCTCTCGCGTTTTATCTACACCCTGCTGCAAGGGGTGGATGCCCTGCAACGTGAAGAAAAACACGAAGCGATGCTGCATTTTCTGCAATCGATCACCCACCTCACCGACGGCGCTTCTGATTTCGCCGGATCGGCGGTGTTCGGTGCTGCCATCCGCCAACGCATCAAACTACCCGCCGCAGCGCTGAGTCCCGGCGCGGCGAGCAACCGCCCCAGAGCAGACCTGACACTGCGCCGCAGCGAGCAATTGGGCGCAGGCATTTATGAATCCAGGCCCACAGGTAATGGCCAACCCGACCATTACGTCAAAGACAGCAACGATCATCTCTACCGTTCGCACTATGACAACCTCGATGACGTGTGGCGGGTGAAAGATGAACGTAGACCCGATGCGCTATATGCCACGCCCGTGCGCGAAACATCGGCCGGGTTGTGGGATGTCGATATCACCAGCCCGCTGCTCGGCCAAAAAACCGGCATTGAACGACTCATAGAAAGCGCTCACGTCAGCGATATTGACCTGAGCCGTCATACACCCGATACAGACGGTATTTATAGCCTCAACAACAAGCGCTATATCAATCAGGATGGCAACGTGTTTGAGGTCTATAGCGGCTGGCTAGGGCGTAATTGGTACTTGCAAGTGCCAGGGAGCAGCGGCGCTGGGGGGGCCTATAAGGTCAGGTTTGAATCGGGTCTTTGGAAAATCAAGCATCGCTTGGCCAGCGGAACAAAACGCTGGGAGCCGTTGCTGCGCGATAGCACCCAGATACCGGAGCAGGTGCCGGGCATCACCTACAGCGCTTACGATGTGCCGGCCGAACACAAGGCCAACGTTCAAGACCTGATCAAACATCAACCCGGGTTGCTGGACCCCAACTGGATCGTAGCCGACCCGAACATCACCCGAACGGGGCAGTACTTCGCAACTTTTCGCCAAAAATTACTGACCGACGCCCGTGCTTTTTTTAAAACAGAGGTGATTAGATCCAGGAACACACGCCCCGAAATACCGGTGAACACCTCCCCGAAAGAACTGTTAAAACGCCTTCATGAAGAATCGCCCGGCATCGTCATCGGCGAAAAGCACTCGGAACAAGGAGGCAAAAAAATCCTCATTGACGAAATGGGTGACTTAGCTAAAAACAAGGTGAAAGCTCTGTACCTGGAGCATCTGCAAACCGATGCCCACCAAGCCTTGCTGGACGACTTTTTCAAAACGGGCAAGATGCCCATCATTCTGGATGAGTTTCTGAAAGCTCAGGATGCCGGCCATCAAATGTTGACGTCGAGTACCTACACCTACAGCAAGCTGGTGCGTGAAGCCAGACGGCACGGTATTCAAATCAGGGCCCTTGATTGCATGGCCAGCTACAACACTAAAGGCCTGCGCGGCGAGAACAAACACCTCATTCGCTATGAAATTTTCAGTTACTTCGCATCCAAAATCATTCGTGCTCATCAGGACAGCATCGGCGGCGGCAAGTGGATTGCCCTCACGGGGAACACCCACATCAATACCTTCCAAGGCGTGCCGGGTCTGGCAGAACTGGAAGGTGTCATCGGCCTGCGCATTTCCGACAGCGCGCCCGGCACCAGTCACGGGGTTCGGCAGAACACGCGGGTGGTGGTTGCACCTGAAGGCACGCAGCCGCACGCCACCCTGCTCAACGCTGACTATTGGCTACAAATCGACATTCCCGGCACCCCACCTAAAGCCCAAGCCATGACCCCGGCACACACCAGTCAACGGCTGAACCAGCCCGGTATGTTCAGGCTTGAAAATGCGGCTGAAGGGCGTGTGCATCTGGTCCATCGTGCTTCAAACGATGAAATTGTCCGAACCCCCGTGCAAAGCGACCCCAGCGGTCAGTTTTTTATCGAGCGGGCAAGTTGGGGGCCGATTCACGCCAAGCGCTACGATCACTTGAAAGACCTGATAAGTGACTTGAAGAACCAAGGCATGACTCAAATGATGTAAGCACACCGCCAGGGCAGTCAGGTATCTCCCTGGCTGCCAGCGCTCGCGCAATACAAGGCTGCCGTCGGTCGTTTGTCGATTAATCGTGAAAGGGCCACACCCACATAGCGACAACCGCAGAGGCGATCACATCCCTAAAAAATCTCGAGCATAAAGCCGATTGTTCCGTCATCTCCGGTTGCCCTTCACAAGGGTCAGGCACGCTAGCATTTAGCCTCGCGGTGCCCAATAACATGGCTGCCCACGTGATCGTCAGGCATCCACTTCCTAAAGTGAGCCAAGCAATCCCACGACTCACCCGCTAAACTGCGCGCCCTCTGCTAGCCTGATACCCGTCGCCCAAGACGGGTCGCGTCACACGGAACCCCGATACCCCTCATGAAATATTTTGCACCCGCTCGCCTAGCCGTTTTACTGCCCGGACTCTTCCTGACGCCCTGGAGCCTTGCCGAACCGCTGGAACTCGACCCCAGCGTAATTACCGGCTCACGCAGCGCCAGCCCAAGCTTCGATTTGCCGTATTCGGTAGACAGCATCGACCAGACGCAAATCCAGGACGGTCAACTGGGCATCAACGCCTCTGAAGTGCTGTCCCGTGTACCGGGACTGGTGGTGCAAAACCGTCAGAACTACGCGCAGGATTTGCAAATTTCATCCCGTGGTTTTGGCGCTCGCTCGGCGTTTGGCGTGCGCGGGATCAAGCTGATTGCCGATGGCATTCCGGCCAGCACCCCGGATGGTCAGGGCCAGGCGGCCACCTTTAACCTCGACACCGCCGAGCGCATCGAAGTACTGCGTGGCCCGGCGGCCACGCTGTATGGCAGCAATGCGGGCGGGGTGATTCAAATGTTTTCGCGCGATGGCGAAGGGCCTCCGCGTATTGGCGCCGAAACCCTGGTGGGCAGCGACGGCATGAGCAAAAACCACCTGACGGCCGAAGGTGCGGTTGATGACGTGGGCTTTGTGCTCGACGCTTCGCGCATGGACACCGATGGCTATCGCGACCACAGCGCCGCCCGCCGCGATCAGACCTTTGCCAAGCTCAATCTGAAGCCCGACGAAGACAGCAAACTGGCGCTCATTTACAGCAGCCTTGAACAGAACGGCACCCAAGACCCCTTGGGCCAAAGTTGGGCCGCCTACAAGGCCGACCCGCGCTCCGTGACGCCCAACGCGCTGACCTACAACACGCGCAAAAGCATCGATCACCAGCAAGTGGGCCTGAACTACGAACGCTACATCGGCGACGCGACCTTGCAGGTCAACGCGTACACCGGCACCCGCAGCGTGATTCAGTATTTGGCTATTCCCAAAGGAACGCCGGGTAATGAACAAGGCGGGGGCGTCGTTCAATTCGACCGTAAATTCTACGGCGGCAGCCTGCGCTGGATGCAGCCGGTGTATGGCGTACCGGGTAACCTAACCTTGATCGGCGGCCTAGATTTCGACCAAAGCCAGGATAGCCGCCACGGCTACAACAACTACATTGGCGATCAACTGGGTGTTAAAGGCGCAATGGTTCGTGACGAAGTCGATACCGCCCGCAGCCTAGACCCATACGTGCAAGCAAACTGGGAGCTGGACAACTGGACGGTGCAGACGGGCTTGCGCTACAGCACCATGGAAATGGATGTCGATGATCAGTTCATAACGGCCACCAATGGCGACGACAGCGGCACCAAACGCTACGAAAAAGCCACGCCGTCGATAAGCGTGATGTATGCCTTCACACCTGAACTACATGGTTATGTCAGCGCAGGTAAAGGCTTTGAAACGCCGACTCAGGCCGAGCTGGCGTACTCGCCAAGCGGACAGGGTTTTAACTTCGGCCTCAAGCCGTCTGAAAGCACACAATACGAAATGGGGTTGAAAGCCCAGCTCAACAACACACGAATCAATGCAGCGGTGTTCCAGATCACCACTGAAGATGAACTGGTGGTTTTAGACAACAAGTTTGGACGCACCACCTACCAAAACGCTGGCCGCACACTGCGTCGTGGCTTTGAACTGGGGATCGAAAGCCAGCTTAGCGAGCATTGGACCACTTCCCTGGCTTACACCCGCCTGCAAGCGACCTACGATAGCGATTTTGTTAGCGGTAGCGGAACTTCAAGAAAAGAAGTCGCCAAGGGCAACTACCTGCCGGGCGTGCCGCAGACTACGTTGTTTGCTGAAGTGAACTGGAAACCGGCCGACTGGGTCAGCACGGCGATCGAGGGCATGTACCGCAGCAAAGTCTATGTCGAAGACACCAACACTGCCAAGGCGGCCCCAGCATATAGCGTGTTCAACTGGCGGGCGAAGTTTGAGCAGAAGGTCGAGCACTGGACCTTCCACCAGACGTTACGCTTGGACAACTTGCTGGACCGTCAGTATGTGGGCTCGGTGATTGTGGCGGACGGCAATAGCCGCTTCTACGAAGCCGCACCGGGCCGTTCGTGGTACGCCGGTGCCGGAGCGCAGTACAGCTTTTAATCGCAAAGATAAACAGATCGCAGCCTGCGGCAGCGAACGTGTTCTCGGTCTTTTTGATCTGTTGCTTCACACGTCTTTCGGCAAGCGCTGATCAATCACCTGATACAAGGCACTGCCCGCCGGCCAGTTGCGCATAAAGCGCGCACGGTCACGGGCATACGCCGGGGCGAAGCTGCTCTGTGAGGCGTGCTGGCACATCGAGTCCAAATCAATCAGCGCCCAGCGCCCCTCGTCCCAGAACACGTTATAGCCCTTGAGATCACCGTGACTGATGCGCTCGCGGATCAAGTCGGCAAACAGACGATCCAGCGCCTGTAACTCAGCCTCAGGGGCATCGCCGTTCTCGGTATACGGGGCAAAACGCTCAATGATGTCCGGCCCCGGCAGGTACTCGGTCACCAGATACGCTTTGGCGCGCAACCACAAAAATCGGGTTTCAAGCAGTGCCAGCGGCTTGGGCGTGGCGATGCCAAGGAAGGCCAGCCGATTGCCTTCACGCCACGAATGCCAAGCCCGGCTCGGCCGCCAAAAGCGCGTCAGCCAGTGAGCAAAACTTTTGATGTTGTAGCGTTTGATCACCAGCGAGCGGTCCGCCACCTCAACCTTGCCCACCGTGGCTGTGCCACCGGTTTTGTACAGATGACTGTTATCGAGCAAAGCATCGGCATGCACCAGTACTGGCATCATCGCCGCCTCTTCCTCACGGCGCACGGCGCGCAAGGCAAACGGCCCACGCTGCACACTGAACAAGGTGCAATCACGGCCCGTCTTGTTTAGAAAATTATTCAAGCGCCAACTGCGCACTTTTTCGACCTGTTTTAGCAGGGCTTCAAGTGGCAACGCGTTTTCGCCGTTGCTCAGCAGGTAATGCACGAGCAATTCTTCAGTAAACGGTTCAAGGGATTTGGGCAGCTGCGCAAAAAACACCCCGAGGTTTTCCAAGACTTTGTCACGAGACAGCGGTTTGCCTGCCTGCTCGACATGGATACCGGCCCCATCAATCAGGTACAACTGACCGTTGTGACGCAGCAGGTTGTCCAGGTGCAAATCTTCCTGCCACACGCCCTTGAGGTGCATCTGGCCTATCGCCGCCAAGGCTTGCCCCAGCACCGCTTGCTGTTCATCCGCCAGCACCGGTAAATCCTGCACCGCCTTCCAGGCTTCATCGAGGCTTTGCGCGCCATCCAGAAACTCGAACAACAGCCAGCCGCCCTCGCCGTCCAACAAGCCATCGGCCAGCAATTGAGGGGTGGTCAGACCTTGCTCGGCCAGCAGTTGCACACCGGCCAGCTCACGCCCGAACTCACGTGCGGCTTTGCTGCCGACCATCAACTTGGCCAGCACCGTACGTCCGCGCCACACACCCGCACCCACATAACGCTGACCCGGCAGCACACGCAGCAAGGTCAGCATTTGCAACTGCGCAGGCCCGGCTGCGTCTGCCAGTTCAATGCTCAGCGGCAAGCCCGGCGTACGCCCGGCGTGTTGCAGTTCGGATAAGCGCATCAGCGAGTTTCCTTATGTGTGCGACGACCGTTCAAACGCTCAAGCCAGGTGTTCACCAGAGCGCTGTCATGCGGCTGATCGAGATAGGCGGCCAGCAGGGCGCGCACATCGGACTCATTCCAGGCATGGGCGCGGCGCAGTAACGGCTCGAGGTCTTTGACACGGTCGCGCTGGCCCAGCAGCAATGGCCGGGTTTTCTCCAGGTCGATCAATTGCGCGCGGTAGGCGTCGCCGTCAGCCTGCAAGAAAATATGCTTGGGATAGAAACAACCGTGAACCTGACGCAACGCGTGCAACTGACGCGCCAGTTGGCCACAGGCCAACACAATGGCCCGCTGCTGTTGCTCGGTCAGCTGCGGCCATTGGGCCAACAATGAATCGAGGTCTTTCCAGCCATCCAGCGCACGGGTCATCAGAATGGCCCGACGTTCGCCCGGCACTTTTCGCTCGCCAAAAAAGACCGCTTCAAGCGCAGGAATCCCCAACTGCTGATACCGGCGGATATTACGAAACTCGCGGGCAAAACTGGGCTCGCCCAGTGGGCTGTGCAACGTACGGGTCAAGTAGTTGCTCTGGCGCTTGAGGTAGAAGCCCTGGCCTTCGCAATCCAGTCGGAACACACGGCTCCAGCCATCGCCACGGGTGTTGGGTTCGTCCACTGCATCCAGCTGCACGTTCCACAAGGCGTCAAAATCGGCCAGCCCATTGCGCTCAAGCAAAGCGCGGTCAGCGGGCGCCACAAAGTCAGTCATTCCCGGCCCTCAAAAAAACGCACGATATGGCGGACTCGTTCCTTGTCTGCGGCGTTGAGCGTCGTACGCCCGGTGTATTGGAAATAAAAGCGTAAACGCTGAGTGTAAGAAAGGTGGTATTTAGCCACTTTGTCCAGGCACGCCAGGTCTTTGGTAATGCGGTACTTGAGCCAGAAGCCGCGCCAGAAATCACCGTTCGGGCAATCGATAAAGTACAACGTGGGCTGGTCGTCGATCAGCAGGTTGCGCCACTTCAAGTCATTATGCGTAAAGCGGTGGTCATGCATGGTCTTGGTGCAATGCGCCAATTGGCGACTCACGCAATCGACCCAGGCACGGTCCTTGAGCAACGGATCGTGGTTGTCCGCCAAGTCCGACAGGTCTCGGGTGTTGGGCAATTCGCGGGTGATCAGGGCACCACGAGCGTAGGCAAAGCCACTGCGTTCAAGCCCCCACGCCACCACTTCAGCCGTGGGAATCCCCCACTTGGCGAAGCGTTTGAGGTTCTGCCACTCCGACTTCACCCGTGGGCGGCCCACGTAGCGGCGCAAGCCTTTGCCTGCGCCGGTGTAGCGTTTGACGTAGTAATTGACCCCGCCAAGCTTGACCCGAATCACTTCAGACAAGGGGTCACGGGTCAGGTGCTCGCCCTTTAAGGCAAACACCGCATCCAGGCTGCCAAAGTCTGCGGCCAACTCACTGTAAGCAGGGTTCAGATTCCATCCCGCCATTACAGTGCATCTCCGTGACGCAGCTTACGGGCGTACAGCTTGCTCGCCTTGCCTTCCAGCCACGTCAGCAGGCTGGCTTCATCACGCAGAATCTGACGCAACGGCTGCTGGAAGTAACCCCGCAGGAAGCGCAACTTGTCACGCTGCGTCAGGCCAATGTCCAGTGCCGAGAAATACAGCGCAGCCAGATCCTTGTTGCGCCAGCGGTTGCTGATCACTGTGTGGATTTGCGCACGGTGCAGATCAATGATCGACACGCGCAGATTATTGACTGTGACCGGCGTGTCGGTGTGCAGCAAAAAGTGGCAGATGTAACAGTCGCGATGGTTCACACCTGCGCGGTGCATCATGCCGGTCATGCGGGCCACTTCAGCAATCAGCGCGCGCTTGAGCGGCGGCTGCGGCGGTTGCTTGACCCAATTGAGGGTGAAGTCTTCCAGACTGATCGTAGGCGCCAGTTCTTCGGTGACAATGAACGAATGCTGGGTCGCCGGGTTGCTGCCTTTTTCGCCATACGCGACGGCAGTCATGGTGGGCACGCCGACTTCAGTCAAGCGCTTGATTGCCCGCCATTCCTGGCCAGCTCCCAGAACGGGCAGCTTGGCCGACAGCAGGTTTTTGAACACCTCACCCCAGCCAATGCCACGGTGAATCTTTACAAAATAACCATGCCCGTCGACGACGGTACGCAAGGTACGACGCCCTTCCAGCTCGCGGTACACGTCGCCCTCCAGGCGCTCGACTTCGGCAAACGCATCGCGCCCGGCCCACAGGCTCTTGAACGGTTCTGCCAGTATCAGTTTCATCAGTGTTGCTCCGCCAGAATCACATCCGCAGCATGTTGCGGCATGCTATAGAGGTCGGCCGTCTGCGCGTAGGCCAGGCCATTACGGCTCCAGGCTGCGCGCGCAGCATCATCGGACAACATGTGAGTCAAATAATCGTTGAGTTGCGACTGTTCGAACGGTTCGCCCAGCACACGGCCTGCGTCTGCATCGGCGATGTAATGGGCATAGCCGCACACTGCACTGACCAGCACAGGCAAGCCCGCCACCAACGCTTCCAAGAGTACGGTGCCGGTGTTTTCGTTATAGGCCGGGTGAATCAGCACGTCCGCACCCAACAGGAAGCGCGGAATATCGCTGCGCCCTTTGAGAAACTGCACATGCTCGCCCAGCCCCAGCGTCGCGCTTTGCAGTTGGAAAACCTTGGGGTCGTCCTGACCAATCACAAACAAACGCGTACGCTTTTTCAGCTCCCCAGGCAGCGCCGCCAGTGCTTTTAGGCTGCGGTCGACCCCCTTGGTCTTGAACCCCGAGCCGATCTGCACCAGCAGCAGATCGTCGTCTGCCAGCTTGAATTCGCGGCGAAACTCGGCACGAACCTCGGCCGCATTGGGCGGCGCACGCCGGTCCAGCGCAATACCCGGCGGCAGCAAGTGAAAGCGCTCCGGCGGGGTGTGGTAATGCTTGATGAACAGCGGTTGCTGGACTTCGGAAATCATCAGGATTTGCGTCTTGGCGTCCTTGTCGAACACCGCACGCTCGTACTCGGCAAAATGCTTGTAGCGCTTGAAATAGCGGTAGAACGAATGACGCAGGTTCTGCGCCTTGTCTTCAAAACAACCATCGGCGGCGTAGTACACGTCCAGCCCCGGCATTTTATTAAAGCCAATCAGGCGGTCGACCGGGCGTTTGGCCAGATCGGCCTGCATCCAGGCGAGCATTTTCTCGTTGCGGGTGTGATTGTGGAACGCCTTCACCGGCGCGACCAACACTTCAAAACCGGGCGGAATGTCACCTTCCCAAATCATCGTGTACACACGAATTTGATGGCCACGCTGCTGGCATTCCAGCGCGATGCGCATGAAATCGCGTTGCAGCCCGCCAAACGGGAAATATTTGTACAGTACAAAAGCCAGTTGCATCAGCGCAGTTCCTCAGCCAGTAACAACGTGCTTAATCGACTCGCGACACGCTCAGGGTTCAAACGGGTGAAGCACAAAGGCCACTCGTTTTTCAGATCAAACCGCTGCTGGTCCTGGGCAGTCGGCGTGTAGGTGCATTTTTTTTGCAGGCACGGCGCACACGGAAAATCGCTGGCCAAATGGATTTGCGCCTTGCCATAGGCCCCGGTCAGGCCGGGGTTGGTCGGGCCAAACAGGGAAATGGTGGGCACATCCAGTGCCGCCGCCAAATGCCCCAACCCGGTATCCACCGCCACACACGCGCTGGCACTGGCCAGCACTTTGGCAACGCCCGCCAGGTTCAGCTTGGGCAACACCACGGCATGCGGCATGCCGCTGGCAATGCGCTCGGCGCGAGCTTTTTCAGCCGGGTTGCCCCAAGGCAAACGCACTTCGACGCCCAGATGACCCATGCGAAGGGTTAAATCGCGCCAATACACCTCAGGCCAGTGCTTGGTGTCCCACGTAGTGCCGTGCAGAAACAATACGTAGGGCTTTTTGCGCGGTAATTCAACCAAGCGATCAACGTCGAGGCCGTAATCACCCAGCCCTTTGGGCAGGTCGTAACCCAGCGCAACGGCAAATAACTGACGCAAACGCTCAACCGCGTGCTGCCCGCGAGCCACGGCCAGGCGACGCTGATAAAAACGGCTGGCCAAGGGTTCGCGGGCCGAGTTTTTGTCCAACCCGGCCACCGGTGCGTTGACGTATCGGGTCAGCCACGCGCTTTTTACCAGGCCTTGGGCGTCAATCACGAGGTCGTATTTTTCGGCGCGCAGGCTTTGTTTAAACCGCTTCCACTCACCGCTCTTGAGGGTTTGCCAGATATTTTTGCGCCAGCGACGAATGGCCACCGGGATTACCTTATCCACCGCCGGGTGCCAGGTCGGGATCTCGGCAAAGCCTTCTTCCACCACCCAGTCAAAGGTAATGCCCGGAATCGCCCGCGCCGCATCGGTCAACGCCGGCAGCGCATGAATCACATCCCCAAGGGATGAGGTTTTCACCAACAGAACGCGCACCTAGTTGACCTCGACCACTGAACCCTGCAACCGCTGCAAGGCTTCAAGCACAGGCGCAGGCATCAGTTCACGCAGGCAGTTGTAGTGCCCGAAACGGCAGGTGCGATCAAAACACGGGCTGCATTCGAGCCCCAGACGCACAATCTCGACCTTGTCGGCTAAAGGCGGGGTGAAGCCCGGCGAGGTCGAACCATACACCGCCACCAGTGGGCGATTAAGCGCCGCAGCCACGTGCATCAGCCCGGAATCGTTGGACACCACGGCATCAGCGCACGACAGCAAGTCGATGGCTTCAGCCAGCGAAGTCTCGCCACTGAGGTTGACGGACTCTTCACGCAGGCCGGGAATCAAGCGTGCGCGAATGTCTTCACCCACGCCATGATCGTTTTTGGAGCCAAACAGCCAGACTTGCCAGCCTTCGCGGATCTTTTGCTCAGCCACGGCAGCGTAGTGCTCGGACGGCCAGCGCTTGGACTCACCGAACTCGGCGCCGGGGCACAGCGCCAGCACGGGCCGGTCCATCGTCAGACCAAACTTGTTCAGCGCGCCATCGCGGCTTACCGGGTCAATTTGTAAATCAGGGCGCGGGTACGGCCGGGGCAGGTCTGCGCCCGGCTCATACGCCAGCGCCATGAAACGCTCGATCATCAGCGGGTAACGCGCTTTATCGAGCGTTCGCACATCGTTGAGCAGCCCGTAACGGAACTCGCCGCGCCAGCCGGTGCGTTTGGGGATGCCGGCGAAAAAAGGCACCAGGGCCGATTTCAACGAGTTAGGCAGCAGGATGGCCTGATCGTACTGGCCCTTGAGGGACTTGCCGATCTTGCGCCGCGTAGCCAGTTCCAGCGCGCCGTGGCCGAGCGGAAAGCTCAAGGCCTGGCGCACTTCAGGCATGCGCTCAAGGATGGGCCGGCTCCACTCGGGGGCCAGCACATCGATTGCACACTCTGGGTGACGCTGTTTCAGGCACTGGAACAGTGTCTGCGCCATCACCATGTCACCGACCCAGCTGGGCCCAACGATCAAAATATTCATAAGTTTCCATAAACAAGCAAGGGAGGCATTCGCCTCCCCGCTGTGATGCCATATCGCTTTATTTGACCAGTGTACGCCACTCTGGGTGGTTCGATGTTTTGCCGGTCACTAGATCAAAGTAGGCTTTTTGCAGTTTTTCAGTAATCGGGCCACGACGGCCGATACCAATTTGACGACCGTCCACTTCGCGAATCGGCGTTACTTCAGCGGCGGTGCCGGTAAAGAACGCTTCGTCGGCGATGTACACCTCATCGCGTGTAATCCGTTTTTCAACAAACTTGTACCCGTGCTCAGTGGCCAGCGTCAGGATCGTGCTGCGCGTGATGCCGTTCAGGCACGCCGTCACGTCCGGGGTGTAAATCACACCGTCTTTGACCAAAAACACGTTTTCGCCCGAACCTTCAGCCACAAAGCCTTCCGGGTCCAGCAACAGCGCTTCGTCAGCACCGCCAGAAATCGCTTCCTGCAAGGCCAGCATCGAGTTGATGTAGTGACCGTTGGCCTTGGCGCGGGTCATGGAAATGTTCACGTGGTGACGGGTAAAGGAGCTGGTGCGCACCTTGATCCCGACTTCCAGCGCTTCGGCGCCCATGTAGGCACCCCAGCTCCACGGCGCAATGATCACATGAACCTTCAGACCGGTGGCGCGCAGGCCCATGGCTTCAGATCCGTAGAACACCATCGGACGGATGTAGGCGCTGTCGAGGTTGTTTTCACGCACCGCCAGGCGGGTCGCTTCATTAATTTCGTCTTTGCTGAACGGGATCTTCATGCCCATGATGTGGGCCGAATCGAACAGGCGGTCAGTGTGCGCCTGCAAACGGAAAATCGCCGCACCTTGCGGGGTTTCGTAAGCGCGCACACCTTCAAACACGCCCATGCCGTAGTGCAATGTATGGGTCAGCACGTGGGTTGTGGCATCGCGCCACGGCACCAGCTTGCCGTCATACCAGATCACACCATCACGATCAGCCATCGACATCATTAAGATCCTCATAAGAGCAGCTTCAAGCTGCAAGTTTTAAGCGGCAAGAAGCAGCTTCAAGCGGCAAGCTTAGAGCAGCTTCAAGCCATCGGCAGCAAGCTTTTACTTGCCGCTTGTAGCTTGATTCTTGCCGCTGCTTTCCCACAACCCCAATTGTTGCCAGATACGCCGCACATGGCGACGCTCCATGACAAACTGATCTCCGCCGACCACCCCGGCCTCCTTCTGCAAGGCTTGCCGGTGGGCGACGGCGCGAAAGGCTTTGTAAGCCTCGCGCAACAGACTGGCATCAGCAGCAGGCATCAGCCCGGCGTCTTCCAGCCCTTCCAGAATGCGGATGTTATCGGTGTAGCGCAGTAACGCCGGGTGTTCCCTGGACCACGCCAGGGCCGCGTATTGCACCATAAATTCAATATCGACGATACCTCCAGCGTCTTGCTTGAGATCGAAGGGCACCGTGGGCTGGAAGGCATTTTCCGCCGTACCGGCAACCGTGATGCGAGTGCCCAGGTTGTCACGCATTTTGGCGCGCATCTCGCTGACTTCCTGACGCAGCTTCGGCAGGTCACGCTCACGCTCCAGCACATGGGCGCGCACCTTCTCGAACGCTGCCCCGACCTGTTTACACCCAACTAACACGCGCGCCCGTACCAACGCCTGATGTTCCCAGGTCCAGGCTTCGTTTTCCTGATAACGCTCAAAGGCGCCCAGCGAGCTGACCAACAAGCCCGAAGCCCCTGAAGGACGCAAGCGCATATCAACTTCATACAGCTGGCCGGAGTTGGTTTGCGCGGTCAGTAAATGAATGATTCGCTGCCCCAGACGCGTGAAAAACTGCGACCCGTCGATCGGCTTGGCGCCATCGGTTTCGGCATTGGGGTCACCGTCATGAATAAACACCAGGTCCAGATCCGAGCCATGCCCCAATTCGATCCCGCCGACTTTGCCGTAGCCGACAATAATAAAGCCGGGGTCGCACAAGCTGCCGTCGGTGCGCAGCGGCGTGCCGTACTTGGCCACCGTCTGGCGCCAGGCCAGTGCCAGCACTTGCTCCAAAATGGCTTCGGCCAGCCAGGTCAGGTAATCGCTGACTTTCATCAGTGGCAGACTGCCGGCGATTTCCGAGGCGGCCACTCGCAAACGGTGCGCCAACTTGAAGTTACGCAACGCTTCCATTTGCTGTTCAAGATCGTCTTCGGGAATGCGGGTCAAACGCTCGCGCAGCTCGGCAGCCAACTCAGGCGCCAGCGGCGGCTTGAACAGTCGGCCCTCGTTCAGCAATTCGTCGAGCAACAGCGGAAAGCGGGTAATTTGCTCGGCAATCCACGGGCTGGCTGCGCACAGGGTCAGCAAACGGCGCAGCGCGTCGGGGTTTTCAGTCAGCAAGACTAAATAAGCTGAACGTCGCGCAACCGCCTCAACCAGCGGCAAGACCCGCTCCAGCACCAGATCCGGGTTGGCGTGCTCGACCGCTTGAGCCAAAAGCCTCGGGATAAAGGCATCCAGCCGCTCGCGCCCCAAACGCTGCATCGCGCGCAACTGCGGGCTGGCACGCAGCGCGGCCAGTTGCTTCAATGCTTTGGGGGCATCGACAAATCCCGCTTCTTCAAGCTGGACACAGGCAGCAGCGTCGTCTTGTACTTCCTCCCACAAGGGCAGCCACTCACCGCCGACGATCAGTTCGCCCTCGTCGATGTCTTCTTCATCATCCGGGTCGGCGATGACCTGACGGAAATGCCAGTCAATTCGTTCACGCCACGCCATGAGCTGCGCGTGGAAGGCGGCCCAACTGTCGAAACCCATCATGAAGGCGATACGCGCCTGATCCTGTTCGGTGTCCGGCAGCATCTGGGTCTGGCGATCAGCAATGGCCTGTATCGCGTGCTCGGTGTAGCGCAAGAATTCGTAGCCTTCGCGCAACTCACCCACCACCGCGGCGGGCAAATAGCCCTGCCCTTCGAGGATTTTCAGCACTTTAAGCAGCGGACGCTGCTGCAAGCTGAGGTCGCGTCCGCCGTGAATCAGCTGAAACGCCTGAGCAATAAACTCGACTTCACGAATCCCGCCCGCCCCCAGCTTGATGTTGTCGGCCATGCCTTTGCGCCGCACTTCCTGCTGAATCAACTGCTTCATGGTGCGCAACGCTTCAATGGCGGAGAAGTCGAGGTAACGCCGATAAACGAAGGGGCGCAGCAAGTCGAGCAACTGCGCGCCCATCACTTGATCACCGGCCACCACACGGGCCTTGATCATGGCGTAGCGCTCCCAGTCGCGCCCTTGGTCCTGGTAATACTGCTCCAGTGCGTTAAAGCTCAAAACCAACGCACCCGACGAGCCATAGGGGCGCAACCGCATGTCTACGCGAAATACAAACCCGTCGACCGTCATGGGGTCCAGTGCTTTGATCAGACGCTGACCCAGGCGGATAAAAAACTCCTGATTATCCAGCGGGCGCTTGGCACCGACCGTCTCCCCGCCCTCGGGATAGGCAAAAATCAGGTCGATGTCCGACGACAGGTTCAGCTCGACTGCGCCGAGCTTGCCCATGCCCAGAATCACCATCTGCTGCGGCTCGCCACTGCGGTGCCCAGTAGGCGTACCGAATTGCTGGCAATGGCGCTGATACAACCAGCGGTAGGCCTGGTCGATAGAGGCGTCAGCCATGTCCGATAGGTCGCGACAGGTTTCAATCAAATCGGCCTGACGGGTGAGGTCACGCCAGATAATCCGGATTTGCTGGCGAGTGCGCTGACGGCGCAGCTCACGGCCCAATTCATCATCAGTGCCAGCCTGTTCAACGGCAGCGCCAATCTGCCCGCACAGTTCACCCGGGGCAAAGCTGCGCTCCAGCTCACCGGAACTCACCAGCGCCAGAAACATCAACGGGTCACGTGAAACGTGCTCAATAAAAAAGTCACTGGCCGCACTGACCCGATGAAAGTCAGACCAACGATCCGACGACCAGTCATCCAGCCCGAGCCCGCCCGCAAGGTCAGCGACTGCTGCACGCCACGCGTGTTCTGCGCGACTGGCAAGTGGCAACAAAAGGCTTGGGAGGGGGACTAGCGAGGGAAGGCTCATGGTCTATCCTTGATCGGCGACAGGGTTGCCGGGTACGGTGACAGGAAGAAACAGCGGTTAAATCCGACTGTCTAACAAAGGTTGTAAATAGCTTAATTTTGGTTTTTATTGGCAGCAAACATCTACGCCAATGGCCTAATAGTCAATATCTAACCAACATTATCGATTTTTCCCACAAGGCAACAGACCGCCAGCAGAGCACTTCATGTAGTTTTACTACTGACCTGCAGAGTCGAAAGGCTGAAATGGCCGACGATTTGTAGTAAAACTACACAACGCCGGAAAACAACCTTTCGGCGATCCAAGAATTTATGTCGTCTGCCCACAAGGCCAGTCGCAA
This sequence comes from Pseudomonas sp. 2024-210, assembly GCF_045062345.1. Lineage (NCBI taxonomy): Bacteria > Pseudomonadati > Pseudomonadota > Gammaproteobacteria > Pseudomonadales > Pseudomonadaceae > Pseudomonas > Pseudomonas sp. 2024-210. The sequence goes on along the minus strand of NZ_JBJGEJ010000002.1, from coordinate 287,220 downwards.
ACTCAGGCAACCGATTCTGGAAGCCTTTCCGCCCTGGAGCAAGCCATGCAAGACCTCGATCCCGTCGAAACCCAGGAATGGCTGGACGCCCTGGAATCGGTTCTCGACAAAGAAGGCGAAGAACGCGCTCACTACCTCATGACCCGTATGGGTGAGCTCGCTACCCGCACCGGTTCGCAACTGCCGTACGCCATCACCACGCCATACCGCAACACGATTCCTGTTACCCACGAAGCACGCATGCCTGGCGACCTGTTCATGGAACGCCGCATTCGCTCGCTGGTACGCTGGAACGCCATGGCGATGGTTATGCGCACGAACCTGAAAGATTCTGACCTGGGCGGTCACATCTCCAGCTTCGCTTCCAGCGCAACCTTGTATGACATCGGCTTCAACTACTTCTTCCAGGCTCCGACCGAAGAACACGGCGGCGACCTGATCTACTTCCAGGGCCACACCTCCCCAGGCGTTTACGCCCGTGCGTTCATGGAAGGCCGCATCACCGAAGACCAGATGAACAACTTCCGTCAGGAAGTCGACGGTCACGGTTTGTCGTCTTACCCGCACCCTTGGCTGATGCCTGATTTCTGGCAGTTCCCTACCGTCTCGATGGGCCTTGGCCCGATTCAGGCGATCTACCAGGCACGCTTCATGAAGTACCTGGAAGCGCGCGGCTACATTCCAGCCGGCAAGCAAAAAGTCTGGTGTTTCCTGGGCGACGGCGAGTGCGACGAGCCGGAATCCCTGGGCGCCATCTCCCTGGCTGGCCGTGAAAACCTCGACAACCTGATCTTCGTCATCAACTGCAACCTGCAGCGCCTCGATGGCCCGGTTCGCGGCAACGGCAAGATCATCCAGGAACTTGAAGGCGTGTTCCGTGGTGCTCACTGGAACGTGACCAAAGTCATCTGGGGCCGTTTCTGGGACCCACTGCTGGCCAAAGACGTCGACGGCATCCTGCAACGCCGCATGGACGAAGTCATCGACGGCGAATACCAGAACTACAAAGCCAAAGACGGCGCGTTCGTACGTGAACACTTCTTCAACACGCCAGAACTCAAGGCGATGGTTGCTGACCTGTCCGACGACGAAATCTGGAAACTCAACCGTGGCGGCCACGACCCGTACAAGGTCTACGCGGCGTACCACGAAGCGGTCAATCACAAAGACCAGCCAACCGTCATTCTGGCCAAGACCATCAAAGGTTATGGCACAGGCGCCGGCGAAGCGAAAAACACCGCGCACAACACCAAGAAGGTTGATGTTGAAAGCCTGAAGCTGTTCCGCGATCGTTTCGACATTCCGGTCAAAGATGAAGAGATCGAATCCCTGCCATTCTTCAAACCCGAAGAAGGCAGCGCTGAAGCACGCTACCTGATGGAGCGTCGCACAGCACTGGGTGGCTTCGTGCCTCAGCGTCGCGCCAAGAGCCTGAGCATTCCGACGCCGCCACTGGACACCCTCAAGGCTATCCTTGACGGCTCCGGCGACCGTGAAATCTCCACCACCATGGCCTTTGTGCGCATCCTGGCACAGCTGGTGAAGGACAAGGACATCGGTCAGCGCATCGTTCCGATCATCCCGGACGAAGCCCGTACCTTCGGTATGGAAGGCATGTTCCGTCAGTTGGGCATCTACTCGTCCGTTGGCCAGCTCTATGAGCCAGTCGATAAAGACCAGGTGATGTTCTACAAAGAAGACAAAAAAGGTCAGATTCTCGAAGAAGGCATCAACGAAGCAGGCGCCATGAGCTCCTTCATCGCGGCCGGTACTTCGTACTCCAACCACAACCAGCCCATGCTGCCGTTCTACATCTTCTACTCGATGTTCGGCTTCCAGCGTATTGGCGACCTGGCTTGGGCTGCTGGCGACAGCCGCACCCGTGGCTTCCTGATCGGCGGCACCGCCGGGCGTACCACGCTCAACGGTGAAGGCCTGCAACACGAAGACGGTCACAGCCACATTCTGGCTTCGACCATCCCGAACTGCCGCACCTTCGATCCGACCTACGGCTATGAGCTGGCGGTGATCATTCAGGACGGCATGAAGAAGATGACCGAAGAGCAACAGGACGTCTTCTACTACATCACCGTGATGAACGAGTCATACCAGCAGCCTGCCATGCCGGCCGGTGTTGAAGAAGGCATCGTCAAAGGGATGTACCTGCTTGAAGAAGACACCAAGGAAGCGGCTCACCACGTACAACTGATGGGCTCCGGCACCATCCTGCGTGAAGTGCGTGAAGCGGCGAAAATCCTGCGTGACGAATTCAACATCGGTGCTGACGTATGGAGCGTGACCAGCTTCAACGAACTGCGTCGCGACGGCCTGGCCGTAGAGCGCACCAACCGTATGCACCCGGGCCAGAAGCCTAAGCTGAGCTACGTTGAAGAATGCCTGACAGGCCGTAAGGGTCCGGTTATTGCTTCGACTGACTACATGAAGCTGTTCGCTGAACAGATTCGCCAGTGGGTACCGGTCAAGGAATTCAAAGTGCTGGGCACTGACGGTTTCGGCCGCAGCGACAGCCGCAAAAAACTGCGTCACTTCTTCGAAGTAGACCGTCATTTCGTGGTGTTGGCAGCCCTGGAAGCACTGGCTGACCGTGGCGACATCGAACCTAAGGTGGTTGCAGAAGCCATCGTGAAGTTCGGTATCAACCCGGAAAAACGCAACCCACTGGACTGCTGAGGAGAATATTTGTGAGCGAACTCATTCGAGTACCTGACATCGGCAGCGGTGACGGTGAAGTCATCGAACTGTTTGTAAAAGTCGGCGACCGTGTAGAAGCGGACCAGAGCATTCTGACGCTGGAATCGGACAAGGCGAGCATGGAAATCCCTGCTCCCAAGGCCGGTATCGTCAAAAGCCTGAAAGTAAAGCTGGGCGACCGTTTGAAAGAAGGCGATGAATTGCTGGAGCTGGAAGCCGAAGGCGACGCTGCGGCACCTGAAGCGCCAGCCGCTGCCCCAGCGGCCGCTGCTGAAAAGCCAGCTGCCGCGCCAGCTGCCGCGCCAGCTGCTGAGGCCCCAGCGGCCCCGGCTGCTGCACCTGCACCTGCACCTGCACCTGCACCTGCAAGCTCGACTGTTCAGGACATTCATGTCCCGGACATCGGCTCGTCGGGCAAAGCCAAAATCATCGAGATTCTGGTCAAGGCTGGCGACACCGTTGAGGCTGATCAATCGCTGATCACCCTCGAGTCCGACAAGGCCAGCATGGAAATTCCATCGCCGGCTGCCGGTGTGGTGGAAAGCATTGCGGTCAAGCTGGACGATGAAGTTGGCACTGGCGACTTCATCCTCAAGCTTAAAGTGGCGGGCGCTGCGGCGCCTGCAGCACCGGCCCAAGCCGCGTCAGCACCTGCTGCCAACGCTCAAGCGCCTGCCGCTGCTCCAGCACCTGCGCCAGCCGCCAAAGCCGAGGCTGCTCCTGCCCCGGCCGCAGCGCCTGCACCAAAAGGCGGCAAGGTTCACGCCGGCCCTGCTGTGCGTCAACTGGCCCGCGAGTTCGGTGTCGAGCTGAGCGCCGTGCCGCCAACCGGCCCGCACGGGCGCGTCATCAAGGAAGACGTACAGGCTTACGTCAAAGCCATGATGCAGAAGGCCAAGGAAGCGCCGGCTGCCGGTGCAACCGGTGGTGCTGGCATCCCGCCAATTCCGACCGTCGACTTCAGCCGTTTCGGTGAAGTGGAAGAAGTGGCCATGACTCGCCTGATGCAAATTGGCGCGTCGAGCCTGCACCGCAGCTGGCTGAACATCCCGCACGTGACTCAGTTCGATCAGGCTGACATCACTGAGCTGGAAGCCTTCCGCGTTGCGCAGAAAGCTGTCGCCGAAAAAGCCGGTGTGAAACTGACTGTGCTGCCTCTGCTGCTCAAGTCCTGCGCGCACCTGCTCAAGGAAATGCCGGACTTCAACAGCTCGCTGGCGCCAAGCGGCAAAGCGATCATCCGCAAGAAGTACGTCAACATCGGCTTCGCCGTAGACACCCCGGATGGCCTGCTGGTACCTGTGATCAAGAACGTTGATCAGAAGAGCCTGCTGCAACTGGCAGCCGAAGCCGCGGCACTGGCTGCCAAGGCCCGTGACAAAAAGCTGACTGCTGACGACATGCAAGGCGCTTGCTTTACTATTTCCAGCCTCGGCCACATTGGCGGCACCGGCTTCACGCCGATCGTCAACGCGCCGGAAGTGGCGATCCTGGGTGTTTCCAAGGCCACCATTCAGCCAGTCTGGGATGGCAAAGCCTTCCAGCCGAAACTGATGCTGCCTTTGTCGCTGTCCTACGATCACCGTGTGATCAACGGCGCCGCGGCTGCACGCTTCACCCAGCGTCTGAGCCAGTTGCTGGGCGACATCCGCACGATCCTGCTGTAAGCCACGTCCCGGCCTTCCTCACCGAAGGCCGGGATAGCGCACTGTTTTCCGAGCGCCACGCTCGTACCTCAACCCCGCTCTTTTGGCGGGGCTTTTTTTGCCTGCGATTTATGAAAGCCCCTCACCCTAACCCTCTCCCAGAGGGAGAGGGTTGGGGTGAGGGCCAAGGTATAAAGAAACTCCAGAATCCTGAACACCAGCCGATAGCCTTCTATAGCACTTAGCCTCCTTGTTCACTTGTCAGCGCAGTGTGCTTGATGCAACCTTGCCGATAACCACATGATAAGGGCATCCGCCCGTGCGCCATCAGCATTTGTGAAGCGAGTGTTCAATGAAAAGCCAACCCGATGCTGCCGTGCGCATGGCATCCGAGGTCGTGACCCAGTTACCCGTGCCTTCGCGGCTCGGCATGCTGCGTTTCGAGCGGCTTAATGACGCCAGTTGGGCACTGCTTTATCTCGATCCTAACTGCGAACGCCATTTCGGCGCTTCAGCGAATGAGCTGTGCACTCAGGTCACGTCACCCTATGCCAGCTTGATGGAGCCTAAAGCCCGCCATCAATTGCATGAGTCCATTACCCGCCAACTCATCAGCGAGCCTCACTACGTCGTGCATTACACCTTGCACACGCAACAGGGCCCACTGAAGGTGATGGAAGCGGGCGAAACCTACAAACACCATAGCCGCCACTTGCTACGGGGCTACCTGTTGGTGCTTGAAAACGCACCGTCTTCAGCCTTGACCGAACCAGAATCCCAGAACAGCCGACTGCATATGGCGTTGGAGCTCAACCAGCGTGCCCAGCAAGAACAACTCCAGCACCTGGAGCGCGTTCGCGCTCAACAGGAGTTAATTCTGTTGCTCGCCCGTCACCGCTACAGTCAGCACAACTCACTGCAAGAAGCGGCCGAACTGATCACCCGCAGCGCTTGCGACATGTATCAAGTCGATGGCGCGAGCCTGTGGAACCTTGAAGGCAACGCCTTGCACCCCGTTTCGGCCTTCCTGCGTGAAAGCCAGAGCTTTGTGTTGCTCAACACACTCGATATCAGCCAGTTCCCTGACTACCTTGAAGCCCTGCACACCAGCCGCTCCATCGATGCGCACAACGCCAACCGCGACCCGCGCACCCGTGAACTCATCGCCACCCAGAGCCGCCACGAGACCAATGCCATGCTGGACGCCAGCATCCGCATCGACGGACAGGTCGTGGGTGTACTGTGCCTTGAGCAAACCGGTACAAGCCGGGTGTGGCAATCGGATGAAATAGCCTTTGCCGGCGAACTGGCCGACCAGTTCGCGCAAGTCATCAACAACCACAACCGACGCACAGCCACCAGCGCCTTGCACCTGTTTCAGCGGGCTGTCGAGCAAAGCGCCAACGCCTTCTTGCTGGTCAACTGCGAAGGTGTGGTGGAGTACGTCAACCCCAGCTTTACCGCTATCACCCAGTACAGCTCCGACGAAGTGCAGGGCCAGAAGTTAAGCGAGCTGCCCGCACTGGAGAACCTCAGCGACCTGTTGTTTGATGCGCATTCGAGCCTGAGCAAAGGCAACAGTTGGCAAGGCGAGTTCAAAAGCCGACGCAAAAACCTCGAACCGTACTGGGGCCAAATGTCGATCTCCAAGGTGTACGGCGACCACCGGGAACTGACCCACTACATCGGCATTTACGAAGACATCACCGAAGCGAAACTGGCGCAGCAGCGCATAGAACGCTTGGCCTATACCGACAATTTGACCAGCCTGGGCAATCGCCCTGCGTTTATCCGCACCCTTGATGAGCGCTTTGCCCGCACCAGCACCGGCCCTATTTGCCTGCTACTGGTCGACATCGATAACTTCAAGCGCATCAATGACAGCCTCGGCCATCAAACGGGTGACAAACTGCTGATCAGCCTGGCACGACGCCTGCGCAATACCCTTAGCCCCGCTGACATTCTGGCGCGCTTCGCCAGTAATGAATTTGCTGTATTGCTTGACGACACCGCAGTAGAAGCCGGCCAAGACACCGCCAACCAACTGCTCATGACCTTGGACAAACCCATGTTTGTCGACAATCAGCTCATCAGCGTGACCGGTTCTGTCGGCGTTGCCTGCGCTCCTTTGCACGGGCTCGACCCGCAAACGCTGATGCGCAATGCCGGGCTGGCGCTGCACAAAGCCAAAGCTAACGGTAAACATCAGGTTCAAGTCTTCACTGAGGCCCTGAACGCTGAAGCCAGCTACAAACTTTTCGTCGAAAACAACCTGCGCCGAGCCCTCACGCAAAACGAACTCGACGTGTTCTACCAACCCAAGCTATGCCTGCGCTCCGGGCGATTGCTCGGCATGGAAGCCTTGCTGCGTTGGAACCACCCTGAAAAAGGCATGATCCGCCCGGACCAGTTCATCAGCGTGGCTGAAGAAACCGGGTTGATTATTCCAATTGGCAAATGGGTGGCACGTCAGGCCTGCCGCATGAGCAAGCACCTGAGCGACAACGGGCTGGGCAACCTGCAAGTGGCGATCAATCTGTCGCCCAAGCAGTTCTCCGACCCCGATCTGGTGGCCTCCATCGCCACCATCCTCAAGGAAGAACAACTGCCTGCTGGCCTGCTGGAACTCGAACTGACCGAAGGTCTGCTCCTCGAAGCCACAGATGACACGCGTTTGCAGCTCGACCAGCTGAAAGAGATGGGCCTGACCTTGGCCATGGACGATTTTGGCACCGGCTATTCTTCGCTCAGCTACCTGAAAAAATTCCCGATCGACGTCATCAAAATTGACCGCAGCTTCGTCAAAGACATTCCCGACAACCAAAACGACATGGAAATCACCTCCGCAGTGATTGCCATGGCCCATAACCTCAAGCTCAAAGTGGTCGCCGAAGGCATCGAAACGGCTGCCCAGCTTGCTTTTCTGCGTCGCCACCGGTGCGATGTGGGTCAAGGTTATTTGTTCGACCGCCCTATCCCCGGCGATGAACTGATGGAAAAACTCAAACGCTATCCACGCGGCCCTTTGGCCTGACAGCATTGCAACACTCGGGCACACTGCTAGCCTGACTTCCTACACTCACTCTGACTGAGAGGACATGAACAATGGTCTTGCGCTCGGAAATTCTGGTGAATAAAAACGTGCTACCTACTCAAGAACAAGCCCTGCCGGGCCGCGAAACACCGATGCAACTGCCTGAATACCACTATGTATTCAAAGAGACCCCCTTGCTGGGGCCGTTTCTGGGCAATGTCGGCTTCGCCATTTTTGGTCTGGGCTGCTTCTGGGGTGCAGAACGCAAATTCTGGGAGCGCGAAGGCGTGGTCAGCACCGTCGTTGGCTACGCAGGGGGTTACACACCTAACCCGACCTACGAAGAAGTGTGTTCGGGCCTGACGGGCCATACCGAAGTGGTGTTGGTGGTCTACGATCAGGACAAAGTCAGCTACGCCGACCTGCTGAAAATGTTCTGGGAACTGCACAACCCGACGCAAGGCATGCGTCAGGGCAACGACATCGGCAGTCAATACCGTTCAGTCATCTACTGCACTACACCGGAGCAGCTGGACGAAGCAAAGAGGAGCAAAGACGCTTATCAGGCAGAACTGGACAAAGCCGGCCTTGGCGAGATCACAACAGAAATCGAAGAAGCGCCAACGGTCTACTTCGCTGAGGCATACCACCAGCAATACCTGGCGAAAAACCCCCAGGGTTATTGCGGCATTGGCGGCACCGGGGTGGTATGCCCTCTTTGAGGGGAGCGGCAAGCTAAAAGCAGCTACAAGCGGCAAGCTATAAGCAAAGCGACCTAATACAAGGTTTGTGCTTTTGTCTTGCAGCTTGCAGCTTGCAGCAGACCACTGTCCTCTGCTACTCAGCGATCAACCACTCCATCTGCCAGCCACCCTGGGTTTGCCCCAGTTTCTTGGCCAGCCAAGGCATCAGCTCGCGTAACTCTTCTTCCAGACCCCACGGTGGATTGGCAATCGCCAAGCCCGAGCCATTAAGGCTGTTGGGGGTGTCCAGCGGGTGCACGAACAATTCGACCTGCAACAGTTTCGGCGCGCCGGAACCCGCAAGGTCTTGGTAAAAACGACGCAGCTGACGTTTGTCCTTGATCGGATACCAAATTGCTACCACGGTCTGACGCATGCGGCTGATCGCATCTTTCAATGATTCGGCGCAGCGTTTCATCTCGTCCAGCTTTTCAAACGGCGGGTCAATCAGCATCAGCGCACGTTTTTCCGCCACGGGCAGCAACGCCCGCGGCACATGCCAGCCTTCGCCCAAATGCACGGCCACACGACGGTCGCCTTTCATGTTGTCTTTGAGCATCACACCGTCTTCGGGGTGTTTTTCGTTCAGCAAGATGCGGTCCTGCGAACGGGTCAAGCGCCGCGCCCACTCAGGCGAACCAGGGTAATAGCGCAACTCGCCATCCGGGTTCATCTTGTGCAACACCTGCATGTAATCCGCGGTGATAGCGGGCAGGTTTTTTTGATCCCACAAGCGGGCGATGCCTTCCAGGTACTCGCCGGTGCGGTTGGCCTGATCACCTTTAAGATCATACAAACCAATCCCGGCATGGGTATCCAGATAAGCGAACGGCTGCTCTTTACGCGACATCAAGGCGATCAGTCGGGTCAAGACAATATGTTTGAACACGTCGGCGTGGTTGCCGGCGTGGAAGGCGTGACGATAGTTCATGGTTGCTCCTGCGCAGGGGGCGAAGTTTACCCTGTGCAGCTCATAACGTCAGGGGTAAAGCCTCGCTCCGCGCCAAGCGGTGTTTTAATCAAATCGCTTGAGGCTCAAGCACCAGGTTATGAACGCTGTCCATTGAAGCAGCTAGCCAATCAATCGAGAACTGCTCGGTGGCATCTGCTATCAGCACGTGCTGATCCAGCACCTCGACACGAATTTTGTAACCTTCAACCAGGCTGGGTGATTCGTCGTCATCCAAGTGAAAGGCAAATGTCCAGGGAGCGGGAATCGCGTAGAAACCACGTGTCTCAAGCAATAAACGTTCTGAGCCTCCCGGCTTCACGGCGAAGAGCGATAGGGTCCAGACATAATCGCTGCGCAGCGAAAACGGCAAGTCACGAGGGGAAATATTTCCGAGGAATATCTTTTTTCGCATGTTAAGTGTCCTGGGTTATGCGCTCAAAACCGAGCACTCAACCAAGGCTAATACGTCTTCAGCAGGCCATTAACGCTTCAGAAGAACCCTCACAACACATGAGAAATGTCAGGTCTAAACGGGCAAACCATCCGACTCATGATGTGCTTTCCATGGATCCCCAAACAAAACGGCCCGCCTCCAACGAGACGGGCCGTTTTTTTTGCACGGCTTGATTGAGCCGCGGCTCAGACCAATCAGCTGTTCTGCTGGAAGTCTTTCTCGGCAGCGTCGAAACGCTCGATCATCTTCTTGCTCGGGCCTTGGCCCATCGCGCTAACCAGCCAAATGGCCAAGCTGGCGAAGATAAAGCCCGGAATGATTTCGTACAGACCGAACAAGGCAAAGTGCTTCCACACGATCACAGTGATGGCACCGACCAGAATACCGGCCAATGCGCCCTGACGGGTCATGCCTTTCCACAGTACAGAGATCAGGACCACCGGGCCGAATGCAGCCCCGAAGCCTGCCCACGCGTAGCTCACCAGACCCAACACACGGTTTTCAGGGTTAGCGGCCAATGCAATGGCGATCAAAGCAACCACCAGCACCATGATCCGACCTACCCACACCAGCTCGAGCTGGGAGGCATTTTTGCGCAGGAATGCTTTGTAAAAGTCTTCAGTCAGGGCGCTGGAGCACACCAGCAACTGGCAGCTCAAGGTACTCATCACCGCCGCGAGAATAGCCGACAGCAGCACGCCCGCAATCCACGGATTGAACAGCAACTTGGCCAGCTCGATGAACACCCGCTCAGGGTTTTCAGTCACAGGGCCGGCCAGTTCCGGATGGGCCGAGAAGTAGGCAATACCGAAGAAACCTACCCCAACCGTACCGGCCAGACACAGAATCATCCAGGTCATGGAGATACGACGCGCCTTGGCGATCGACTTGACCGAGTCCGCCGCCATGAAGCGGGCCAGGATATGCGGCTGACCGAAGTAACCCAGTCCCCAGCCCATCAGCGAGATGATGCCAATAAAGGTGGTGCCCTTAAGCATGTCGAAGTTGCTTGGGTCTTGTGCTTCGATGGCCAGGAAGGTCGTGTCCACACCGCCAGTCGCCAGCAACACGATGATCGGCGTAAGGATCAGCGCAAAAATCATCAGTGTGGCTTGCACCGTATCGGTCCAGCTCACAGCCAGGAAGCCGCCAATAAAGGTGTAAGCAATGGTCGCAGCAGCACCGGCCCACAACGCTGTTTCGTACGGCATGCCGAACGTGCTTTCGAACAGACGAGCGCCGGCCACGATGCCAGAGGCGCAGTAGATGGTGAAGAACACCAAAATCACGATGGCCGAAATAATCCGCAGCAGCCCGCTGTGATCTTCAAAACGGCTCGAGAAATAGTCGGGCAGCGTCAAGGCGTCGCCGTTGTGCTCGGTTTGTACGCGCAGACGACCCGCCACAAACAGCCAGTTCAAGTAGGCACCGGCCACCAGACCGATGGCGATCCAGCTTTCGGACAGGCCGGACATATAGATTGCACCGGGCAACCCCATCAGCAACCAGCCGCTCATGTCGGAAGCGCCAGCGGACAATGCAGTCACAACACTGCCTAAGCTACGGCCGCCCAAAATGTAGTCAGAAAGATTGTTGGTGGAGCGATAGGCCATAAGGCCGATGAGGACCATTGCCGCGATATAGATCACAAACGTGATCAGGGTTGGGTTACTCACACTCATTACATTAAGCCCTGGCATTGTTTTTATGTTTAGCAGCGGTCTGGTTGAACGCTCACAAACGTCCTGTTTGAGACGATGAACAAAGCCCTGCATTTAAACTGACGTTCCCCCAGGAAAACCATCAGCTGGCGCCCCGGCATTAAAGCGGTTGCACCTTGGCTGCGAATGCTATGCAACAAAGCAAATAAGGTGCAACCAGTTTTTGCCGGGCAAGTTGCACCTTGTCGCCATTTCGTCTCAATTCAGGGGTTTTGCGCCTTTTCGGAGCAAAAAACCCCCAAGACCGATCCAAAAGCACCAGAGGTGTGCGCGCGATTATCCGACTTATAAAAATCCTGACAAAGCGCAGATAAAACGGGTTGCACTAGGTTGCACCTCTTTCGGCACAGCGCTAATCTTGCCGCCAGCTGCTGCCGCGCAACTGCGGCACCCATGAGGATAAAAATATGGCTACCACCACCCTTGGGGTCAAACTTGATGACCCAACCCGCGAGCGCCTCAAAGCTGCCGCGACCTCGATTGATCGCACGCCTCACTGGCTGATCAAACAGGCAATTTTCAATTACCTGGAAAAACTCGAGGGTGGTGCAACCCTGACCGAGTTAAGCGGCGTGCCCGGCGGCGACGATGCTGACGACGCCCCCACCGATCACACGCATCAGTGCTTCCTGGAGTTTGCCGAAAGCATTCTGCCGCAGTCCGTTCTGCGTGCGGCAATCACCTCGGCCTACCGCCGTCCAGAACCTGAAGTCGTGCCCATGCTCATCGAACAGGCTCGCCTGCCTGCGCCGATGGCTGCGGCCACTCAAGCCCTTGCTGCCTCGATTGCCGAAAAACTGCGCAATCAGAAGAGCGCGGGGGGTCGCGCCGGCATCGTTCAAAGCTTGCTGCAAGAATTCTCCCTGTCGTCCCAGGAAGGCGTAGCCCTGATGTGCCTGGCCGAAGCGCTGCTGCGCATCCCGGACAAAGGCACCCGTGACGCCCTGATCCGCGACAAGATCAGTACCGGCAACTGGCACCCGCACTTGGGCAACAGCCCGTCGTTGTTTGTAAACGCCGCGACGTGGGGCCTGCTGCTGACCGGCAAACTGGTCTCGACCCACAACGAAGCCGGCCTGACCTCTTCGCTGAGCCGCATCATCGGTAAAAGCGGCGAGCCGATGATCCGCAAGGGCGTCGACATGGCCATGCGCCTTATGGGCGAACAGTTCGTTACCGGTGAAACCATCGGCGAAGCCTTGGCCAACGCCACGCGCTTTGAAGCCAAGGGCTTTCGTTACTCCTACGACATGCTCGGTGAAGCGGCACTGACCGAGCATGATGCACAGAAATACCTGGCCTCCTACGAGCAAGCTATCCACTCGATTGGCAAAGCGTCCAACGGCCGTGGCATTTATGAAGGCCCGGGCATCTCGATCAAATTGTCGGCCCTGCACCCTCGTTACAGCCGCGCCCAGTACGAGCGCGTGATGGACGAGTTGTACCCGCGCCTGCTGTCACTCACCGTGCTGGCCAAGCAATATGACATCGGCCTAAACATTGACGCCGAAGAAGCCGATCGCCTCGAAATCTCCCTCGACCTGCTTGAGCGCCTGTGCTTCGAACCGCAACTGGCGGGCTGGAACGGCATCGGATTCGTCATTCAGGCGTATCAGAAGCGTTGCCCGTACGTGATCGATTACGTGATCGACCTCGCGCGCCGCAGCCGCCATCGTCTGATGATCCGTCTGGTAAAAGGCGCGTACTGGGACAGCGAAATCAAACGCGCCCAAGTCGAAGGCCTGGAAGGCTACCCGGTCTACACCCGCAAGGTGTACACCGACGTGTCCTACCTCGCTTGCGCGAAAAAATTGCTGGCCGTGCCCGAAGCGATTTACCCGCAGTTCGCCACGCACAACGCCCAAACCTTGTCGGCGATTTACCATATTGCCGGTCAGAACTACTACCCCGGCCAGTACGAATTCCAATGCCTGCACGGCATGGGCGAGCCGTTATACGAGCAGGTTGTCGGCAAGTTGGCCGAAGGCAAGCTGAACCGTCCGTGCCGCGTGTACGCACCCGTCGGCACCCACGAAACACTGCTGGCGTATCTGGTGCGTCGCTTGCTGGAAAACGGCGCGAATACCTCGTTCGTTAACCGCATCGCCGACCACACCATTTCGATTCAAGAGTTGGTCGCCGACCCGATCTCGCAGATCGAGCACATGGCAGCGCAAGAAGGCGGTTTTGGCCTGCCGCACCCGCGCATTGCCCTGCCCCGTGACCTGTACGGCAGCGAGCGCGCCAACTCCAGCGGCATCGACATGTCCAACGAACATCGCTTGGCGTCGTTGTCCTGCGCCTTGCTGGCTACCGCCCACAACCACTGGAAAGCGGAACCGATGCTCGGTTGCGCCTCCAGCAGCGAAACGCCTGCGCCGGTGCTCAACCCGTCCGACCTGCGTGACGTCGTTGGCCATGTACAAGAAGCCACTGTTGAAGATGCCGATAACGCCATCCAGTGCGCACTGAACGTCGCCCCTATCTGGCAAGCCACACCACCGGCCGAACGTGCGGCGATTCTGGAGCGCGCTGCTGACTTGATGGAAGGTGACATTCAACCCCTCATGGGCCTGTTGGCACGTGAAGCGGGCAAGACCTACGCCAACGCCATTGCGGAAGTCCGAGAAGCCGTCGATTTCCTGCGTTACTACGCAGTGCAGGCGCGCAACGACCTGACCAATGACGCCCACCGCCCTCTGGGCCCAGTGGTGTGCATCAGCCCGTGGAACTTCCCGCTGGCGATTTTCAGCGGCCAGGTCGCTGCCGCGCTGGCTGCCGGTAACCCGGTATTGGCCAAACCGGCCGAGCAAACCCCGCTGGTGGCGGCTCAAGCCGTCCGCATTCTGCTGGAAGCCGGTATCCCTGAAGGTGTGCTGCAACTGCTGCCGGGACGTGGCGAAACGGTGGGCGCACGCCTGGTGGGCGATGATCGCGTCAAAGGTGTGATGTTCACGGGTTCCACCGAAGTCGCGCGCTTGCTGCAACGCAATATCGCGGGCCGCCTGGATGCACAGGGCCGCCCCATCCCGCTGATCGCTGAAACCGGCGGCCAGAACGCCATGATCGTTGACTCTTCGGCGCTGACTGAACAAGTGGTCATCGACGTGGTGTCCTCGGCCTTCGACAGCGCCGGTCAGCGTTGCTCGGCCTTGCGTGTGCTGTGCCTGCAGGAAGATTCTGCAGATCGCGTCATCGAAATGCTGAAAGGGGCCATGGCCGAATCGCGCATGGGCAACCCGGAGCGGTTGAACGTGGACATTGGCCCGGTGATCGACGCCGAAGCCAAGGCCGGTATCGAGCAACACATTCAGGGCATGCGCAGCAAAGGCCGTAGCGTCTACCAAATGGCAATCACCGACCTTGAAGAGTGCAAACGCGGCACCTTCGTCATGCCGACCCTGATTGAACTGGAAAGCTTTGACGAGCTGGAACGCGAAATCTTCGGCCCGGTGCTGCACGTGGTGCGTTACAAACGCAAAGATATCGACCAACTGATCGCACAAATCAACGCATCGGGTTACGGCCTGACGCTGGGCGTACACACCCGCATCGACGAAACCATTGCCAAAGTGGTCAACAACGTCAATGCCGGTAACGTCTACGTTAACCGCAACATCGTCGGCGCCGTGGTCGGCGTGCAGCCATTCGGCGGCGAAGGTTTGTCGGGCACAGGCCCTAAAGCTGGCGGCCCGCTGTACTTGTTCCGCCTGTTGTCGACCCGTCCCGCTGACGCGATTGAGCAATCATTCGCCAAAACTGACGCCGTCACTGTGACGGACACTCAAGCTCGCGAAGCGCTAAGCAAACCGTTGAAGGCTCTGCAAGACTGGGCCAACAACACTCAACACGCGGCGCTGGCCCAGTTGTGCGACGAGTATGCCGCCCATTCGCAAAGCGGTATCACTCGCCTGCTCAATGGCCCGACCGGCGAGCGCAACAGCTACGCCATCCTGCCGCGCGAACATGTGTTGTGCCTGGCCGAAGTCGAAAGCGACCTGCTCACCCAACTGGCGGCTGTGCTGGCCGTGGGCAGCTCGGCGGTAGTGCCGGACAATGAACTGAGCCAAACCGTGATAGCGCGCCTGCCTCAAGCCGTGCAAGCACGCATCAAGCGGGTTGCAGACTGGACGAGAGACGATGTGATGTTTGACGCCGTTCTGCACCACGGCGATTGCGATCAACTGCGTGAGGTCTGCCAGACAGTGGCCAAACGCGCAGGCGCTATTGTCGGTGTGCAAGGTCTGTCCCAAGGCGAAACGTCTATTGCTCTGGAACGCCTGGTGATTGAACGCGCACTGAGCGTTAACACCGCAGCAGCGGGTGGTAACGCAAGCTTGATGACCATCGGTTGATCGCAGGCTGAAACATCAAGAACCGGGCACCTGAAAAGTGCCCGGTTTTTTTGTGCGCCCCATTCGGGAACTTACCCCGTGCGCACCAACACAGAAAACGCCAGAAGTACCACTGAAACGACGCCGATTAACGCCCACACCACATTGCTCACACTGAAGCTGCAATTACTGCACCCCAAGCTGTCAGCCGCCAGAAGATTGATAGCGCGCTGGGCGCCGACAAACAAAAACACACTCACCGTGATCAGCAGTGCATTGGCAATAAAAACCACCCCGGCGTCATCCGGGCTATCAAAAAACATCGCAAACAGGGTCGAGATCATGACCATTAACATAATCAGTAGCGCGCGGGGCTCGGGGTGCCACCGGCATTGCCTGCCGGCCAGCTCCAGACCGTTCTGAATCTTGTCGAACAGATCAAGAATGAAAAACGGCCACAACACAGCGCGCACTAAAGGGAGGATGTCAGCCCCTACTCGTTCTTTATAGGTTGCCCAGTTGCGGTATGACCAATAGACGATGTACCCACCGCCCGTGAGCAAATACAGCACTACAAACTTGGTGACAGACACGACATACAACTCGCTTGGACCCAGACCCAATAGTCGATTTACATCTGACACCGGATCTCTGGTCAAAGGGGTAGGTTTCATGACTCATCCATTGGTTAATAGAAATGTGACATAGAGATACAATTTGCCGGGCCAAAAAAATGCAGGCTAGATCCTTCTCTCTTGTAAGAAAAAGCCTCAGACCTCGCGACAATCACCATGCGAAGCCGTCAGTGCAACCCGTTCAATGAGTGTAAAAAAACGCTGTGCGCACTCGAATTCATATCCTGAAAACCTTTTTGACAGCTGGCCAATCGCGCAGGTTAGAATCGCTGGCACGTAGACTGCATAGACCGTCTACGCCTTGTCTTTTATGTCTTCAGGAGTACTGCCTTTGAATGCAACAACCATCAACAGCCTGTTCTTGATCGGCGCGTTGCTGGTAGGTGCAAGCATTCTCGTCAGTTCACTCTCCTCGCGCCTTGGGATCCCGATCCTGGTCATTATCCTGGCGGTGGGTATGGCCGCAGGCGTCGATGGCGGCGGAATCATTTTCGACAACTACCCCACCGCCTACTTGGTCGGCAACCTCGCTCTGGCGGTGATCTTGCTCGACGGCGGCTTGCGCACACGGGTGTCGAGCTTTCGCGTCGCATTGTGGCCGGCGTTATCGCTGGCGACAGTCGGGGTGATGATCACCACGGGCCTGACCGGTTTGATGGCTGCCTGGCTGTTCAACCTCAACCTGATTCAAGGCCTGCTGATCGGCGCTATCGTCGGTTCAACCGATGCGGCAGCCGTGTTCTCGCTGTTGGGCGGCAAAGGCCTGAACGAGCGGGTGTCAGCCAGCCTTGAGATCGAGTCCGGCAGCAATGATCCGATGGCGGTGTTCCTCACGGTCACCCTGATCGACATGCTCGCCAGCGGCGAAACTAACCTGCACGCCAGCCTGCTGCTTAACCTGCTGCGAGAGTTCGGTATTGGCGGCGCGGTCGGTCTGGCCGGGGGCTGGCTATTGCTGCAAATGGTCAACCGCATCCACCTGGCCAACGGTCTGTACCCGATTCTGGTCATTGCTGGCGGACTGGCGGTCTTTGCCCTGACCAACGCCCTGCACGGCAGCGGCTTCCTTGCGGTTTACCTGTGCGGTCTGGTGATCGGCAACAGCCCGATTCGCAGCCGCCACGGCATTTTGCACATGCTTGACGGCATGGCCTGGCTGGCTCAGATCGGCATGTTTCTGGTATTGGGCCTGCTGGTCACGCCTCATGACTTGCTCCCCATCGCCATCCCCGCGCTGGCCTTGGCGCTGTGGATGATTCTGTTCGCCCGGCCCCTGTCTGTATTCGTCGGCCTGCTGCCGTTCAAGGCTTTCCACGGCCGCGAAAAAGTATTTATCTCCTGGGTGGGGCTGCGCGGTGCCGTGCCTATCATTCTGGCGGTATTCCCGTTGATGGCCGGTTTGCCCAACGCGCAGCTGTATTTCAATTTGGCGTTCTTTATCGTGCTGGTGTCCCTGCTGGTTCAAGGCACCAGCCTGCCGTGGGTGGCCAAGTTGCTCAAAGTCACCGTGCCACCTGATTTAGCGCCGGTGTCTCGCGCCGCCCTCGAAGTTCACCCCACCAGCGAGTGGGAACTGTTCGTCTACCGGCTCGACGCACAAAATTGGTGCGTCGGTGCTGCGCTGCGGGAACTGAAAATGCCCGACGGCACCCGCATCGCCGCCCTGTTTCGCGATCAGAAACTGCTCCACCCGTCGGGTAGTACCACCCTCGACGTCGGCGATTTACTCTGCGTAATCGGTCATGAACACAACTTGCCAGCCCTCGGCAAACTGTTCAGCCAACCCCCTACTCGCGGCCTCGATCTGCGCTTCTTCGGCGACTTCGTCCTGGAAGGTGACGCCCAGCTGGGCGCGGTCTCTGCCCTGTATGGCTTGCAGCTCAACGGCGTTGACCCCAACCTGCCCCTCAGCCGCTTTATTGCGCAAAAAGTCGGCGGTGCTCCGGTGGTCGGCGATCAGGTGGAATGGAACAACACCATCTGGACCGTTGCGGTCATGGACGGGAACAAGATAGGCAAAGTGGGCGTCAGATTCCCCGAAGGAAGTGCCCCGGGTCCCGGGTTGTTCCTCTAAACTCCAATTTTCCTACGCTCGTCTGACCGGTACCTATGTCACTACTGCGCACGTTATTCGTCACCGCATTGCTCGGCCTGAGCCTTTCTGTTGGCACACTCCAGGCCGCTGAGCCCCCGTCGCCCGAGTCGATACAGCAAAGCCTCGACAAAATTGCCGAGCGAAAACTGCCAGAAGCCGACCAGAAAGCCTTGCAAGGTGTGTTGCAGCAGACCCTCACGCTACTGGGGGACAAAGCTGACTACGAGCAGCGCCTGACCGATATCAAGCAGCTACTGGCCACGGCGTCAGACCAGACAGAAGAAAATCAGCGCGAACTGGCCCGCCTCAAAGCCAGCCCGGCCGTGCCCGTCGCTCAACGTTACAAAGACCTTTCCGTTGCGCAATTGGAACAAATGCTGGCTGATCGCACGACGCAACAAGGTGAACTGCAAAAAGCCCTGGGCATTGCCAACAGCCAAAGCATTGCCGCCCAGACTCGCCCAGAGCGGGCGCAAGCCGAAATCAGCACCAGTCAGACACGCATTCAGCAGATCAACAACATCCTCAAAACCGGCCGCGACAATGGCAAATTGCTAAACGCCGATCAACGCAATCAGCTCAATGCCGAAATCGCCGCACTTAACGCACTCATCGCCTTGCGTCGCCAAGAGCTGGCAGGTAACAGCCAACTGCAAGACTTGAGCGGCAGCCAACACGACCTGCTGCTGGAAAAAACCACACGTCAGGACCGAGAAATTCAGGACCTGCAAACCCTGATCAACCAGAAGCGTCTGGCTCAATCGCAACAAACGGTGACTGAACAATCCATCGAAGCACAGAAGTCAGGCAGCAGCAGCCTGCTGGCCACCGAAAGCGCGATCAACCTGAAGCTCTCTGACTACCTGTTGCGCAGTACCGACCGCCTCAACGAAGTCACACAGCAAAACCTCGAAACCAAGCAGCAACTGGATAACGTGACCCAGAGCGATCAGGCGCTGGACGAGCAAATCAGTGTTCTAAAGGGCAGTTTGCTGCTGTCCAAGATTCTCTACAAACAGAAACAAGCACTGCCCCGTTTGCAGAAAATGGACAAAAACCTGGCGGACGAGATTGCTGACATTCGCCTGTATCAGTTCGAAATCAACCAGCAGCGCGAGTTGATCAGCAACCCGACCACCTACGTCGACAATCTGCTCAAAACCCAGCCTGCTGATCAGGTCAACCCGCAACTTCGTAAAACCCTGTTAGATCTGGTCAATACCCGCGGTGACCTGCTCGACCGCCTGAACCGCGAGCTAAGCTCACTGCTCAACGAGTCAATCACCCTTCAGCTCAACCAGAAACAATTGCTTAGCACCGCGCAAAGCCTGCGGGCCACGCTTGATGAGCAAATGTTCTGGATCCCCAGCAATAAACCGCTGGATTTGGAATGGCTCGAAGGAGCGCCCCGTCAGCTCAAGCAGCAAGTCCTCACCCTGCCCTGGACCTCCAGTTTCAGCGAATTGGCTGATGGCTTGCGCCAACGCCCGCTGTTGTTTTTACCGCTGGTGCTGCTGATTGTTGCCCTGCTGTGGAAGCGCAAATACCTATACGGCAAATTGAACGAAATCCATCAGGACATTGGCCACTTCAAACGTGACAGCCAATGGCACACGCCGCTGGCCATTTTGATCAACGTCTTGCTAGCCATGCCGATTGCGCTGGCGCTGGCGCTGTGCGGGTACGCCTTGCAAACCGACGCCCGCGGCATGAACGCCAACATGGGAGCGGCCTTGATACAAATGGCTGAAGCCTGGCTGGTGTTCTATACGATCTACCGCATTCTGGCGCCGGGTGGCGTGGCCGAGCTGCATTTTCGCTGGGAAAAGCCGCTGGTCGAGTTCCTGCAAAAATGGATCCGCAAACTGGGCTTCGTGGTGCTCGCGCTGGTGGCCGTTGTTGCCTTTGCCGAACAACAGCCGGCGGCGCTGGCTGATGACGTGCTGGGCATCCTCGTCGTTCTGAGCTGCTACGCGGCCATGAGCTGGCTGCTGTTTCGCCTGCTGCTCAACGATCAGGGCGACAAAAAAGCCTATCGCGTGCGTAAAACGCTGGGCTTTTTGTTTGCCCTGCTGCCGCTCGCCTTGTTTGTCGCCGTGTGTTTTGGCTATTACTACACCGCACTCAAACTCAGCGACCGGTTGATCAACACCCTCTACCTCTTGATGTTCTGGCTAGTGATCGAGGCTGCTTTCGTACGCGGCCTGGCGGTCGCAGCACGACGCCTGGCCTACCAGCGCGCACTGGCCAAACGCCAGGCCGCCAAAGAGGCCGGCGAAGGCAACGACATCGTGATTGAAGAACCGACGCTGGACATTGAGCAGGTCAATCAGCAATCGCTGCGCCTGATCCGTCTGGCCTTGCTCGCAGGTTTTATCGGGGTGTTGTATTGGGTATGGTCTGACTTGATCTCGGTATTCTCCTACCTGGACAACATCACCCTCTACGAATACACCAGCGGCACCGGCGCCAACATGAGCATGGTACCCATCAGCTTCGGCGACCTGATCGGAGCGCTGGTCATCATCGGCATCAGCATTGCGCTGGCGCGTAACCTGCCCGGCCTGCTGGAAGTACTGGTGCTGTCACGGCTCGATCTGGGCCAGGGCAGTGCCTACGCCACCACGACCCTGCTGACCTACGTGATTATCGGCGTCGGCTTTGTGTCCACCCTCTCGACCCTGGGCGTGAGCTGGGACAAGTTGCAATGGCTGGTGGCCGCGCTGTCGGTAGGGCTGGGCTTCGGCATGCAAGAGATCTTCGCCAACTTTATCTCCGGCATCATGATCCTGTTTGAGCGCCCGGTGCGTATCGGCGACACCATCACCATCGGCAACCTGTCGGGCACGGTGAGCAAGATCCGCATCCGTGCGACCACCATTACCGACTTCGACCGCAAAGACATTATCGTCCCGAACAAAACCTTCATTACCGGGCAACTGATCAACTGGTCGCTGACCGACACCATTACCCGCGTCACCCTGAAACTGGGGGTCGATTATGGTTCCGACCTGGATCTGGTCAAACAGCTGCTGCTCAAGGCCGCGCAAGAAAACCCGCGTGTGCTCAAAGACCCTGAGCCACATGTGTTCTTCCTCAGCTTCGGCCAAAGCACACTGGACCACGAGCTGCGTATGCACGTGCGTGACCTGGGCGACCGCAACCCGGTTATCGATGAAGTAAACCGCTTTATCAACCGCGAATTCAAAAACCACAGCATCAACATCTCGTTCCAGCAGATGGAGGTGTACCTTAAAAACCTTCATGGTCAGGAATACAAGTTGGTGCCTGTCGACCCGCAAGCACCGGCCGAAAAGCTGACGCTGGATAAGCCCAACCCGACGTAGCAGTTGCCGAAGGCGACGTCCGATTGCGAAGCGATCGTAAACCTTGAGTGTCAGATTCAACTGATTCACTGAGGCGTCTGAATGTACGACGGCTGCGCCGCCGAACGCAGCCTCGTACCTCGGCAGCTGCTACAGAACCTGTTGCCCCCACTGCTGGAGCCACCCCTTGAAAACGCTGAACGAACTGACCTTCGATAACCGCTTTGCCCGTTTGGGCGACGCGTTCTCGACTCATGTGCTGCCCGAACCTGTCGACGCACCGCGCGTCGTCGTGGCCAGCACCGCAGCCCTGGGTCTGCTCGATCTCGACCCCGCCGTGACTCATGACCCCGTCTTCGCTCAGCTGTTTGGCGGCCACACCCTATGGGCCGATGCCGAACCCCGCGCCATGGTCTATTCGGGCCATCAGTTCGGCTCGTATAACCCGCGTTTGGGCGATGGCCGTGGTTTGTTGCTGGGCGAGGTGTACAACGACGCGGGTGAGCATTGGGACTTGCACCTCAAGGGCGCCGGCATGACCCCTTACTCGCGCATGGGCGATGGCCGCGCGGTACTGCGCTCCTCTATTCGCGAATTCCTGGCGTCCGAAGCCTTGCACGCGCTGGGCATCCCCAGCAGCCGTGCCTTGTGCGTGATCGGCTCAGACACCCCAGTGTGGCGTGAAAAACAAGAACGCGCCGCCATGGTGTTGCGCCTGGCCCCGAGCCATATCCGTTTCGGGCATTTCGAATATTTCTACTACACCCAACAACCTGAACAGCAAAAGCAGTTGGGCGAACACGTATTGGCCCTGCACTTTCCCGCATGCCTGGAACAGCCCGAGCCGTATCTGGCGATGTTTCGCGAAGTGGTCGAGCGCAACGCTGAACTGATCGCCAAATGGCAGGCATACGGCTTTTGCCACGGCGTGATGAACACCGACAATATGTCGATTCTGGGCATCACCTTCGACTTCGGCCCGTTCGCCTTTCTGGATGATTTCGACGCCAACTTCATCTGCAACCATTCCGATAACGAAGGCCGCTATTCATTCAGCAATCAAGTCCCGATAGGTCAATGGAACCTCAGCGCACTGGCGCAGGCACTGACGCCGTTTATCAGTGTTGAAGCCCTGCGAGAAACCCTTGGCCTCTTCCTGCCGTTGTATCAGGCTCATTACCTTGACCTGATGCGCCGCCGATTGGGCCTGACCACCGCCGAAGACGGTGATCAACAGTTGATCGAAACCCTGTTGCAACGCATGCAAGGCAGCAGCATCGACTACACCTTGTTCTTCCGCCGTTTGGGTGATGAGCCCGCCGCCAAGGCCGTTGCGCGATTGCGTGACGAATTCGTCGACCTCAAGGGGTTTGATGAGTGGGCAGCGCAGTACGTTGCTCGCGTTGAGCGCGAAGGAGTAGACGATGAAAACCTGCGACGCGAGCGCATGCACGCCGTCAACCCGCTGTACATCCTGCGTAATTATCTGGCGCAAAAAGCCATTGATGCCGCTGAAGCAGGGGACTACAGCGAAGTGCAACGTTTGCATGATGTTCTGACCCGGCCATTTACCGAACAGCCGGGGATGGAAACCTATGCCGAGCGCCCGCCGGAGTGGGGCAAGCATTTAGAGATCAGTTGTTCGTCGTAAAACAGAAAATTCAATAACTTAACCTCTACATGGGTGGCATCTATCTCGGCATTACACCCATCACAGAGAAAGGCGGTAAAGCGGTAATTGCCTACCGGAAGCGATTCATCCTGCTCTTTCAAGTTACTCATCGCTTCCCTGAAAGCTTAACTAAACTATACCGCCTCACTTAACCGTCATTTATTGGCTCACCTGAGACAACTCAGATCTGTGCCGCGTCGGCTTTTACATCCAAATCAAGACGAATGAATGAAGTACTCCCTTTCTTTGGCAGCAGGCAGGCACCTATAAGTAGACCTGCAAAAAAACTTAAAAACCCCATCGCTGCCCCCCACTGAATCAGAACAAAAATATTGACAACCGGCACCCCCATCGTCAAAGAGCCAAACATTATTATCGCCCTTTTATTGCTAGCTATAACGCTGAGCAACTTAACCACATCAGCCTCTTTCAATAACAACGCTTGAGCGCAGTTCGGGCATTTAACACTGCCACACTCAATCGACTCATTGACCTGTTCGGCGAGCAACTCAAAGGCGTTGTCGCAGTGCAGGCAGCGAACATCTACTGTTTTGGTTATGGTCATTGACGGCACTCTCTTATCGACCGATCACGTATTAACACTACTACCGGACAGCTTTAGCACGCCACCTGCTGCCTGCATCAAAACTGCGCATGCTGGAGAGGCCGTATTTTTTGGAAAGTCAGCTTTCCAGCAACCAGCATCACGGCGGATTTACCGAACGTACAGTAATAACGCATAAAGCCTAAAATCACGGTTCCTGAGGCGCCGACAAAAGCACCCGCCTCGCTGGCTACAGCAAAAGCCAAAACCAATGACAAAATCAATAAAACAACGAACACTACACTCATCACAGAGTCAAGAACCTCTATACATCGCTCCCGCTTAACCAACTCATTTATCCCCGCCTCACCCAAGGCTATCAAGTGTTCACCTTGCAAACACTTCAACGGCTGCTCGGCCAGTAGCTTTGAAACCTCAGCGGTTGAAAGTGTAAATACACCTTCACACTTAGGGCATCTAAATTTTGCTACTTCGTATACAGGCCAGATGATAAAAGGCTCTTCATCTATCTTTTCTTCCATTGACTTAAACCCTTTAAATATATTTAGCCCTGGTTTCCCTATTTTAACTATCCGCAAATCTCATCACTTCCCAGCACACAAAAAAGCACGCCTAACTCGATTTTTGAGCACTTAAAAGCAACAGAGATCGCATCAAAATATGAGGAAAAGAGAGTAGTGCCAATAAAGTCATGGCAATGTCAGACAAACTACAAACAGCGCGTAAGTTTCTTCGTTATATAAAGAGGTTTTTTCAAAAAGCTATGGCCCCTGCCCTTGATCCCCGGCCGGGCCATCCTCTGATTGACCCTCACGCAGTCAGCCCCTATCCTCGCCAACGTCACGACACACTCGTGACCGGATTTGACGGTCCGCCCCCTAAAAGAAGAATCAGCGATTTCGTCGCTGTGTTCACGCCTGCCTGTGCTCGATTTGATCGTGTTATGGCAGCTGTGTGTGGGGCACTCTCGAGTGCGCCGGGTTTCTTCTTTTTAACCGGTCCGTCAACCCGCACGCAGTTGCCACCCATTCGGTTGACGGCGAACGGTGGCTACTCCAATTCTAAAAAGGAGAGATTCCATGTGCATCAGTAGCCCTACCCCTTCGGCCAAAGCTTTACAGGCGAACCTTTGTTCAGCGTAAACCCCGGTATCCCGATCAAGCTTGCGCTTGAGTTGAGCGCGCAATTACTCGGCAGCGCAGCGGTGTTGAGCGCAGAAAGCCAGCTCGCCGCCCCTCAAACCAGCCACAGCTTGACCTTCGCCAGCCTGCAGCTGGTTGAAATGAGTAAAGGGTTGATCGATGCCATGCTGGACAGCGTGGTGCAGGCTCAACGCGTTAAATAAACATATCCACAGGTACGTTGAAGTAATCGGCCAGCCAGCGAATTTGCCGTACGTTGAGCTGGCGTTTTGCGCTGAGAATTTCGGACACCACCGACTGCGTATGAACAGATGCGTTACGCATCAGTGGCAGGTTGGGTAATGATCTGCTGAACTGCACGCCATATCGAAATCGCTTTGATGGAGTGCGCCATGACCGAACCGCTGCTGATCCCCTGCCCCCACTGCAACGGCCTTAACCGAATTCCTGCCGAGCGCGTGGGCGACCACCCCAAGTGCGGGCGCTGCAAAAACGAGGTGTTGCTGGCCAAACCCTTTGAGATGCGGCAAACCGACTACGCCAGTCAAATCAAGGGCGACCTGCCGTTGTTGCTGGACGTGTGGGCCGAGTGGTGCGGGCCGTGCAAGGCTTTTGCGCCGGTGTTTGAGCAAGCGGCCAGCCAATTGCTCGGTCAATGCCGGCTGGCCAAGCTGGACAGTGAAGCCAATCAGCAATTGGCAACCCAGCTGGGGATTCGCTCGATCCCCAGTTTGATTCTGTTCAAAAACGGCAAGGAGATCGCTCGCCAAAGTGGCGCATTGCCGTTGCAGCAACTCAAGGCATGGCTGCAAAGCCATGGGGTGCGGGCTTAAGCGTTCTGATCCAGGTAGTCGTGTAATTCAACAAATTGTTGCGTCAGCTTGTGCCGCGGGTCGAAATACACCAGCGGCTGGCTGGCTTGGTGGGACTCGCGCATTTTCACCGAGCTGCTGAGGTACACAGGCAAGACCGGTAACCCTTCGTTGATCAATTCGTCCAGCATTTGCTGCGGCAAGCTGGCCCGCGACTGGAACTGGTTAACCACTATGCCCTCAACCACCAAGTTTTCATTGTGATCTTCTTTCAGCTCTTCGATTTCAGCCAGCAGGCCATACAGCGCTTGGCGCGAGAAACTGTCGCAATCGAAGGGAATCAATACACGATCGCAGGCAATCAACGCCGATACCGCATAAAAGTTCAGCGCGGGCGGTGTATCGACGTAAATCCGGTCGTAATCTTCAGCCAGTTCATCCAGCAACTTGCGCAGCTTGTTGATCTTGTGCTTGGCCTCGAGCTTGGGCTGCAGATCCGCCAACTCGGTGGTGGCCGTGATGATGTGCAGGTTTTCGTAGGGGGTTTCGTAAATATCGACTCGATTCTTCTTGGAACCCACACTCGCCGACAGACTGTGTTTAAAGAAATCGGCAATCCCCATCGGGATGTCGTCGCCGGTCAGTCCGGTGAGGTATTGGGTGGAGTTGGCCTGAGCGTCCAAGTCTACCAAGAGGGTTCGATACCCCTCACTGGCACTGACGGCAGCCAGATTGCAAGCGATGCTGGACTTGCCCACACCGCCTTTTTGATTGAACACCACGCGCCGCATTTCAAGACCTCCGTGTATCAATGAGAGCCCGAGTGTAGATGCCATGTAGGTAAATTCGCTACCTCGCACAAAAAAGAGCCACAAACTAAAAAGAATTAACCCTACATACTTCAGCAATGAGCCACTTTTCAGAAGCCGTAGTGATTGCCTATAGTTCAACTTTGGCAAAAAGATAGCTTTTTCGTCCGATCAGCTAAAAAACTGCACCTTAAAATGTAAGCGGTGTTTGCTACGAGCCAACCGCACCGGGATAATGCCAGCACTTCTCAGGGTGCCGCCTAGCTCGCTGCCTGCCGCCACATCAAGGAAGCCCGCAAGGGCGGGACAACACTCCAGTGATTACCTTTAATATTGCCGCATGGCGCGCCTGGGCTCCGGGCCTCGAAAGCGTGGCCGATTGGCAGGCTTGGAGCCAGCAACCCCACGTGCTCGCCGCCAGCGACAACGCGCCGGATGTGTCGTTTTTACCGGCCATGCAGCGCCGCCGCCTCAGCAGGCTGGCGCGCATGGCGTTTAGCGTCGGCTGGCCGCTGGCAGAAGGCCGTGAAGCATTGCCACTGGTGTTTATTTCCCGTCACGGTGAAACACCGCGCACCTTTGACATCCTCAGCGATCTGGCCGCCGATCAGCCTTTGTCCCCCACCCAATTCAGCCTTTCGGTGCATAACGCGGTGATCGGTCTATGGTCGATCATGCGCGGCGAAACCAGCGAAATGACGGCCCTCGCTGCGGCGGGGGATGGCCTGGAACATGGTCTGATCGAGGCCTGCGCCCTGCTCAGCGAAGGCGCGCCCGCTGTGTTGCTGGTGATCACCGAAGAGCAGCCGCCCCACGCGTATGCCCGCTGGGTCGATGATGTGCCCTTCCCTTATGCCGTGGGCCTGCTCGTGACGCCCGGCACGCAATGGCAGCTGTCACTGAAGACAGGCTTGGGCGATGCCGCCAAAACCCCCTGGCCTCACGCGTTGCAGTTGGTGCGTCATCTGCTCGATGGGCAAACCTGCTTCCAACACGCCTGGAAACATCGTGTCTGGACCTGGCAACGTAGCGGTGAGTAACCGCCGCGACGCTTATTACTGGCGCCTGACCGCCACCGGGCTGAGCTTTGCCCTGTTCGGCGTCGGTGGACTGTGCCTGCGGCTCATCGTTTTTCCGGTGCTGGGGTGCTTGCCGGGCGACACCGTTCGCCAGCGCGAACGGGCCAGGGCCACGGTCAGTCGTTTGTTCTGGCTATTTATTCGCACCATGGCGCGCATGGGTGTGCTCACCTACGAGGTGCAAGGGGCTGAACGACTGGGGCGGCCCGGGCAGATGATCATCGCCAACCACCCGTCACTGATCGATGTGGTGTTTTTGATCGGTTTGGTGCGCAACGCCAATTGCGTGGTCAAACAAAGCCTTTGGCAAAACCCGTTCACCCGCAGCCCCGTGCGTGCCACGCAATACATCAGCAATGACGGCAGCGTCGATATGCTCGACACCGCTGCTGGCGCCCTGCGCGAAGGCCAGACGCTGATCATTTTCCCTGAGGGCACCCGCACGCAGCCGGGGCATGCGCCTGCCTTTCATCGCGGGGCGGCCTCTATTGCGCTGCGGGGTGCGAAGATCCTCACCCCGGTGGTGATCAAGGTCAGCCCCACCACGCTGACCAAGGCCGAACCCTGGTATCGCATTCCCGATCGTCGCGTGCACTTCAGTTTCCACGTTGGCGCCGATATAGATCCTACAACCTTCACCGCGCTTGGCCCGCCGCCCAAAGCTTCGCGCCTGCTCAATGACTTCGTGCATGACTACTTTATTAAGGAACTCGCCACAGATGAGCGATCTGAACACACAAATCAAACAACTGATCATTGACGCCCTGGGCCTTGAAGACATCAGCGTCAATGACATTGACGACCAGCAAACCCTGTTTGGTGAAGGCTTGGGGCTGGACTCGGTCGACGCGCTGGAGTTGGGCCTGGCGATCCAGAAAACCTACGGCATCAAAATAGACGCCGACGCCAAAGACACCCGCAATCACTTTTCCAACGTGGCCAGCCTTGCGGCTTTCGTCACGGCTAAACAGGCAGCCTGAGACCGAACCATGCAAACCCGTGACGACATTTTCAACACCCTGCGTACTGCACTGGTCGAGCTCTTCGAGCTGGAACCCGAGCGCGTCACCCTGGACGCCAATCTGTATCAAGATCTTGAAATCGACAGCATCGACGCCGTCGACCTGATCGACCATATCAAACGTAAAACCGGCAAGAAAATCGCTGCTGAGGAATTCAAGTCAGTGCGTACCGTGAACGATGTGGTTGAGGCGGTCTACCGTCTGGTTCATCCGGTCGAATGAGCGGACTGATCAGCCTTGGCCTGTTATTGGCCGGCGTGCTGTACCCCTTTGCGGTGTATTTCGGCATGGCCCATTTTGCGCCGTGGCAGTTCGCCCTGCTGCTTGGCGGCCTGTGGCTGGCCCGCGCCCTGACGGGCGAGCGACGCCCCGGTGGCCTGTGGATGGCAGTGGTCGCGCTGGTGTTTTGCGGGCTATTGGCGGTGTTCAACAGCCCAGCGTTGCTGCGTTGGTACCCGGTGCTGATCAGCGGGTTCATGCTGTGTCTGTTCGGCCTGAGCCTGCGTTTAGGCCCGCCGATCATCGAGCGCCTGGCACGCTTGCGCGAGCCGGTGCTGCCCGACATCGCGATTGTTTATACGCGGCAGGTGACCAAAGTCTGGTGCCTGTTTTTCCTGCTCAACGGGCTGGTCGCGGCCAGTTTGACCTTATGGGCGCCGTTGAGTTGGTGGACGCTGTACAACGGCCTGCTCGCCTACGGGTTGATGGGGCTGTTGTTTGCCATTGAATGGCTGATACGGCAACAAGTAAGAGGCCGGGCATGAATTGGATAGAACTTGAGCAGCTGGTGCTGAAGGGGCACGCAAATCGCCCCGTGACCTTTGATCCGGCACTGGATCACAACCAACTGTGCGAACAGGCTCTGTGTCTGGCGGGCGGCCTGCATCGGCGCAACGTAAAAAAGGTGGCCGTCCACCTGGATGACGCCGCCGAGCTGGCGATTGCCTTGCTGGGCGCCTGGCGAGCCGGTGTCAGCGTGTTATTGCCCGCCGACCTGCAAGCACAAACCCGCCAACGCTGGGACACGCAGGTTGACCTGTGGATAACGTCAACGGTTGAACTGGAGGCGCTGTACGAAGCGCCCCTGTGCGGCGCAGCGCTGGATCTGGACAGCTGCCAACTGAGCCTGTGTACGTCCGGCTCCAGCGGTGAGCCCAAGCGCATCGACAAAACCCTGCGCCAGATGGCCAATGAAGTTCAAGCATTGGAACAGTTGTGGGGTGCCGAACTGGGTTCTGCCTGCCTCATCGCCAGCGTGGGGGCGCAGCATATATACGGGTTGTTGTTCCGCGTGTTGTGGCCGCTGTGTGCGGGCCGCAGCTTTGTGCGCAAACAACTGGCCTTTCCCGAAGACATGCAGCGCGTCAGCCGCGATCACCCTTCATTTGCGTGGGTCGCCAGCCCAGCGATGCTCAAGCGCATGACCGATAACCTCGACTGGTCGGCGTTGAGTGCCGTGCAACGCGTGTTCTCCTCCGGCGGCGCGTTGCCTCCCGAGGCGGCACAGGCTTTACACACACGTTTAGGGCAATGGCCGACCGAAATTTTCGGCAGCTCCGAAACCGGTGGCATTGCCTGGCGCCAGGGGCACAACCTGTGGCAGCCGTTTGCCGATGTGCAGCTGAGCCAAAGCGAAGACGGCGCCCTGCGTATCGCCTCAGCCTATTTGCCTGTCGGTCATGTCGAACTCACAGCAGATGCTGCCCGTATTGAGGCTGACGGGCGCTTTGAGTTACTCGGGCGCCTTGACCGAATCGTCAAACTGGAAGAAAAACGCATCTCTCTGCCGATGCTCGAACTCGCGTTGGTCAACCACGCATGGGTGGCAGAAGCCCGATTGGGCGTTGTCCATGAAAACCGTGCATCGCTGGGCGCGCTGCTCGTGCTCAGTGACAGCGGTCTGTTTGCCTTGCGCGAGCACGGCCGCCGGGCGCTGACTGAAACCTTGCGCCAGCATTTGAGCGAACACTGCGAAGCCTTGGCCTTGCCACGTCGCTGGCGCTTGCTGCGCTCTTTACCGCTTAACAGCCAAGGCAAACTGCCTCAGGCGCAGGTCGATGCCTTATTGCTCGCACCACGACCCAAGCAGCCCGAAGTGATGAGCCAGCGTGAAGACGAGGGCCAGTGGACACTCAACCTGTCGATCCCGCCGGATCTGGCCTATTTCAGTGGCCACTTCCCCAAAACCCCAGTGTTGCCGGGCGTGGTGCAAGTGGACTGGGCAATAGCTCTGGGCCAGCAGTTGCTCGACCTGCCGCCGCGTTTTGGCGGGATGGAAGTGCTTAAGTTTCAGCAACTGGTACGGCCCGGCGACGCCATTGAACTGACCCTGCGCTTTGACCGCGAGCGCAGCAAGTTGCACTTCGCTTATCGCAACGCCACGGCGGCGTGCGCCAGCGGTCGTATCGTGCTGGAGGCAGCCCGTGGATAACACACACCACCTACCCGTAGCAGCTGCCGAAGGCTGCGTCCGGTTGCGAAGCAATCGTAAAACGGCTTGCACGAGTTTCCTGACAAACCGAGGTGCCGAACATTACGGCGGCTACGCCCCCAAACGCAGCCTTCGGCAGCGGCTACAAGAGGTTGACATGGTGTCTTCTCATGCATAACCCTTGCGCCGTCATCCCGGTGTACAACCATGAAACGGCTGTGCCGGCCGTGGTCGATGCGCTGCTCGCCGCAGGCTTGCCTTGCGTGTTGGTGGACGACGCCAGCAGCCCCGCCTGCGCAGTGGTCCTCGCACAGTTGGCTCAGGGCGAAAACATTCACCTCATCCGTCTGGCCGTCAATCAGGGCAAGGGCGGCGCGGTCATGGCCGGGCTGCGCGAAGCCTCGCGCCTGGGCTTTACCCACGCGCTGCAAGTCGACGCCGACGGTCAACACGATTTGCGCGACGTGGCCTCCTTTATCCAGGTTTCGCGCCTCAACCCCGAGGCGCTGGTGTGCGGCTATCCGCAGTACGACGCCAGCGTGCCCAAAGGTCGTTTATATGCCCGCTACCTGACCCACGTGTGGGTGTGGATTAACAGCCTGTCATTGCAGATTCCCGACTCCATGTGCGGCTTTCGCGTGTACCCGCTTGCGCCGACGCTGGTGCTGATCAACTCGGTCAAGCTGGGCAAACGCATGGATTTCGACCCCGAAATTCTGGTGCGACTGACCTGGCGCAACCAGCCCATGCGCTGGCTGCCGACCCGTGTTCATTACCCGCAGGACGGTCTTTCGCACTTTCGTCTGGTGCATGACAACGCGCTGATCAGCAGCATGCACACCCGGCTGTTTTTCGGCATGTTGGTGCGCCTGCCCGCCATCCTCTGGAGGCGCTGGCAGGCATGAGCGAACCCCGACACCATTGGGCCGATCACAAGGAACGCGGCAGTTTGCGTCTGATGCAACTCACTGCATTCGGCGTCAAATTACTCGGCCGCCGCCTGCTCAGCCCAGTGCTGTACGGCATCGTGCTGTACTTCTTTGTTTTCGGTGGCCGTGCCCGGCGCAGCATTGGGCAGTACCAGCAGCGGCTGGCCGACTGGAGCGGGCAAAGCGCCCTGCGCCCGACCCGACGCCGGGTATTCGGCCAGTTCATGGCCTTTGCCGATGCCTTACTGGACAAGCTCGACGTGTGGAATGGCCGTCTCAAGATCGAAGACATCGACATCATCGACCCGGCCCTGCTGCGCACTCAATTACGCGCTGAGCGTGGACAAATGCTGGTGGGTGCTCATCTGGGCAATCTTGAGGTGTGCCGCGCCCTCGCCGAGCTGGGCGAAAAAGTCACTATGAACGTGCTGGTACACACCAAACACGCCGAGCAATTCAATCGCCTGCTGGGCGAAGCCGGGGCCAGCCACTTACGGCTGATTCAAGTCAGCGAGCTCAACCCCGCGGTCATGCTGCAACTCAACCAGCGCCTGGAAAACGGTGAGTGGCTGGCGATTGCCGGCGACCGCGTGCCCCTGCAAGGCGGGCGTCAGGTGCGGGTCGATTTTCTCGGCCAGCCAGCTGCTTTTCCACAAGGCCCGTGGTTGTTGGCCGGGTTACTCAAGTGCCCGGTCAATCTGTTGTTTTGTCTGAAACGCGAAGGTCGTTACCGAGTCATCCTCGAACCCTTCGCAGAGGCCGTCATGTGGCGGCGCAGCGACCGCGATCAGGTCATCACCCATTGGGCTGGCCGCTACGCCGAACGGCTCGGGCATTACTGCCTTGAAGCGCCGCAACAATGGTTTAACTTTTACCCTTTCTGGAAGACCGATGACGACGCATCCGCATGAGCCAGTAACCTTCGGCCAACCCCCGCTGCGCATTGAAGACGTGCTGGCGCTGGCCAATCGTCAAGCACCGACCCGTCTGCAAGACGACGCCGAATACCGCGAGCGCATTGCCAAGGGCGCGCGCTTTCTCGACTCGTTGCTGGATAAAGAAGGCGTGATCTACGGCGTGACCACGGGGTACGGCGACTCGTGCGTGGTGGCGGTGCCCTTGGAGCACGTCGAAGCCTTGCCGCGTCATCTGTATACGTTCCACGGCTGCGGGTTAGGCAAGTTGCTGGATGCCCAGGCCACCCGTGCGGTACTGGCTGCGCGCTTGCAGTCGCTGTGCCACGGCGTGTCGGGCGTGCGTATCGAGTTGCTGGAGCGCCTGCACGCCTTTATTGCCCACGACGTGCTGCCGTTGATTCCCGAAGAAGGCTCGGTCGGCGCCAGCGGCGACCTGACGCCGTTGTCGTACGTGGCCGCGACTTTGTCTGGCGAACGCGAGGTGTTGTTTAACGGTGAGCGCCGCAGCTCGGCAGACGTGCACCGCGAGCTGGGTTGGACGCCGCTGGTACTCAGGCCCAAGGAAGCGCTGGCGCTGATGAACGGCACCGCTGTGATGACCGGCCTCGCCTGCCTGGCGTACGCCCGCGCCGACTACCTGCTCAAACTCGCCACCCGCATCACCGCGCTCAACGTCGTGGCGCTGCAAGGCAACCCCGAGCATTTCGACGAGCGCCTGTTCGCGGCCAAGCCGCATCCGGGGCAAATGCAGGTGGCCGCCTGGCTGCGTCAGGATCTGGCCATCGACGCTCCGGCCGCTCCCCTGCATCGCCTGCAAGACCGTTACTCGTTGCGCTGCGCGCCCCACGTATTGGGTGTGTTGGCCGACAGCCTGAACTGGCTGCGCGGGTTTATCGAGATCGAACTCAACAGCGCCAACGACAACCCGATCATCGACGCCGAAGAAGAGCGCGTGCTGCATGGCGGGCACTTTTACGGGGGCCATATCGCCTTTGCGATGGACAGCCTGAAGACCTTGGTGGCCAACGTCGCGGACCTGCTGGATCGCCAACTCGCCCTGCTGGTGGACGTGCGTTACAACCACGGCCTGGCGAGTAACCTGTCGGGTGCCAGCGCCGAGCGTGCGATGCTCAACCACGGGTTTAAAGCCGTGCAAATTGGCACCAGCGCCTGGACCGCCGAGGCGCTGAAAAACACCATGCCGGCCAGCGTGTTCTCGCGCTCTACCGAGTGCCACAACCAGGACAAAGTGAGCATGGGCACCATCGCCGCCCGTGATGCGATCCGCGTGCTGGAGTTGACCGAACAAGTGGCCGCCGCGGCCTTGCTGGCCGCCAACCAAGGCGTGTGGCTGCGCAGTCGCACCGAAGACGCCCGCCCGCTGCCGCCTGCGCTGGCGCAGATGCACGCCGAACTGGCCAAAGACTTCCCGCCCGTGGTGGAAGACCGGGCGCTGGACGTTGAACTGCGTCTGTGCCTGAGCCGCATCGCCCAACAACACTGGAGGCTGCATGCGTAGTAAAGGCGTCATGCACGTTGATACCGAAGTGTTGGTGCCGTTTTTCGACATCGACACGATGCACGTGGTCTGGCACGGGCATTACGTCAAATACCTTGAAGTGGCGCGTTGCGCGCTGCTCGACCACATCGGCCATCACTACACCCACATGCTTGAAGCCGGTTATGCGTGGCCAGTGATCGACATGCAATTGCGCTATGTGCGTGGGGCCACCTTTGGCCAGCGCATCAACGTGCGCGCCAGTCTGGTGGAGTGGGAGAACCGCTTGAAGATTAATTACCTGATTACGGATGCGGTCACGGGTGAGCGTTTGACTCGTGCGGTCACGGTGCAAGTGGCGGTCGAGATTGCCAGCCGCGAGATGCAATTGGTCTCGCCTGCGTGTTTTGTTCGGGCTGTTGAACGGGTGCTGTCATGAGTGCTTTTTCCAGATCAAAAGCCCCTCACCCTAGCCCTCTCCCAGAGGGAGAGGGGACTGAGCGCGGCGCACTCAAGAACTCAACCATTCAGCCCCCTCTCCCTCTGGGAGAGGGTTGGGGTGAGGGTAAAGCCCGCACACGTCTCGCAGCCCTGTTCACCGCACTGCTGGCGTTCCCCCCCCTGGCCCACGCCTTCGACCTGCAACAGCTCAGCGAACAATTGGCCAAACCCCACGTCATCCACGGCGATTTCATTCAGGAAAAACACCTGCGTGCCTTGCCCAAACCGCTCACCAGCACCGGCACCTTTGTCCTGGCCAAAGACCACGGGCTGCTCTGGCGACTGAAAACCCCGCTGCAACAGGATTACCGCATCACTGCCCAAGGCATTGCCCGACGCAACGGCACGCAGTGGCAAATGCTCCCCGGCAAAAGTGCCGGAGCCGAACAAAACCGTTTATTCCTCGCCGTGTTACAAGGCGACAGCAGCGGCCTGCAACGGGATTTCGACCTGCAACTGCAAGGTGAACCCACCCGTTGGACGCTCACCCTGACCCCTCGGTCCTTGCTGCTCAAGCAAGTCTTCAACCAGATCAACATCGAAGGCGGCGAGCTGGTTCAACGCATCGAACTGCAAGAAACCCAAGGGGACAGCACCCTGCTCAGACTGCAAAACAGCGTCAGCAACACCCCCTTGAGCGACGCGGAGCAACACGATTTTGCGCAGTGAACGCTGGCTGCCACGGGCTTTTATCATTCTGCTGCTGGCCGTAATGGCGCTGGCCGGCTGGCAATGGCGCCACGGTGCACCGCTGTCCGCCAACTTGATGGAGCTGGTGCCGGGCGACTCGCCTGACGCACTGGAGCTCAGCGCTGAAGAGCGTATGCAAGAACCCCTGAACCGAGAAATGCTGGTGCTGGTGGGCAGCGCGGATCGCCAACAGGCCATCGCCACCGCGCAACAACTGGGCGAGCAATGGCAAGCCAGCGGCCTGTTTGAAAAGGTCCAGTGGAACCTGCAAGCCGACTTGCCCGCCCTGCGCGAACAATTGCTGCGCGGGCGTTTGGCCATGCTCTCGAGCGCCCATCGCACCCAGCTGATCGAACACCCCGACGCCTTTATCCAGCAGCGGGTGCAAGCCCTGTTCGATCCCTTCACCGGGTTCAGTCTGGTGCCGAGTCAGGACGATTGGCTGGGCCTGACCGGGCGCATTCAAAACAGCCAGCCGCAACGCGGCGCGGTGCAACTGGATGTTGGCAGCGGCGCCTTGATCGCTGAAGCGGACGGCAAACACTGGGTGCTAGTGCGCGCCCGCACTCAAGGCAATGCGTTCGATATGAAGCTGCCGCTGCGGGTTGCCGACCTGCTTGAGCAAAGCCGCGAGCAGGTGGCTCAAAATGACGTGCAGTTACTCGCCGCCAGCGGCCTGCTGTACGCCGCCAGCGGGCAGCAACAAGCCACCCGCGAAATCACCTGGGTGGGCGGCGGCGCCACCGTGGGCATTCTGCTGCTGTTGCTGCTGGCCTTTCGCCGCTGGCGCGTGCTGCTGGCCTTTGTTCCGGTACTGGTGGGCATGCTGTTTGGCGCTGTCGCCTGTGTCGCGTTGTTTGGCCGCATGCACGTCATGACGCTGGTGCTGGGCTCCAGCCTGATTGGCGTCGCGGTGGATTACCCGCTGCATTACCTGTCCAAAAGCTGGAGCCTGAAACCGTGGCGCAGTTGGCCGGCGTTGCGCCAGACCCTGCCCGGTCTGAGCCTGAGCCTGGCCACCAGTTGCATCGGCTATCTGGCGTTGGCCTTCACCCCGTTTCCGGCCCTGACCCAAATCGCCATTTTCTCCGCAGCCGGGCTGATCGGGGCTTACTTGAGCGCGGTGTGCCTGTTGCCCGCGCTGCTCAACGGTGTTCAATTGCGTCCAGCGCAATGGCCTTTGAAGGTCGCCCAACGCCTGCTTGAGGTGCGTCAGGCACTGCTGAATAAAGTCCCGACGCCTGCATTGCTGGCCCTATTGCTCATCTTTTGCGCCGCCGGTGTATGGCAACTGACCAGCAAAAATGACATCCGCCAATGGGTCGGCGCACCACCGCAGCTGATGAACGAAGCCCAAGCCATTGCGCGCATCACCGGCTATCAACCCACCAGCCAGTTCTTTCTGGTGCGCGCTGACAATGAGCAACAGTTGCTGGAGCGCCAAAGCGCCCTGAGCCAGCGCCTTGAACAGTTAATCGGCACAGGCAAGTTGCAGGGCTTTTTGGCCCTGAACCAGTTAGTCAGCCAGCCCGGCGAGCAACAACAACTGCGCGCCGCACTCAACGCGCTGCCTCAACACTGGCAGCCGCTGTTAGCCGTGGGGGTGCCTGAAAGCGCTTTGCAAAACGAGCTGACGCAATTGCTAGCCTTGCCCGATCAATCAATCGACGACGCTTTGAAAGGCCCCTTGGCCGAACCCTGGCGAGCGCTTTGGCTGGGCAAAAACCCCGAAGGCGTAGCCGCCATGGTCAGCCTGCAAGGCTTGAATGACGCCAGCCTGTTACGCGCGCAGGCGCAGGACTTGCCCGGCGTTACGCTGGTGGACCGCTTGGGCGACTTGAACAAGGTCTTTGCGGCAACGCAAATCAGCGCCGCTGAGTTGAAACTGTTGTCGTGCGCACTGATCGTGGTGCTGTTGATTGCCCCGTTCGGCTTCGGCGGTGCGTTGCGCATCGTGGCATTACCGTTGCTGGCCGCCTTGTGCAGCCTTGCCAGCCTGGGTTGGCTGGGTCAGCCACTGACATTGTTCAGCCTGTTCGGCTTGTTGCTGGTCACGGCAATCAGCGTCGATTACGCGATCTTGATGCGCGAGCAAATCGGCGGCGCAGCCGTCAGTTTGCTGGGCACCTTGCTGGCCGCGTTGACCACTTGGCTCTCGTTTGGCTTGCTGGCGGTGTCGAGTACACCCGCCGTGAGCAACTTCGGGTTGTCAGTGAGTCTGGGCCTGGCGTTCAGTTTTATCCTCGCCCCGTGGGCCGGTAAACAGGCCCACACCGCATGCTGACCGTCTTGTTCTGGCTGCTGATCATGGCCCTGTTTGCCGTGGCAACCCACGTAGGCCGGCGCGTTGGCCTGATCCCGATTGTCAGCCAGCTGTTGCTGGCGTCTATCGGTTTGCCGTTGTTGATGCTGTTCTGGATCGAGCCGCACTGGCAACTCAGCGGCGCACAACTGGTGGCACCGGTCTGGCTCAAAGGCCTGTACGGCCTGAGTTTCGCCCTGCTACTGGGCACGATTTTAAGCGACGTGATCGACCTGCGACTGGATCGTGAGAGCCTGAAAATTGCCCTGCCCAGCTTTGCCGTGCCCTTCACCTGCGGACTGGCCTGCGCGGTCTGGGTGCTGCCAGAGCAACCCTGGCTCAGCTCGCTGGCCGTCGGGCTGGTGTTTGCGATTACGGCCATCCCGGTGCTGTACCTGTACCTGCGCCATATCGATTATCCGCCGGCTGCCACCCGGCGCCTGGTGCAAAGTGCGATTGTGATCGACCTGACCTGCTGGAGCCTGTTCGGCCTGGCCCAAGGCAGTCTGGACCTCAACAGCGTGCTGCTGCCGCTGGCCGGGGCCGTGCTGCCGCTGCTGATGCGCGCCCTGCGCATTCGTCACCCGCTGTGCTACAGCCTGAGTTTTTTCGCGCTGCTGGTGGTGGCCGAACATTACCGCCTCAATGCGCTGATTTTCGGTGTCGGCTATCTGGTCTGCATGGCCTGGCTTCAGGTCCCGCTGGTGATGCCGTTAAAGGCCGAGTGGCGTGAGCGTTTGCAGACCACGCTGGCGATCCCGTTAATCCTCGCCTTCGGCATTGTGCAGATCAATGTTCACAGCGCCCTGAGCGAGATAAGCCTGCTGCAAATCGTCGCGCTGGTGGTGCTGCCGATGGCCAGCAAGTTGCTGGGCAACTGGCTCGGCTTGACCTGGGCCACACCGTCGTTTGCCGGGGCCAGCCGATGGCGTGAAAGCTTGTTACTGAACATTCGCGGGTTGAGTGAGATCGTCTTCCTCAATCTGCTGTTGCAACAACACCTGATCAGCCCTGCGTTGTACGTCGCGCTGATGCTGATGAGCCTGATAGCCACGCTGTTACCGGCGCTGGCGGGCATGAATAAACCCCCTTTGAAGTCTGCCGTAGTCCCCGGCAAGGAGCGCCTGTGTCAGGAATAGAATTGCAACGCCGTCAGGTTGTCGTCATTGGTGCCGGGCCGTCGGGCGCCATCGCCTCGGCCTTGCTCAAACGTAACGGCCACGATGTGCTGGTCATTGAGCGCCAGCACTTCCCGCGCTTTTCGATTGGCGAAAGCCTGTTGTCCCATTGCCTCGATTTCGTCGAAGAAGCCGGCATGCTGGAGGCGGTGCAGGCAGCCGGTTTCCAACTTAAAAACGGCGCGGCATTCGCATGGGGCGAGCAGTACAGCACCTTCGATTTTGGTGACACGTTCAGCCACGGCAAGCCCACCACCTTTCAAGTGCAGCGCGCCGACTTCGATAAGTTGTTGGCCGATCAGGCGGCCATGCAAGGGGTTGAAATTCGCTACGGCGAAAGCGTGATCAGCGCACAGGTCGACGGTGCCAAACCGCTGATTCAGATTCAACGTGAAGATGGCAGCCGCTATGAAATTGAAGCGGATTTCATGCTGGATGCCAGCGGTTACGGTCGCGTATTGCCGCGTTTGCTGGACCTTGAGGCGCCCTCCAATTTCCCGATGCGCCAAGCCGTATTCACCCACGTCGAAGACCGCATCGACTGCCCGAACTTTGATCGCAACAAGATCCTCGTGACCACTCACCCGACCCAACGCGACATCTGGTTCTGGAGCATCCCGTTCAGTAACGGTCGCACCTCGGTCGGTGTGGTAGCGGCGGCAGAACACTACGTCGGCCGCAGCGAATACCTCGACGACTGCCTGCGCAGTTTTATCGACGAGACCCCCAGCTTGCAGCGGGTGTTAGCCAATGCGGTGTGGGACACGCCTGCGCGCACCATTGGCGGCTACTCGGCCAACGTCAAAACTCTGCACGGCCCGGGTTTTGCCCTGCTGGGCAATGCCGCCGAGTTTCTCGACCCGGTGTTCTCCTCGGGCGTGACCATCGCTATGCGCTCGGCCAGCATGGCGGCGGGCGTGCTGCACCGCCAACTGCAAGGCGAAGCAGTGGACTGGCACACCGAGTTCGCCGAACCGCTCAAGCGCGGGGTCGATACCTTCCGCTGTTACGTTGAAGGCTGGTACGCCGGCACCTTTCAGGACGTTATTTTCCACCCGGGCAGCTCGCCGCAGATTCGCCGCATGATCAGCTCGATACTGGCCGGGTATGCCTGGGATCAAAACAATCCCTTTGTCAGCGAACCCAAGCGCCGTTTGCGCATGCTCTCGGACATCTGCGCCACGGAGACCGCATGAAACCTCTGAGCGACACCTACGTTGAAGAAACCCGTTTCGGCTTTTGGTTTTTACGTAGCCACACCTGGCAACACCACGTTCTGCGCGTGGCCATTAACGATTTGCGCAGCCTGTTCAGTCAGCCGCTGCCAAACGCGCCGGTGATTCTCGATGCGGGTTGTGGTCAGGGAAAATCGTTCCAGTACCTGCAAAAAACCTTCGCCCCGGCGCGCTTGATCGGTCTGGATGCCGACCCGCTGAGCCTGCACATGAGTCGCGAAGAGGCTCAGCGCCAAGGCATAGAGGTTGAACTGATCGGCAGCGATTGTGCTGAACTGCACGTACCGGACGCCAGCGTTGACCTCCTGTTCTGCCACCAGACCTTCCACCACCTGGTGCAACAGGACAGGGCGCTGGCCGAGTTCTATCGCGTGCTCAAGCCGGGCGGCTATTTGCTGTTTGCCGAATCCACCGAAGCCTATATCGACACCTGGGTGATTCGCTGGTTGTTCCGCCACCCCATGCACGTGCAGAAAAGCGCAGCGCAGTACCTGGAAATGATCCGCGACCAAGGCTTTGAATTTGAGGCGCAGAACGTCTCGTACCCCTACCTGTGGTGGAGCCGCTCCAAAGATTTCGGCCTGCTGGAACGCACAGGCCTGTACAAGCCTAAACCGGTCGGCCAGCGC
The DNA here is from genome assembly GCF_045062345.1 of Pseudomonas sp. 2024-210. NCBI lineage: Bacteria > Pseudomonadati > Pseudomonadota > Gammaproteobacteria > Pseudomonadales > Pseudomonadaceae > Pseudomonas > Pseudomonas sp. 2024-210. The sequence goes on along the minus strand of NZ_JBJGEJ010000002.1, from coordinate 246,157 downwards.
GAAGAAACGCTGGTCAACGTCGTGGCGCGCAAACCTTTAAATGGCCTACCGCAATGATGAATACAACGCCTGTAGCCGCTGCCGCAGGCTGCGATGGCGTGCGCAGCAGGCCTGTTGTTCTGAAGGCCCTGCGGGCCTTATCGCAGCCTGGCGGCAGCGGCTACCGATTTCGTGCTGTGTTAGGGCTCTTTATAGTTGCCTTGCTCAGCGGCTGCGCCAGCCTGCCCTTGCCCAAGCACACGCCCACACTGGCGCTACCGATGCAATTGCATATCCAGCGCGAACAGGCGGACGAGCGCCAGGACTGGTTACTGGTGATTCAACAACAAGACGCCGGGCTGCGCTGGTCGTTGATGGACCCGCTGGGCATCCCGCTGGCGCGCCAAGTACTGCAAGACGGTCGCTGGCACGCCGACGGCCTGTTACCGCCCAACCCTGAAGCGCGCGAGTTATTTGCCGCGTTGTTGTTTGCGCTGACGCCGCAGGAACAGCTAAAGGCCAATTATCCACAGGCCAACGCCGAAGCAGACCTGCGCTTTCTGGCGCAGCGCTGGCAGGTGCAGTACCAGCAGCCGTCGGTCTTTCGCATTGATATGAAGGGCGACCTGCACTATCGCGTCAGCCCTCTGGAGGTGACGCCATGACCGCCTATCTGAATAGCCTGGGGGTCGTGTGCTCACTCGGACGTGGCCCAGACGAAGTGGCGCGCAGACTGTTTGCCGGCGACTGCTCGGGCATGCGGCGCGAAAGCGGTTGGGTGCCCGACCGCTCGCTCACCGTCGGCGCCGTCCAAGGCGATCTGGCGGCAATCCCGACTGAACTCCATCAACAAAAAAGCCGCAATAATCAGTTACTGCTCGAAGCCGCCTTGCAGATACGCGGCGACATCGACCACGCCATTGAGCGCTACGGCCGTGCACGTATCGCCGTTGTCCTGGGCACCAGCACCTCGGGCATTGATGAAGCCAGCCGCGGTATTGCTCATTACTTGCAGGCCCAGCAGTTTCCGGCCGACTACGATTATCAACAGCAAGAACTCAGCGCTCCGGCCACCTTTCTCGCGGACTGGCTTAACATTGGCGGCCCCGCCTATGTGATTTCCACCGCCTGCACCTCCAGCGCCCGCGCACTGATGAGTGCTCAACGCCTGCTCGACCTGAACCTGTGCGACGCGGTGCTGTGCGGCGGCGTGGACAGCTTGTGCGGGCTGACACTCAACGGGTTTAGCGCACTGGATGCGGTGAGCGATGAACGCTGCAAACCGTTTTCGGTTAACCGCCAGGGCATCAATATCGGCGAAGCGGCGGCGTTGTTCATCATGAGCAAACACCCGGCGGGCACTCAGACCATCGCCCTGCTCGGGGCAGGTGCCAGCAGCGATGCCCACCACATTTCCGCCCCTGAACCCAGCGGACGCGGCGCGGCTCAAGCCATGCACAAAGCCTTGAAACGGGCCGGTTTACAGCCCGCAAACATCGGTTACCTGAACCTGCACGGCACCGCCACCCAGCACAACGATGCGATGGAAAGCCACGCGGTCGCGCAGGTATTCCCTCTGGGCGTACCGTGCTCATCGACCAAGCCCATGACCGGCCACACCCTAGGTGCGGCCGGTGCTCTGGAAGCGGCGTTTTGCTGGCTGAGCCTGACCCATGGCAATGCACTGGCACCGCACCTGTGGGATGGCCAGCCCGACCCGGCCTTACCTGCGTTGCAGTGGGTCATACCCGGCCAAACCCTCGCCGCCACGCCCCAACGCTGCCTGATGAGCAACTCGTTTGCCTTCGGCGGCAATAACGTCAGCCTGATTATTGGAGACGCTCCATGACGGATTGGCCGCTCGCCGAACTGCTGCCCCACGCTGGCGACATGATCCTTATCGATCAAGTGCTGGCGTTTGATGAAGAACAGATTGAAACCCGCCTCACTGTGCAAAACGGTGGTCTTTTCAACCGCGAAGACGGCAGCCTGCCCGCTTGGGTGGGCGTCGAACTGATGGCCCAAAGTGTTGCCGCCTTTGCGGGTTGCCATGCTCGCGCGCAAGGCAATGAAGTGGTACTGGGGTTTTTGCTCGGGACCCGCAAATTTGAATGCAACGTCGAACACTTCCCACTGGGTGCAGAGTTGCGTATCCATGCGCAGCGCTCGCTCGAAGACGACAACGGCATGGGCGTGTTCGAGTGTCACCTTACCGGCCCCGGCATCCATGCCAGCGCCCGCCTGAACGTGTTCCGCCCGCCTCAGCCCGCACAGTACCTGACTCAAACAACCGAGGAGACCCGCCATGACTGAGTCCATTTTGGTCACAGGCTCCAGCCGTGGCATTGGCCGCGCTATCGCTTTGCGCCTGGCACAGGCCGGTTTTGATCTGGTGCTGCATTGCCGCAGTGGCCGCCGCGAAGCCGACGCGGTCATGGCCGAGGTTCACGCCTTGGGTCGCAATGCCCGTGTCTTGCAGTTCGATGTGTCGCAGCGCGACGAATGCAAAGCCATTCTTGAGGCCGACGTAGAACAGCACGGCGCTTATTACGGCGTGGTGCTCAATGCCGGACTGACCCGCGACGGCGCCTTCCCGGCGCTGAGCGAAGACGACTGGGACGTGGTGATGCGCACCAACCTCGACGGTTTTTACAACGTGCTGCACCCGGTGATGATGCCGATGATTCGGCGTCGCGCCGCCGGGCGCATCGTGTGCATCACCTCGGTCTCGGGATTGATCGGTAATCGCGGCCAGGTGAATTACAGCGCGTCCAAAGCGGGCTTGATCGGCGCAGCGAAAGCCTTGGCCATCGAACTGGGCAAACGCAAAATCACCGTCAACTGCGTCGCGCCGGGGTTGATCGACACCGCGATGCTCGACGAAAACGTCCCCATAGACGACCTGATGAAAATGATCCCGGCCCAACGCATGGGCACCCCTGAAGAAGTCGCCGGGGCCGTTAACTTTTTAATGTCTGCAGAAGCGGGCTACATCACCCGCCAAGTACTGGCCGTCAATGGAGGGCTGTGTTGATGAAGCGCGTTGTCGTCACCGGCATGGCCGGCATTACCTCGCTGGGCAGTGACTGGGCCAGCATCGAAGCGCACTGTGTGGCAGGGCGCAGCGGCATCCGGCGCATGGACGAGTGGGATCGCTTCACTGAACTCAACACGCGACTGGCCGGCCCGATTGATGATTTCGTCGTGCCCAAACACTGGACCCGCAAGCAACTGCGCAGCATGGGCCGGGTGTCGAGGCTGGCCGTGGGCGCCGCCGAGCAAGCCTTGCAGGATGCCGGCTTGCTCGGCAACCCGATCATCCGCGATGGCCGCATGGGCGTGGCCTGCGGTTCGTCCACGGGCAGCACCGACGAAATCAAAGCCTTTGGCAATATGCTGCTTAACTCGGTGGCCGATGGCCTTAACGCCAACAGTTACGTGCGCATGATGCCGCACACCACCGCCGCCAATATCAGCATCTTTTTTGGCCTGACCGGGCGATTGATCCCCACCTCCAGCGCTTGCACCAGCGGCAGCCAGGGCATTGGTTACGCGTACGAGGCTATCAAATTCGGGCGTTTACCCCTGATGCTGGCCGGCGGTGCGGAAGAACTGTGCCCCACCGAAGCGATGGTGTTTGACGCGCTCTACGCCACCAGCCTTAAAAACGACGCTCCGCACACCAGCCCACGCCCCTATGACCTGGGCCGTGACGGTCTGGTGATTGGTGAAGGCGGCGGCATGTTAGTGCTTGAAGAACTGGAACATGCACGGGCACGGGGTGCGCACATCCACGCCGAAATCGTCGGCTTTGGCAGCAACGCCGACGGCCAGCACACCACCCGCCCCGAGGTCAGCACCATGCGCCGGGCCATGGAGCTGGCGCTGGAAGACGCGGGCATTGGCCCGCAGGCCATCGGCTATGTAAACGGCCACGGTACGGCGACCGAACAAGGCGACATTGCCGAGACACTGGCCACCAGTGAGCTGTTTGGCAAAGACATGCCCATCAGTTCCCAGAAGAGCTTTCTGGGCCACACCCTTGGTGCATGTGGTGCGCTGGAATCGTGGTTCAGCATCGAAATGATGAACCGCGACCGTTATGTGCACACGCTCAACCTCGACGAAATCGACCCGCGCTGTGGCGAACTGGACTACTTGCGCGGCGAGTTCAGAGTGATGCACAACGATTACGTGATGAACAACAACTTTGCCTTTGGCGGGGTCAACACGTCGTTGATCTTCCGTCGCTGGTCGTGATTGACCGAATACCCCCAACAACGCTGTTCCTCCCCAACGTCAAGGAGACACCCATGCAACTCAAGACTCTGGCAACGGCCACCGCATTGCTACTGGGCACCCTGCCCGCCATTAGCCAGGCGCGCGACACAACGCTATTTTTGCCCTTTGATCAGGTTGTGACCGAAGCCATCAGCACCGGCAAGATCGATGGCAGCGTCAAATTTTATTTGGCGGGCAACACGCCAGCGGGCAAAGCCAGCGTCGTCACACCGGGGGTGGTGACCAACAAAAAAACCAATGCCTTTAACAAAACCGATTATCAAGCCTGCTCTTGGGCGTTGCAGTCAGCGTTGATCACACTGCATCAAGCGGCGAAAAACGTCGGTGCAAATGCTGTCACTGACATCGCCAGTTACTACAAAAAGAATGAACGCAAAGATCCGAAAACCTACGAATGCCATGCAGGCGCTGTGATTGCCGGGGTGGCACTGAAAGGGAACCTGGCGAAGGTGAATTGAGCAAAACCTGTTACCTCAGAAACGACAAAGGCGCCTTTCGGCGCCTCATTCACAGGTGAAAGTGTCTGTGGATAAGTTGATGACCGGGGGATCCGCACGACCCTCACCCTAGCCCTCTCCCAAAGGGAGAGGGGACTTGATCGGAGGCGCTGCGCAAATCCGCTTATGCTTTAAATGTCATGCTTATCACTTGGTAACAATGCCTGAGGGCGCGCTCCCTTTCCTTTGCAGGACGATTCCTAGAGAATCCTTTGGCCTTGCGCCTGCCTCTTTCGATCACTAGCCTTCGATGCGTCATCCCCCATGGTTGACCGGACGTGCAAGTTCGATCGATATAGTGCAGCAACGTCAGCCCGCCTTATGGCGGCTGTGCGGGGGAGACTTTCGAGTCTGCCGAGTTCTATATCCTCGGTCTTGCACACCCGCGTACAGCTGCCACCCTCTTTGTGTGCAAGCAAATGGTGAATGCTCCTAATTGATATGGAAAATCACACCATGACGCTCACACCCGACTACGATCAAACCCTCGAACACACCCATGAACTGCTGCGGTGCGCCCTCGCGACCGCGTATGCATCGGCCGATAACCTGCAAGGACTCAACCGCGATGTGGCGTTGGCCGTGGTGCATCTGATTGCTCAGGTGAAAGTGTCTGTGGATAAGTTGATGACCGGGTGACCCACACGACCCTCACCCTAGCCCTCTCCCAAAGGGAGAGGGGACTAAAAGCAACACCCCGATCAAGTCCCCTCTCCCTCTGGGAGAGGGTTAGGGTGAGGGCTGCAACGTCTTGCGCCGCAACAACTGCGCAAACGCACTCGCCATCGGTGAGCTGGCCCCCCTGCGTTGCACCTGCCACACCGCCGTGTTCGCATCTGCATCCAGCAACGGCCGGTAAACCACCCCTTTGATGCGCATGTGCTGAAAAGACGCTGGCAACACCGACACGCCCAAACCCGCCGACACCAGACCAATAATGGTCATGGCCTCCCCCGCCTCCTGTGAAAAATGCGGACTGAACCCCGCCTGCCGAGCCAGGCTGAGTAATTGCGCATACAAACCGCTGCCGTAGCTGCGCGCAAAGAACACAAAGGGTTCGTCCGCCAACGCCGCCAGCTGTAACCCCATCTCACTGCCCTCAGCCAACGGGTGATCAGCACGAATCACCGCCACCAACGGCTCACGGAACAGCTCCACGGCCACCAACGAGTCCGGTAAGGCCAGCGGACGCATGATGCCCACTTCGATGGACTCATCCACCAACCCTTGCGCCACGTCGCGGCTACTCATTTCCTTGAGGTTCAGGTGCACCGCCGGGAAGGCCTGACGAAACGCAAAAATGGCCTGGGGAATGCTGGAGTTAAAGGGGGCCGACGAGGTGAAACCAATCTTCAGTTCGCCCAATTCCCCCAACTGCGCCCGGCGCGCCACATCCGCTGCTTTGTCGACCTGAGCCAGCACCTGACGCGCTTCTTCCAGAAACAGCCGTCCGGCCTCACTGAGCGCCACCCGTCGGTTGGTGCGGTCAAACAAGCGCGCCCCCAACTCCTGCTCCAGCGCCTGTATTTGCTGGCTGAGCGGCGGCTGGGAAATGCCCAGTACCTGCGCAGCCCGGCCAAAATGCAATTCTTCGGCCACTGCGATGAAGTAGCGTAAATGACGCAGTTCCATGCACACCTCATTAAGTCGTAAAAGCTATCAAACAGGTCGAATAATATATTGGAAAGAATCGTTAGCCACCTATATTCTTTTGTCATTGCCGTTCGGCTTTTCGCTTTTCCAGAGGTCCCCCGTGAAAACTGCTGTTGCTCCACTCGCCCACGAAGTCCCGCCTGCGCGGCTGGATGATGTTGTCGCTCAACTCAATGATGTGTTTATCGAGAAAGGCACGCCGATGTTTATGCGCACGGTGCTGGCGCTGTTCTCGGGCGGGTTTGCGACCTTTGCTTTGCTGTACTGCGTGCAACCGATGATGCCGATGCTGTCCCATGAATACGGGATCAATGCAGCACAAAGCAGTCTGATTTTGTCGGTGGCCACCGCCATGCTGGCCATTGGTTTGTTGATCACCGGGCCGATTTCCGATGCTTTCGGGCGCAAGCCGGTGATGGTGTTTGCGCTGTTTTCAGCCGGTCTATTTACAGTATTGAGTGCGCTCATGCCCAGCTGGGAAGGGGTATTGATCACCCGCGCGCTGGTGGGGTTGTCGCTGAGCGGGCTGGCGGCGGTGGCCATGACCTATTTGAGCGAAGAAATTCACCCGCAACACATCGGGCTGGCGATGGGGCTGTACATCGGCGGCAACGCGATTGGTGGCATGAGCGGGCGCCTGATCAGCGGCGTGTTGATCGACTTTGTCAGCTGGCACACGGCAATGCTGGTGATTGGCGGGCTGGCGCTGGTGGCCACACTGGTGTTTATGAAGATCCTGCCGGAGTCGCGCAATTTTCGTCCACGGGCCATGAACCCGCGCAGCCTGCTTGATGGCTTTACCATGCACTTTCGCGACGCCGGCCTGCCGTGGTTGTTTCTGGAAGGGTTCTTGTTGATGGGCAGCTTTGTGACGCTGTTCAACTACATTGGTTATCGCCTGCTGGCGGACCCGTACAACATGAATCAAGCCATGGTGGGGATGCTGTCGATTGTCTATCTGTCAGGCATTTACAGCTCGGCTAAAATTGGTGCCCTGGCGGACAAGCTGGGCCGTCGCCGGGTGCTGTGGGCGGTGATTGTGCTGATGCTGGCCGGTGTCGCCCTGACGATGCTCACGCCCATCGCATGTGTGATCATCGGCATGCTGCTGTTCACCTTCGGCTTCTTCGGCGCCCACTCGGTGGCCAGCAGCTGGATCGGGCGCCGTGCCACGAAGGCCAAAGGCCAGGCATCGTCGCTGTACCTGTTCAGCTATTACGCCGGGTCGAGTATTGCCGGCACGTTGGGCGGCGTGTTTTGGCACATCGGCGGCTGGAACGGCATCGGCCTGTTTATTGGCGCGTTGCTGGTGATTGCGCTGCTGGTGTCGCTGCATTTGGCCCGGCTGCCAGTACTGCCGGGCAATGCCACAAAAGCGTAAGGCTCTACACCGGGTTGTTGATCAGCAGTTGTACCTGCAAGCTTGAGTCCTGTTTTTCCAGGCTCAAGCTTTCAAATTGAGCCCCTTCTTGTTCGATGCGATGCAACCAGCCCAGCACCGTAGTGGCATCGCCATTCAAGCCAATGCGTATGACGGCGGCCTCGACGTCAAATTGCTGCACGTTCAGCCCCAAACGGGCTGCACTTTCACTCAGGCGCGTGCTCAACGGTTGATCAAACACTTTAACCGCCAGCGTCGGGCGGGCCTGCTGAACTTCACCCGCTTGAGCAAGCCGTTTGAAGTAGAGCGCCTGCGCCGTTTCCAGTCGTTGCCGAGCCGGTAACCACAGGCCGTAAACACTCACGACAATCAGCAAAAAAACCGCCAAAACGCCGCACAGTTGACGGTCACGCAGTGGCAGTTGCAGCCAGCGTTCTCGCAGGCGAGCCTTCATGATTCATCCCTCACGGTGACAATGGCCTGGACACGGCCGCCCTGCTGACTGGCGCTACCCACGGTGACCGGTATGCCACTTTGCACCCCACGCTCTCGCACGTGTTCAAGCTGCGCAAAGCTGCTGGCGGTGATGTTCAATACCCAGCCGATATTCGCTCGCCACTCCATGCGTTGCACTTCGACAGAGCTGGCGCCCAGCACCTGTTCGGTCAGTTGCAGCAACCGAACCATGTGGCCTTTGCGAGCAGGAGCGCCCTGTTGTTGTAATGCCTTGAGCTGCGCGGATAAGTCGACGATGCGGGTGTGCTCCGGGTACAGGGTTTTGAATCGCGCTTCACTCTGGGCATACACCCGGGCTGATTCGTGTTCAAGCACGCTGCTGCGCAGGTGGGTGAACCCCAGTGCGACGGCAAACATCAGCAGCAACGCCGCACTGAATCGCCGCCACGGCAACCCTTGAGACCGACGTGCAAACTCGCCCTGCAGCAGGTTGATGGCTTCTTTGTGTGGCGCGCTCCAGTCAATGACGCGCTCAGTCAGAGGTGCCTGCAAGCGAGCGGCCACGAGATCAAGTGCTGGTCCCGATAACGCCAGACGGGCTTCAAGGGCCCCGCCGACAATCCAGCGACCACCCCACTGGGCCTTGCACGCAGCCTCAATGGGCAGAAGGTCAGCGTCCACCTGCACACTGACGATGTTCAACCCGCGCTGACGCAAGAGCTCCAGCAATTCCGTGAAGCGCTGTTTGTGGGTAATCATCAAGGGATACCGACGCTGGGCATCCATTTGCCCTACCGCGATATGCAATTCATCCAGGTCATCAGCCAGTTGGTCTTCCACAGCGAAGGCCAGCGCTTGTGTACCGGGCCGGCGCTTATTCGGCCAAGGCTCTGTGAGCAACCAGCTGCACAGTTCCATCGGCAGAATCAGGTTGACCTCGTGGTCTTTCAACCGGGCCGCCGCTTCATTTAACGACGTGCTTTCTATGGCTGACGGGTCGTGCCAGACCGCCACGCAAGCCGTATCGACGTCCGTTTCAGGGCCCTGGGCAACGCATTGGGCGGTGAGATAAAGCCAGCTATTCATCGAGGGATTCGCTGTGTTTGGGCGCCAACAAGCGCCGCTGCAAGAGGTGCCACTTATCGGTTTTAAGGTCGCGGGCCACATCGCTTTCAAGACGTAAGCGGCTTTGGCCCATGCGCGCATGAGTGGTGATGCGAAACCAGCGGCTGGTGGTGCCCAAGCCTGTGGCTTGAACGCCCAGTCCGATCAGCGCCGGGGTGAAGGTGAAGTCCTGAACACTGGCGTGGCCTTGCAAGGGCCGTTCAGTGAATAACTGATGGGCCATGTGCGGCGTGACCCCTTCCAGGGTGGCAAGCAAGGTGGCAGACGCCGTGTTGATATTGAGGGCCGCCTCCTTGGGCAACAGCCCAATCCACGGTTGCAAGGCTGTGAGCCAAGGGCCGTCAATGCCGGGCACTTGGCGCAATTGGCTGATGTCGCTCAGGTTCAAGCCTTGTAATGCGCTGGCCTCAACCTCAGGCACCTTGAGCAATGCTTGCAGGCGGTTCCAGCGTTGCGTCAGCACTTTGTCGGCAGGGCCTTTGGTGAGTAAGGCGGTAACGTTGAAACGGGCGGCCAGGTCTTCGATTTCAACTTCAATCAGGCCGTTTTCAATCGTCAACCGGGGCTGACCGTTGGCCCAGACTTGACCTGAAGCGACGCTGGCCGCCGGGTCGCGCAATTGGGTCTTGAGGTGTTCTAGTGCCCAGGTTTCACCGGCAAACGCCAGCTTGCGAAGCTGTAACTGATGAATCTGCTGGGCGCTGCTGTGCAGTGCCAAACGGTGGCTGCGCAACATCCCCGCAGTGACCAGCAGGGCCAGGCTCATGACCAGTAATACGGTGATCAGGGCAATACCTTGCTGGTAGCGCCGCATTACTCGCCCTCCGGCAGTAACAGCACACGTCGTATACCCTCAAAGCGTCCAACAGAGAGCTGCAATTCAAGCGCTTTCGGCCCGCCAGTGGTGGCGTCTTTACGGCTCGGCCAATGCTCGCGCCAGCCGTTTTTACTGTCGTACAGCCGCCAGCGAACACTGCGCACATCGCTGAGCAACTTTTGCTGCTGCATCGCCCCCCCTTCCAACCCACGGCTATGGCGCCAGAGCACACCGTTGTCCAGTTGATAGCTGACGTCCTGCAATTCACTGCGCGGCTGCCCCAACGGGTTACGCCAGTTGGCCCGGCGCAGGGAGAGTTGATTGGCCGACAGGGTCAGACCCGGTTTTTTGGTTGAGGTTTGCACGTGCAATACATCGCGCTCAATCAAGGCGACGGTTCGTTGCACGCTGCGCAGGGCGTGTTGATGTGCCGTGCTGCTGCGTTCAGCGCGCACCACGCTGTCAAACAGGCGCCAACAACCAATGCCCAGCAAGGCGAAGATGGCAATGGCGATCACCAGTTCAAGTAAGGTAAAACCGGCCTGAGACTTAGTCATGTTTGATGGCCAGCCAATGGGTCACAGACTGCAAGGCCTCATCGCTGCCTGCCGGGCTGACGTTCAGTTCGACCCGCATCAAACCGGTGCCGGACTCGGACACAATGCGTTGGTGCACGCGCCAGTCACGCTGCGCGTAGGTGACGTTAAGGGTGCGCTGCCCTGTGACCAACGGCGCGGTTTGCAGCTCAAGTTCACTCAGGTGATTGTCGGCCAGCCAGGCGGCCAATAGCCGGGCCTCGACACGCGCACTTTGCCCCAGCACATACTGACTGGCCGACATGACGGCCGCAGCCAGCGTGGCAAAGATCGCCAGAGCAATCATGATTTCCAATAAGGTAAAGCCCTTCTCAGCCTTCATTGGCTGACTCAGGTATTTCAATTTCAGGGTCACCGAAGCCGTCGCTGACAATGCTGCGCCAGCGCTGCGGCGGGCTGTCAAAGTGCAGACTGAAGGCGGTGCTTTCATCACTGCTCAACCACAACAATTGCGGCATGTCAGCCAAGGGCACGAGGGGCTGCGTCTGGCCGTCCAGGGTTAAACCCAGCACCAGACCAAACGGCAGTGGCACTCGCGTGTCCACCGCCTGCCAGCGGTCACGCTCAAAGCGCATCAGTTGGTAAGCCCCCGGTTCTATCCGCAGGCCATATTCCTGACCATCAAGCACGGCCTTCTCGCGTAACCCGTGCATCAAACTCAGTAACACATCCGCTTCTTGACGGGCATTGCGGGCGTTGTTGTCGCCCAGACTGATATGCACCATCGAGGCCAGTACGCCAATCAGCACAATGACCACCATCAGTTCGACCAAGGTAAAACCCGACGATGCCTGCCGCATGCCCTTTTACTCCCAGTTACCGATATCAGCGGCATGTGCTTCGCCACCGGGTGCGCCATCGGAACCCAAGGAAAACAGGTCATAGCTCGTGGAGTGAGTCCCTGGGTTCAGGTATTGATAAGGCATGCCCCACGGGTCTTTCGGCATGCTTTTGAGATAGCCCTGAGGGTTCCAGTTTTTAGCCACCGGCGTGCCCGACGGCTGCTTTATCAGCGCTTCGAGCCCCTGCTGGGTCGAGGGGTAACTGAAGGTGTCGAGACGGTACATCTCAAGGGCGGTTGATATGGCTTGAATATCAGTCTTCGCCGCCGTGACTTTGGCTTGGTCGGGGCGGCTCATGAACTGTGGCACGACAATGGCGCCGAGCACGCCAATAATCACCACGACCACCATGATTTCGATCAGCGTGAAACCGCGCTGGGCGTATTTTGCAGAGGTTTTCATCGGTCAATTCACCAGTTGATTGAGGCTAAGAATGGGCAGCAGGATGGCCATGACGATCAACAACACCACGCCACCCATCAGCACCAACATGACGGGTTCAAACAAACTCACCACCAGTGCGATGCGCGCTGCGAGGGTTTTTTCCTGCTGTTCGGCCGCCCGCCCCAGCATGCTGTCCAGCTCACCGGCGCGTTCACCGCTGGCGATCAGGTGCAGCATCATGGGCGGGATATCACCACTGCGTTCCAGCCCTCGGGCCAGGGTGCCGCCTTCGCGGACAGAACGGGCGACGTCAAGCATGCGTTGGCGAATGGCCAGGTTGGCAATCACCGTGGCCGAGATTTCCAGCGCGTCTACCAGCGGTACGGCGCTTTTGCCCAGAATCGACAGGGTGCTGGCAAACCGCGCGGCTTCCATCGCGCGCAGCACCCCGCCCACCAGCGGCAGGTTAAGCAGCAGTACATGCCAGCGCAGTTTCAGACGAGGCTGGCGCAAGCCCCATCGCGCCGCCAGCACGGCCGCGAACAGCAGAACCAGCAGCCACCCGCCGTGGCTGCGCAAGCCGCTGCTGACGGCGATCATGGCTTGGGTTAATGCAGGCAGCGGCTGGCCGCTGTTGATAAATATTTTGACCACGTCGGGCACGACGTACCCGAGCAGAAAACCGACAATCGAGAACGAAGCCACCAACAGAATCAGCGGATACACCAAGGCCAGCTGAATCTTTTGCCGCGAGGCATGCCGGGCCTCGGTGTAGTCGGCCAGTTGCTCCAGCACATGGCCCAAATGGCCACTGCGCTCCCCGGCGGCAACCGTGGCGCGAAAGAGTTCGGGAAAGGCTTTGGGGAACGCCGTCAGTGACGTTGCCAGCGCATGACCTTCGATCACCCGGCTGCGCACAGCCGCTAACAATTGACTGACTCGCCGCTTTTCACTTTGTGCCGCGACGGCACCCAATGCTTCCTCCAGGGGTAAACCGGCATGAATCAAGGTCGACAGCTGGCGTGTCAGCAAGGCCAGATCGGTGACGCCCAGCCGCGTCCCCGACTGGGCATGGTGGCCCTGGCCACGGCCTTTTTTAGGCGCACTCAGGTGGGTCAGACGCAAGCCCCGTTCGCGTAAAAGCTGACGGGCATGACGCGCGCTGTCGGCTTCTTGTGACCCGCGGCATTTGCGTCCGTTGGCGTCCTGCGCCTGATACTCAAAGGCTGGCATGTTCAGTCCTCTTGGGTCACACGCAACAGTTCGTCAAGGCTGGTCAGCCCTTCGAGCACCAACCGCTGACCGTCCTGAAACAAACTGGGAGAGGTTTGCCGGGCTTCGTGTACCAGATCCGGTTCGCTGGCGCCTCGGTGAATCAGACCGGCAAGGGTCGGGGTGATACCGATCAGTTCATAGATACCGGTGCGCCCCCGATAGCCTTGCTGGCAGTGGCTGCAACCCTGGGCGCGAAACAGGGTGGGGGCGGCCTGAGGCGCGAGGCCAAGTCGAACGCTGGTGGCCGGGTCGGCGCTGTAGGGCGTTTTGCAGTCAGGACACAGGGTGCGCAGCAGGCGCTGGGCCAATACGCCCACCAATGAGGAAGCCAGCAGATAAGCATCCACTCCCATGTCCACCAGCCGGGTGACGGCGCCAATGGCGCTGTTGGTGTGTAAGGTCGACAGCACGAGGTGGCCGGTCAACGAGGCCTGCACGGCGATTTCGGCGGTTTCATGGTCACGGATTTCACCGACCATGACCACGTCCGGGTCTTGACGCAAAATGGCCCGCAAGCCACGGGCAAAGGTCATCTGGGCTTTGGTGTTGACCGGCGTTTGGCCGATGCCCGGCAGGTGATACTCGACCGGGTCTTCGACGGTCAGAATATTGCGGGTCTCGTGATTCAAGTGGCTGAGCGCGGCGTACAAACTGGTGGTTTTGCCTGAACCGGTGGGGCCCGTCACCAGGAAAATGCCGTGGGGGCGGGCCAGTATGTGTTCAAATCGGCTCAGGGTGTCAGCGGGCATGCCGAGGCATTGGAGGTCCAGACGCCCGGCCTGTTTGTCGAGCAAACGCATCACAACCCGTTCACCGTGGGCAGAGGGCAAGGTCGAAACCCGCACATCCACTTCATGCCCGGCCAGCCGCAAGCTGATACGACCATCCTGAGGCACGCGTTTTTCTGCGATGTCCAGGCGGGCCATGACTTTGATCCGTGATACCAGCAAGTTGGCCAGTTCGCGCTTGGGCCGTAACACTTCGCGCAGTTGGCCATCGATGCGCATGCGCACCGACAGGTAATGCTCGAAGGTTTCCAGGTGCACGTCCGAGGCTTTCTCGCGCATGGCTTCACGCAGCAGGGCATTGATCAGACGAATGATCGGTGCATCGCCTTCCTGTTCCAGCAAGTCTGCCGTTTGCGGCACTTGCTCGGCCAGGCTCATCAGGTCGAGCTCATCGTCCAGCCCTTGGGCCACTTGTTCGGCGGCACTTTGGCCGGTGCTGTAACTTCTGGCCAATACATCACTGAAATGCGTGTCGGTGATGACCTGAACAACCACCTCGCCACCTGCCAGCCGCTGTGCTTCAGCCAGCGCCGTTAACGGGGTGTCGGCGCGAATCAACAAGGTCGCTGGCGTTGTGGACGCATCAAGCAGCACGCCAAAACGACGGGCAAAACTGAAGGGTAAACGCGCAGCCGTTGGCATCATGGACGACCTGCTTTGGGGGTTCGCAGGTCCACGGTGGCCGGGTCTTGCATCGTGCCCTCAAACAGTTGATGCGGGTCGCCGGGTAGCAGCAACGAATTACTGTCTTTGGACGTAGGCTTGCTCAGATTGCGCAGGGCGTTGTAGCGATTTTCACTGATCTCACGGCTATCGTGGCGACTACGCACAATGGTGGGGCGTAAAAAAACCATCAGGTTGGTTTTGGTATGCGAATCTTTGTTCCAGCGAAACAAGGCGCCCAGATAGGGAATGCTGCGCAGTAAAGGAACTCCGCTGACCTGAGTGCGCACACTGTCCTTGATCAATCCGCCGATGACGATGATTTCACCGTCTTCAGCCAGAATCGTACTTTTCAACGCCCGCTTGTTGGTGATCAAGTCCGTCGAATCGACGCCTTGCAGTGACGGCGCAATTTCAGAGTTTTCTTGCGCGACTTCCAGACGCAGCGAACTCCCTTCATTGATATGCGGTTTGATCTTGAGGCTTATACCAATGTCCTGACGCGTGACAGTGGTGAAGGGACCTTCTGAGCTATTACCCGCGCCGCTGTATGAGCCGGTTTTGAAAGGCACGTTCTGCCCCACCAAAATTTCAGCCTCTTGATTGTCGAGGGTTAACAGGCTGGGCGTGGACAGCACATTGTTGTTGGTGTCGCTGGCCAACGCTGATATCAGGGCATTAAAACGATCTGAGCCGACTTGCAGTACGGCCCCTTCCGGCATTTTTATATCGCTGGAGGCCATCGCGCCTATCTGGATACCGGTGCCCGGGAAGGTTATGCCGCCTTGACTACCGCCCGTGTTGACGCCCCATTGCACGCCCAGTGTTTCAACGATGTCGCCGGAGATTTCCACAATCGCGGCATGGATCAACACTTGTGAGCGTGGCTGGTCGAGCTGACGCACGATATTTTCCAACGTCCGAACCTGAGCAGGGTCGGCCATGATGACCAGGGCATTCTGGCTCTCATCCGCCGCAATCATCACCTCGCGTGAACTGGCTTTCTGCGTCGCACCCGCCAGTGCAGTCTCTTGTTTCATACCCTGACCGACGGCTGCCAGTACCTCGGCCAATTGCTTGGCATCGCTGTGGCGCAGGCGCAATACCCGTGAGTTCTCTTGCTGAGCGCTGGCTGGCGTGTCAAGCGAGCGAGCCAGTGCGCTTAAACGCTTGCGCGCGGCATCGCTGCCCAGAATCACCAGGCGATTAGTCGAACCATCGGCGATGACTTGACTGCTGGCCCCTGTGGCCTTTTTGTCCAGCGACTGGTCAATGACTTTGGCAATATCGCTGGCCAGACCATGCTTGAGTTCAACCATGGAATGGCCATAACGCGTCCCGGCATCCAATTGGCGCACGATGTCGGCAATGCGCTGAGTATTGGCCGCCGTGTCTGTAATGATCAGCGCATTGGCCGAAGCAGAAGGGCCAACGTAACCATTGCTGGACACCAACGGGCGTAATAATCCCGCCAAATCGGCCGCCACACTGGCATTGAGCTCGATGACCTGAGTGACAAACGCTTCGGCAGGGGCTGGCCCCTCCTGCGTATGAGTGGGCCGTGCCTTGGCATCAGCGGCCGGGAGGATCAACAACCGATCCCCTTGGTCGATAATCGAGAACCCGTGGGCATCCAATACTGAGTAGAACAGCCGACGCACACCTTCGCGGTCCAGCGCCTGTTCGGAAATCACCGTGACGCGACCCTGCACCCGGGGGTCCAGCACCACGGTGGTGCCGAGAACCGATGACATTTCCTGCACCACGTCACGCAGCTCGGCATCCTTCATCGCCAACTGCCAGTACTGATCGTCTGCTGTCGCCGAAACGGGAAACATCAGCGCACCGCACATGACGCTACACGCCAAAAGATGACCGATGCCGAACGCATTGGGTTTGCTCATTGGATTTCTCTAAGGTTGTTCGGCAACGGGCCGCAGATGAAGGGAGGTCGCAGGCAAGGCGGCACCAGGCGCGCCCGAAACGGGCAAAACATGTTTACTGGCGGGCTTGAGGGTCAACCGCTCTTCGCGACCATTGCGCCACAGCACCACATGGCTTGCCTCAACGCGGCGTAAAACACTGCCGCTGGGCAACCGCTCACCCTCTGCGTAGAACCGTGTGCTTTGTGCACCCGCCAACAACGCTTGCGAGGTGCCCCGACTGGAGACAAAGCTGGCTCTGAGCTGTAAGGGCTCGGTGCTCTGCACCCAACTACGCTCAATATTGAGGCCGAGCACGGTGGCAATGGCGTCAGGCTTGAATTGCGCGTGGGCAGGCGGGGGCGGCGCACTGAGTGGAACCACCACCGGCACTGCACTCAGTGACTGATGAAACATCCATTCTTGCCACGCTAAAAAACCGCCATAGCCCAGAGGCAAGGCCAGCAATACCCAACCTAATGTGGACGCCCAATAGCGACTCAGCACTATTGGCAAACTCTTCAAAACCGCTTCATCGATGAACCTGCATCGCCTTTATCAAAAAGAAATAGCGCTTTAACAAAACATGCGTTTGATAACTGACTGCCCTGCTAGCTGATGCTTGATAACGGCGGCCACATGCAGGGTGATCAGCGCTGCCAGCATCACGCAGGCAGGTGTATGAATCTGGCCACATAACCCGATCAGATCCACGTTGTTTAAAGGCTGGGTAAACGTAACCACGTTAAAAAAAATGATCGGCCTGTCCATCATGAAAAAGCCTGAGATGAGGACAATGACTACCGATACATACATCAGTGTGTGAACACAAAAAGCCATCCAAGGCATCAGTTTATGTTGACCTGCCAATGCACCATATCCCCGTCCGAAAGAGACACACAGACGTAACAAAAAAATAGGCATCAGCAATAGGCTCACTGATACATTCAAATCACCTATAAACACTTTAAGGGCAGGATCTTCACTTATCAGTCCTACATAAAAGCCAGACATTAGTAACCAGATAATTGTCAGTGCCGAGAGTCCATGCAGCACTTTTTGCAACATCGAGTATTTCATGATGGTTTGCACCTTCACGTGCTATTCGGCATCGGACCGCTCATAACGAGCGGCCCGATGTATTAGTGTTGCTTACTTCTCGGTCCAGGCATCAGTCCAATGCGAACCGGTACCAGGCGCGTAGTAAGCCGGAGCCTGTGAGCACCAGCCTGCAATCTTGCACACATAAACCTTGTCGGTTTTTGGCTGCAAGACCGCGGTGCCTACCTTGTAGTTGGCAATGTCATCCGGGTAGATGGCATCGAATTCATGACTGCTGCCTTCACCGGTCAGAGTGAGTGCTTTAAGGTCCTGGAAATTCTCACGACCATCTTCACTGGTGGCGATCAACTTGAGGGAGTGAGCACCCGGCGCGCTGCGTACAGCCACGCTAACGGGAGCAGTGGTGGCGTCGATGGTTTGTGTTGTCACGCCTACTTGTTTGTTAGCTGCGTCGTAAACCGTGGCTTCAACGTTGATTTTTTTATTGGTCATCAGCGTAAAGCCGACATTGACCTGGCCTTTGTCCAGTACGTACTCGCCAGCCACATCATGCACATGCATGTAGGCTTCCGGATCCGGAACCAGCGTGGTCTGTATCTGGTAGTTGGTCACACCACTTTCTGCTTTGGCATAGAAGGTGTTGGTGCCTTTAATCGGCTCGATGTTGCCGTCCTCATCGCGCACACCAGCACGTACCGGTTTGTTGGCAGCATTCACCGCTTCAGCCAGTTTGAAAGCCCAGTTTGCAGGCTGACCTTCTTCGGCCGAATCAATACCGACGCTGAAGCTGTATTCAGCACTTTCTGCGCTGCCAGTAAAGGCACGAGCCTTGACCGAGTCGCCAGGCAAGAGGGCCTGGTTAGGCGCCAAAGCACCCACATTGGTCCAGCCATCCGGATCAGGGGCCGCAGCGAGAATATTTACGTCAACGACGTTGTAGAAGGCTGCAGCCGTATTATCAATGGTCCATGCGCCCAAAATGATGTGGTGACCAGTACGGTCTGCAGGAATGACGCACGCATGTTTTTCCTTGCCCGGTCCCCCGGTTCCTTCAGCGCCATCAACCGGGACCCCGCCTCCCGCCTCAACGGTACAGAATGGTGTCAAGTCAAAGCTGGCGCGTGAAAGCGGCAAGTTCGGATTCCAGCCCGCCTTGGTAATAAAATATTCCCACTTTGTCGTTTTGTGTGCAGCTTCGTAATACCAACCGAACTGGATATTGCGGTCTTTTATTTCGGTCAAGTGCCAGCGCGTGGCCGACTGAGCATCAATTGTGAAAAACTGAGAAAGATCACCGCTCGCGATATGACCATCAGATGGCCCTAATGCGGGAAAACCCTTAGGGCCTTCACCAACGGATTGCGGCTCGTAAGTTGCAGCACCACAGTCGGTATTAAGGTTGGTCCTGCACGCATACGCTCGTGAAGGGGGCTCGCTCATGTAACCGTGTGCTGCCGCTTGTTGCGACGCGAACATGGCTGCCATTAACGTCAATGAGGATGCACACCCCATCAAAGCACGCGACTTTGAAAGTGCAATAGACATAAATAAAACCTCTGCGATAATTATTGAGTCGGCCACAGGCCGCACTTTTTATAGAACAACCTAGTTAAATCAGTCTCAAAACATTCAGCGCATCTGCGCAGACAGCTCTTACACATTCCAAAGACAACAGACACTTACAACCCGAATCCTGGTCACAAATATCAGCCACCTTCAGAAAATACTTACATCGAACTAATAAAATACGCACAAATAAAGGTTCAATCGCTGATGAATTCTACAGTTCTCAAATAATGTTTCTGTAGGAAAGTTCTCAAATCAAAGTAGCTTTATTCCTAAACATAAACCAAGAACACTGAAAACATTTGACACCATTTAATTATCGACCTCGCCTTTCTGCCACTCTATAAATTCGCTTAGTGCGCGAATCAATGCCTTGTTAACTTTTATGCCACGCATAAAAAAGCCCGGCATTGCCGGGCTTTTAAAAAGGGTATTACTTACTCTTGGTGGTACTGCCCTGAGAACTCATGCACTGCACTAATAAAGGCGCCTGCATGCTCGGGTTTCACTTCAGGGGTAATGCCATGACCCAAATTGAACACATGACCTGACCCCTTGCCGTAGCTGGCCAAAATGCGTTTAACTTCGGTGCGGATCGCCTCCGGGTTGGCATACAGAACGGTCGGGTCCATGTTGCCTTGGAGCGCAACTTTGTTGCCCACACGACGACGGGCTTCACCCAAATCGCAGGTCCAGTCCAGGCCCAATGCATCGGCACCGGCATCAGCAATGCTTTCTAGCCACAGGCCGCCGTTTTTGGTGAATAGAATCACCGGCACTTTACGCCCTTCATGCTCACGGATCAGGCCGCTGACGATTTTGCGCATGTAGGCCAGGGAGAATTCCTGGTAAGCCGCAGAGGAAAGATTGCCGCCCCAGGTATCGAATATTTGCACCGCTTGGGCGCCGGCCAGAATCTGACCGTTCAAGTATGAGGTCACCGACTGCGCAAGCTTGTCGAGCAGCAGGTGCATTGCCTGAGGCGTGTCGTAGAGCATGGCCTTGGTTTTACGGAAGTCTTTGGACGAGCCGCCTTCAACCATGTAAGTGGCCAGCGTCCACGGGCTGCCGGAGAAACCAATCAAGGGCACCCGGCCATTTAGCTCTTTGCGGATGGTGCTGACGGCGTTCATCACGTAGCCGAGGTCTTTTTGCGGGTCAGGGATCGGCAATGCTTCGATGTCAGCCAGGGTGCTGACCACTTTTTTGAAACGCGGGCCTTCGCCGGTTTCGAAGTAGAGGCCTTGGCCCATCGCATCGGGAATGGTCAGGATGTCGGAGAACAAGATGGCCGCATCCAGCTGTGGGAAGCGATCCAGAGGCTGCATCGTGACTTCGCAGGCGAATTCGGCGTTTTTGCACAGGCTCATGAAATCGCCAGCCTTAGCGCGGCTAGCGCGGTATTCCGGCAAGTAGCGACCGGCCTGACGCATCATCCAGACAGGCGTTACATCAACGGGTTGCTTGAGCAAAGCGCGAAGGAAACGGTCATTCTTGAGATCAGTCATGTCAGCGTCCGGAGAAAAAGTGCGGTCATGGTCTCAAAAGACAGCTACAAGCTACAAGCAGCAAGCTACAAGTTAGAAGCGCGTTTGCTTTAACTTGCCGCTTGTAGCTTGCAACTTGGCGCTGGCGTCGCTAGACGCCCAGGTAATCCATGATCCCTTCTGCCGCCGTACGGCCCTCGAAGATCGCAGTCACCACCAGGTCAGAACCGCGCACCATGTCACCCCCCGCAAAAATCTTCGGGTGACTGGTCTGGTGCTTGTACTGCGACTGCTCAGGCGCAATCACGCGGCCCTGGCTGTCGGTCTGGATCTCGAACTGGTCAAACCACGAGGCCGGGCTTGGGCGAAACCCAAAGGCAATAATCACGGCATCCGCCGCAATGATTTCTTCAGATCCCGGAATCGGCTCAGGACTGCGGCGGCCACGGGCATCCGGTTCGCCGAGACGCGTCTCAACCACCTTCACACCCTGAACCTTGCCTTCCCCAACAATGGCAATCGGCTGGCGGTTGTAGAGGAATTTCACACCTTCTTCCTTGGCGTTCTTCACCTCTTTGCGCGAACCCGGCATGTTGGCTTCGTCACGACGATAGGCACAGGTCACCGATTTAGCGCCCTGACGAATCGACGTGCGGTTGCAGTCCATCGCCGTGTCGCCGCCGCCCAGTACCACAATCTTTTTGCCTTTCATGTCGACGAAGTCTTCCGGCGACTTTTCAAAGCCCAGGTTGCGGTTGACGTTGGCGATCAGAAAATCCAGCGCATCGTGCACGCCGGGCAGGTCTTCACCGGCAAAACCACCTTTCATGTAGGTGTAGGTGCCCATGCCCATAAAGACCGCGTCGTACTCTTCCAGCAACTGCTCCATGCTGATGTCTTTACCGATTTCGGTATTGAGACGGAACTCGATACCCATACCGGTGAAGACTTCGCGACGGTGGCTCAGTACGGTCTTTTCCAGCTTGAACTCGGGAATACCGAAGGTCAGCAACCCTCCGATTTCCGGGTTCTTGTCGAACACCACCGGCTTCACACCGCCGCGTACCAGCACATCGGCACAGCCCAGACCCGCAGGCCCGGCACCAATAATGGCAACGCGTTTGCCGGTCGGCACCACCTTGGACATGTCCGGGCGCCAGCCCATGGCGAATGCGGTGTCGGTGATGTACTTCTCAACTGAACCGATAGTGACGGCACCAAAGCCGTCGTTGAGGGTGCAGGCACCCTCGCACAGACGGTCTTGCGGGCACACCCGCCCACACACTTCAGGCAGGGTGTTGGTCTGGTGCGACAGCTCGGCGGCGGCGAGGATGTTGCCCTCGGCCACCAGCTTGAGCCAGTTGGGAATGAAGTTATGCACCGGGCATTTCCATTCACAGTACGGGTTACCGCAACCCAGGCAGCGATGAGCTTGCTCAGCCGATTGCTGGGGTTTGAAGGGTTCGTAGATTTCCACGAACTCTTTTTTGCGTTGACGTAACAGTTTCTTCTTCGGATCTTTGCGCCCGACATCGATGAATTGGAAGTCGTTACTAAGACGTTCAGCCATCTTCAAAACCTCTTTACGACAGCTACAAGCTTCAAGCTCATAGCTGCAAGAACACGTTTACCGGAACACCCCAGACTGCTTCGAGCTTGCTGCTTGCTGCTTGCAGCTGCGTCATCACTGCGGGTTGGCACGGATGCTGGAAAGCAACGATTTCAAGCTGGCAGCCTTGGGCTTGACCATCCAGAAACGACGCAGGTAATCATCGAGGTTTTCCGAGAGGTTGCGACCCCACTCGCTGTCAGTCTCCTCCACGTATTCGTCCAGCACGTGCTGCAGATGGTTGCGGTACGCCTCCATCGCTTCGCCGCTGATGCGCTGGATTTCCACCAACTCGTGGTTAACCCGGTCGACGAAGGTGTTGTCCTGATCAAGCACATAGGCGAAACCGCCGGTCATGCCCGAGCCGAAGTTGTAACCGGTTTTGCCCAGTACACAGACGAAACCGCCCGTCATGTATTCGCAGCAGTGATCACCCGTGCCTTCAACCACGGTGTGGGCACCGGAGTTACGCACCGCGAAGCGCTCGCCCGCCGTGCCCGCTGCAAACAACTTGCCGCCGGTAGCGCCGTACAGGCAGGTGTTGCCGATAATTGCGCTGTCTTGAGTCTTGTACACGCTGCCGGTAGGCGGAACGATCACCAGCTTGCCGCCAGTCATGCCCTTGCCGACGTAGTCGTTGGCATCGCCTTGCAGGTACATGTTCAAACCGCCCGCGTTCCACACACCAAAGCTCTGACCGGCAGTGCCTTTGAAGCGGAAGGTGATGGGCGCTTTGGCCATGCCCTGATTGCCGTAAGCGCGGGCGATCTCACCCGAAATTCGGGCACCAATGGAACGGTCGCAGTTGCAGATGTCGAGTTCGAACTCTGCACCGCTCATGTCATTGATGGCAGCCGTGGCCATGTCGACCATTTTCTCGGCCAGCAGGCCTTTGTCGAAGGGCGGGTTGCGATCCACTTCGCAGAACTGTGGCTTGTCAGCCGGCACATTATCGCTGCCCAGCAGCGGCGTCAGGTCGAGGTGCTGCTGCTTGGCGGTTTCGCCGGGCAGAATGTCGAGCAAATCGGTACGGCCAATCAACTCTTCAAGGCTGCGAACGCCCAGCTTGGCCAGCCACTCACGGGTTTCTTCAGCCACGTAGGTGAAGAAGTTGACCACCATGTCGACGGTGCCGATGTAGTGGTTTTTACGCAGCGATTCATTCTGCGTGGCCACACCAGTGGCGCAGTTGTTGAGGTGGCAAATACGCAGGTATTTGCAGCCCAGGGCGATCATCGGGGCGGTGCCGAAGCCGAAGCTTTCAGCGCCTAGAATCGCCGCTTTGATCACGTCCAGGCCGGTTTTCAAACCGCCGTCCGTCTGTACCCGCACTTTGCCACGCAGGTCGTTACCACGCAGCGTCTGGTGGGTTTCAGCCAGACCCAGTTCCCACGGTGCGCCCGCGTACTTGATGGAGGTCAACGGCGAAGCGCCCGTGCCGCCGTCGTAGCCGGAGATGGTAATCAAGTCGGCATAGGCCTTGGCCACGCCTGCGGCGATCGTGCCTACGCCGGCTTCAGCCACCAGCTTCACCGACACCAAGGCTTTGGGGTTGACTTGTTTCAAGTCAAAAATCAGCTGCGACAAGTCTTCGATGGAATAGATGTCGTGGTGTGGCGGTGGCGAAATCAGGGTCACGCCCGGAACGGCGTAGCGCAGTTTGGCAATCAGGCCGTTGACCTTACCGCCCGGCAGTTGCCCGCCCTCGCCCGGCTTGGCACCTTGAGCGACCTTGATTTGCAGCACTTCGGCGTTGACCAGGTATTCCGGCGTCACACCGAAACGGCCTGTGGCCACCTGTTTGATTTTCGAGCTTTTGATGGTGCCGTAGCGCGCCGGGTCTTCGCCGCCTTCGCCGGAGTTTGAGCGTGCGCCCAAGCGGTTCATGGCTTCTGCCAGCGCTTCGTGGGCCTCGGGCGACAAGGCGCCCAACGAGATGCCTGCGGAGTCGAAACGCTTGAGGATCAATTCCAGCGGTTCGATCTCTTCGATGGCCAGTGGCGTCTCGAGGGTTTTGACCTGCAACAGGTCGCGGATCATCGAGACCGGGCGTTTGTCGACCAGTGCGGTGTATTCCTTGAACTTGCTGTAGTCGCCCTGTTGGACAGCGGCTTGCAGGGTGGCGACCACGTCCGGGTTGTAGGCGTGGTACTCGCCGCCGTGCACATACTTGAGCAGACCGCCTTGCTGGATCGGCTTGCGCGCGCTCCAGGCCTCGGCAGCCAGCAGTTTTTGTTCGGCTTCAAGGTCGACGAAACGCGCGCCCTTCAGGCGGCTCGGTACGCCGCGGAAGCTCAGGTCGCAAATTTCCTCGGACAGGCCAATGGCCTCGAACAGCTGCGCACCCCGGTACGAAGCAATGGTCGAAATGCCCATCTTCGACAGGATTTTCAGCAGGCCTTTGGTGATGCCTTTGCGGTAGTTCTTGAACACTTCATAGAGGTCGCCCAGCACTTCGCCGGTGCGGATCAAGTCGCCCAGCACTTCGTACGCCAAGAACGGATAGATCGCCGAAGCGCCGAAACCGATTAACACGGCAAAGTGGTGCGGGTCACGGCAGGTAGCGGTTTCGACCAGGATGTTGCTGTCGCAGCGCAGGCCTTTTTCAGTCAAACGGTGGTGAACTGCACCTACCGCCAACGAGGCGTGAACCGGCAGCTTGCCCGGCGCGATATGACGATCGCTCAGGACGATTTGCGTACGCCCGGCGCGAGCCGCTTCTTCAGCCTGATCGGCAATGTTGCGCACAGCCGCTTCAAGACCAAGGCTCTCGTCGTAGTTGAGGTCGATGATCTGACGCTCGAAACCCGGCAGGTCGAGGTTCATCAACGTACGCCATTTGGCGGGCGAGATGACCGGCGAGCTGAGGATCACACGCGAGGCATGCTCAGGCGATTCCTGGAAAATATTGCGCTCGGCACCGAGGCAGATTTCCAGCGACATGACGATGGCTTCACGCAGCGGGTCAATCGGCGGGTTGGTGACCTGCGCGAATTGCTGACGGAAGTAGTCATAAGGCGTGCGCACACGCTGGGACAGCACCGCCATCGGCGTGTCATCACCCATGGAGCCGACCGCTTCGTAGCCTTGCTCACCCAGGGGGCGCAGCACCTGGTCGCGCTCTTCAAACGTGACCTGGTACATCTTCATGTATTGCTTGAGCTGGTCAACGTCATAAAACGCCGAACCGTGGTCGTGGTCATCAATGGTGGCCTGGATGCGCAGGGCATTCTTGCGCAGCCATTGCTTGTAGGGATGACGCGACTTCAAGCGGTTGTCGATGGCGTCGGTATCCAGCACCTGGCCGGTTTCGGTATCGACTGAAAGGATCTGACCCGGGCCGACACGGCCTTTGGCGATTACGTCTTCAGGCTTGTAGTCCCACACGCCGATTTCCGAGGCGATGGTGATGTAGCCATTGGTGGTTGTGACCCAGCGCGCCGGGCGCAGGCCATTGCGGTCGAGCAGGCAGACGGCGTAGCGGCCGTCGGTCATGACCACGCCCGCAGGGCCGTCCCACGGCTCCATGTGCATCGAGTTGTACTCATAGAACGCCCGCAGGTCGGGGTCCATGGTCTCAACGTTCTGCCACGCCGGTGGAATCAACATGCGCACGCCACGGAACAGGTCGATGCCGCCGGTGACCATCAACTCGAGCATGTTGTCCATGCTGGAGGAGTCAGACCCCACGCGGTTGACCAATGGGCCGAGCTCGTCGAGGTCGCCGATCAAATCATTGGCGAACTTGGTACGACGGGCCAGCGCCCAGTTGCGGTTGCCGGTAATGGTATTGATTTCGCCGTTGTGGGCGAGAAAGCGGAATGGCTGAGCCAGTGGCCATTTCGGCAAGGTGTTGGTGGAGAAACGCTGGTGGAACACGCAGATTGCGGTTTGCAGGCGTTCATCGCTCAGGTCTGGATAGAAGGCGGTAAGGTCCGCCGGCATCATCAGGCCTTTATAAATAATGGTTTTGTGGGAAAAACTGCAGATGTAGTGATCGCTGTCAGCCGCGTTGGCCACCGAAGAACGGCGACGGGCGCTGAACAGTTTGATGGCCATGTCCTGATCGCTCAGGCTGTCCCCACCAATGAATACTTGTTCGATTTGGGGCAGACGCTCCAGCGCCAGGCGACCCAGCACGCTGGTATCAATCGGCACTTTGCGCCAGCCCACCAATTGCAGGCCGGCCGCGAGAATCTCGCGGTTCATGTTGGCGCGCGCCGCTTCGGCTTTGATCGGGTCCTGATTAAAGAACACCATGCCCACGGCATACTGCTTGGGCAAATCGATGCCGAAGTGGTCTTGGGCGACTGCACGCAAGAACAGATCGGGCTTTTGAATCAGCAGACCGCAACCGTCACCGGTCTTGCCGTCTGCGTTAATCCCACCGCGGTGGGTCATGCAGGTCAGGGCCTCAATGGCGGTTTGCAGAAGGGTATGACTGGGTTCGCCCTGCATGTGGGCAATCAGGCCGAAACCACAGTTATCCTTGAATTCATCGGGGTGGTACAGACCTGCTTTCATAGACACTTTCTCACCAGGCTGCCCCATAAAAGGGCAAATTTCTTTTAATTCAACCACTTGCTCCCCGCGCTGAACGTACGCCAGCTTGGCAGGGGCAAAAGGGTGGTCATTCTACACACCGTCGTAAAGACCCACAAATTAAGCGGCGCTTAGCCGTAAATTCGTGTCGCATTTATGAAAGGTTTAAAGCGATTATTCGTGCTAGTCAAAACATTTTTGATGTTGACTGCTGCGCGGCGCAGACACCACAACGCACACAGCTGATAAGCGCTGCATGCACTTGAGGGATGTTTGATGGAGTAGAACGGCGGCCTGGGTAAGGCCGCCGGATCATCAGCGAGCGGTTGCCAGCTCTTTTTGGACGCTGGCGACAGTGCGAGGCCAAGGTTTACCAGTCTGGATCTTCGCTGGCAAGTTCTTGATGGCCGCAGTTGCTGCGGCATGGCTCGGATAATTGCCGTAAGTCACGACGAACAGGGGTTTGCCGTTGAGGGATTTTTTGAAATAACGGGCTTCGCCACCCAGCTCTTTCGCAACACTTTGCGCAGAGGCTTCGGAGCTGGTGCCGACAATCTGCACCACGTAATTACCGGCAGGCTGGCTGCTGTACCAGCTACCGCCAGGAGCGGCTTTGGCCAATGTCACTGGCTTCTCGGCCGGTTTGACCACAGGCTTTGCCGCAGGCGCCGGCTTGGCAACCGGAGCAGGCGCTGGTTTAGCGGTAGCAACCGTTGGGGCTGGCGCAGGCGCTGGTGCCGCTGTCGGCCCCGCAGGTACACCCACAGGTGGCGCAGTAGTGGTCACCGTCGGTGGCTGAGCCACGCCGCCGTCTACGGCAGGCACACCGCCGTCATCGCCTTCAGCGATGCCACCTGCTTCCTCAGCCAGCGGGCCGCGCACGACAGGTTGTGACTGCCCCACCAGCGGCAAGGGCATAGGCTGCGATTTGCCGGCGAAATCTATCGACGGGTTGGCGCCGTCTTTCGGCGTCGCCTGGCCCAGCTGCGTCTGCTCAGTGGCTGGCGCGGTCGGCGTTTTGCTGCGACCTGGAATCAGGATGGCAGCGGCCACAGCCACTACCACCACGGCACCAATGGCCAATACGTGTTTCTTAGGCATGTTGAACCCCATACTTGGACGCTTGACCGCTGAGCGGCTCGCTATCATGGCTTCGATCATTGCATCGCGGGCGACCTGATTGATGATGCCAGGCCAACCCTCGGAGCTCTCGTGTATATCTGAGATCTGCTGGGCGCTAAAGAGTTCGATTCCGCGACCCGCTCCTTCAAGGCGCTGGGCCAGATATTCGCGGGTTTCTTCCTCGGTGTAAGGCTGCAACTCGATCACATGGAAGCGCTCTTCCTCCGCGCTCAGGTGCTCAAGCCCGTCAATCATCGACGGCTCGCCAAACAGGAACACATGCGGACGGCCTTCCGGCGCACCGGCGGCCAGCGCCAGCAAGGCTTCCAGAGCGGACTCCTCAAGCTGCTCGGCGTCATCGACCAGCAGGTAGACTTCCTGCCCGGTCAGCGCCAACTGCACCACTTGGGCCAGAATCGACGCGACATCGGCGCTGGCGGCGTTCAGAGTTTGCGCGACCTGACGCAAGATACCCGCGGCATCCATCCCGCCCCGCGCCGAGACGACAACACTTTGCACAGACTGTTTATTGGTGCTGGCCACCAGCGCCTGACGCAGCAAGGTCTTGCCGCTGCCTTCTGGCCCGGTCACCACCAACAGCAACTGGCTGTAGCGGGCGAGGTGATGCAGTTGACCCAGCACGGGCTTGCGCTGGGCAGGAAAAAACTTGAAACCCGGCACCCGTGGCGCAAAAGGGTCGTGGTTGAGCTGGAAGTGTCCGAGAAACGCCTCGTCGGCATGCAAACTTGTCATCGGGATTTTATTAACCTTTAAGCTGAGCCAGCGCGCGGTAATCCGCACCCAGCGTGGCCTGTAGAACTTCTTGTGGATAATCGTCAGTCACAATGGCTTCGCCCATGTGCCGCAGCAGAACCAGTCGCATACGACCGTCGATCACTTTTTTATCTACTGCCATGTGCTGCATAAAGTCGCCTACGCTCATTTCGGCAGGCGGCACGACCGGCAACCCGGCACGCTGGAACAACCGAATGCCCCGATCACGCTCTTGTGCGCTTATCCAGCCCAGACGGCAAGACATTTCAAGCGCCATGACCGTGCCCGCAGCGACGGCTTCGCCATGCAACCACACGCCATAGCCCATGTGGGTTTCAATGGCATGACCAAAGGTGTGGCCCAAGTTAAGCGTAGCGCGCACGCCAGACTCACGCTCATCAGCGCCGACGACTTCGGCCTTGGCCGCGCAGGAACGATGAATGGCAGCCGTCAGCGCAACCTGATCAAGCCCTCGCAGCGCGTCCATGTTGTCTTCAAGCCAGGTCAGGAACGGTGCGTCGCAAATCAGCCCATACTTGATGACTTCAGCCAGGCCTGCGGACAGTTCACGAGGCGCTAGCGTGTTCAGCGTCTGGGTATCGATCATCACGAGTTGGGGCTGATAGAAAGCACCCACCATGTTTTTACCCAACGGATGATTGATGCCGGTTTTGCCGCCCACTGACGAATCGACTTGCGATAGCAGCGTGGTCGGCACCTGAATAAAGTTGACACCGCGCTGGTAGCAAGCGGCAGCAAAACCGGCCATGTCACCCACCACACCGCCGCCCAGAGCTATCACTGTGGTGCGTCGATCGTGACGTGCCGTTAGCAGACCATCGAAAATCAGTTGCAGGGTTTCCCAATTCTTGAAGGCTTCGCCGTCGGGCAAGATGATCGGGACGACTGAATACGAGGCCAGGCTTCGGGTCAGACGCTCAAGGTAAAGAGGCGCAACCGTTTCATTGGTCACAATGGCCACCTGGCGACCGACAATGTGCGGGGCCAGCAACTGCGGCTGATCCAACAAACCTTCGCCAATATGAATCGGGTAGCTGCGCTCGCCTAGATCAACCGTCAGTGTCTGCATGAATCCCCGCGTTGAAACAGAGCCCGGCGCCCTGTTTCGCAATTATCAAATGATGGCACCCTGCGAACAGGCAGGGGCGGCGCCGAGAATAGCGCATTTCGTATCGCACTTTAATGGCTTGTAGAGCGAAGCCGCGACTGAGTTAACGCGGCGCCAGTTGCGCCAGACGTTCGAGAATATCCAGCACCACCATGCGCGGCGGCCGCTCATCGGTTTCGACGATGATGTCGGCGATTTCCCGATAGAGCGGATCACGAATGGCCAGCAAGTCGCGCAGGATTTTCTCGGGGTTGGCGTTGCGCAGTAACGGCCTGTTACGGTCACGCGCGGTTCGGGCCACTTGCTGCTCGATAGACGCATGCAAATACACCACCCGCCCGCCTGCACGAAGCGCCAGCCGGTTTTCCGGGCGCATGACCGCGCCCCCTCCGGTAGCAAGCACCACGCCATCCGCGTTGCACAGTTCGGCAATCATTGCCGTTTCACGCTCGCGAAATCCCGGTTCGCCTTCTTTATCAAAGATCCACGGGATATTGGCACCGGTGCGCACTTCAATTTCCTTATCGGAATCTTTGAATGGCAGGTGCAACTCTTTAGCGAGTAAACGTCCGATGGTGCTTTTTCCAGCCCCCATTGGCCCAACAAGGATTAAATTTCGCACAGAATCAATGGCTCACAGCAATCGCCTGGTTGTTCATGATACGCGGAGTCAGGAACACCAGCAGTTCGGATTTTTTTTCGAGCACAGCATCTTTTCGGAAAAGCCGGCCAACATACGGCACATCGCCCAAAAATGGCACTTTATCTACCACTTTGCTTTGAGAATTTGAGAAAACACCCCCAATCACAATGGTTTCGCCATCTTTAACCAACACCTTCGCCTTGACCTCATTTTTTTTGATCGGCGGCACATCGTTGATCATGTTGAGGTAGTCGGGTTCGTCCTTGGTGACGATGACTTCCATGATGACGCTGTTGTCCGGAGTGATTTGTGGCGTGACCTGCAACGACAACGAGGCCTCCTTGAACGAGACCGAAGTGGCGCCGCTGCCACTGGTCTCTTGGTACGGGATTTCAGTGCCCTTGAGGATTTTGGCTGTTTCCTTGTCCGAGGTGACAACCTTGGGTTGAGAGATGATTTCGCCATTGCCGGTTTTCTCCATGGCGCTCAGCTCAAGATCCAGCAATACATTGTTGGTGATAAAGGCGATCCCCAACCCCGAGGCGTGGCCCTTGACGCCCATGTCGACAAACGGAGCGCTCACCTCGCCACCCTCCCCGGTGGCGGCAGGCGGCGCGCCAATGCCGCCAGCGCTCCATTTACCGCCTTTGTTCACTGCACCTCCCCAGCGCACGCCGAGGTTGCGCTCAAAGTCCACGCCCGCCTCAACAATACGGGCCTCAATCATCACCTGCCGCATCGGCACATCCAGTTGCGCCACGATGCGACGTAGCTCCTCCAGTTGCTCGGCCGACTGCAGTGCGATGATGTGATTGGTGCGTTCATCCACCGTGATCGAACCGCGGCCTTCGGCACCGGTCGAGTTGCCGGTGACAGACTGAAACAATTTGGCGATGTCGCCCGCCTTCGCATGGTTGACCTGCACCAACTCTCTTCGTAACGGCGCCAGGTCGGCCAGTTGATACTGCACCTCATGCGCCTGCCGATCGCGGGCGGCAATTTCGTCCAAGGGTGCAACCAGCAACACATTGCCCTCCATGCGCTTGCCCAAATCCTTGCTTTTAAGCACCACCTCCAGCGCCTGATCCCACGGCACGTCCTTCAGATTGAGTGTCATGTTGCCTTGCACGGTGTCGCTGACAATCAGATTGAATTCGGTGAAGTCGGCCAGCAACTGAAGCACCGTGCGCACCTCAATGTCCTGAAAGTTAAGCGAAATGGGTTCCCCTGCGTACAAGGGCTTCGCGGCTTCAATGGAGGGAGGCAAAAGAGGACTGGATGGCGCAAGCGCCAGTAACTGCTGTGAATTCAGCGCACTCCATAGCGCCAGTCCACAGACCGGGAAAATCCTTTTCATGGTGTATTTCCGTTAAGACTGCTGTTTTAGAGGGAGGGTCAGGGACCTTTCCAGCCAACCGCCCTGACCATCCGAAATCACTTCAAACACTTCAACGTGTGCTTTGTCGATCCAGGCAATCTGCCCGTTATTGCGCCCCACGTAATCGCCCACCTTCAAACGGTGTACAACCCCATTGGCGCGCAGCAGAGCATTGCTTTCCCTGTCATTGGACAGCGTGCCGACCAGCTCAAACTGTTCGAGGTCAAAGCCCTCCAGAAATGACCTGACACGGCTGTTGTCCACCCCATCCTCGACCAGGCTTGTTTGCCAACTCCCAACAGCGCCCTCACGCACCTGCTGAAACGGACTGCGCAGGTTCGCCGCGTCATAAACGAACACCGGCGGGCGCACGAGCGGTGGAACCGAAGCAATGGCAGGCCCTTCGTGATGTTGTGTCGCCTGCAAAAAGGCCTGTAATTGCGCCGTGCGCTGTGGGTCATCGCACCCGGCCAGGCAGGCGCACAAGCCCGCCATACACAGCCGAGATACCCGGATCATGGTGCAAGACCTGAGGTGGGGGTGTGGTAGGTCTTGGCCAGCAAGCTCATGCGCAGCCGACCATCGCCCGAAGTATTTAGAGGCACCAACGTGAAATCATGTGAGGTGACAAGGCGCGGCAGGCTCGAAAGGCTGCTCAGGAACAGGCCAACCTCGTGATAATGCCCAACCAGAGACAGTTGCAACGGCTGCTCGATGTAAAGCCCGTGCGTCACCGGCGCAGACCATTGCATCTGCTCGATCTGCAGGCCACTGGCCAGCCCCATACGGGAAATGTCATCCAGCAGCCCGGGGACTTCTGCTTGATGGGGCATGAGGGTCATGAACGCTTGATAGGCTTCTTCCAATGCCTGCACGTGCAGCGTGTAAGACGCGAGGGCCGGCAACGCCCTCGCCTTGGCCTCAAACTCAGTTTTCATGGCCACTTCAGCCCCACGCTGTCCTTCAAGCCGGGTCATCGACCCCTGAAGCACCAGCCAATACCCCAGCCCCAACAACACGCTCACCCAGGCCATTGCCACCAGCGCCTGATGCCTTGGCGACCAAGCCCCCGCCTGCCTCAACCCAAGATCCTGTAACTCAACACTGCGCAGACTATCCAGCCAGTGCGCCATCATTAAAGTTGCCCGCCCGCACGAACAGGATGGTGGGTCTGACCGACGGTCATCTGAAACCAGCGCTCCTGCGCACCAGCCGGCGCAGCCTCTGCTTTTACATCTATGAGCACGGGCGCTTCGAGCCAATGGGAGGCATCCAGATTGCGCATCAGCTCGGCCACAAGACTCGGGGACTGGGCAGTCCCGGTGATCACGATGATGCTATCGCTCATTTTTACGTCAGTGAAATACACGCCTTGCGGCAAGCTGCGGGCCAACTGCTCCAGAATGATGCCGTTGTCGGAGCGGCTGCCCTGAAGCGTCTCGATCGTTTGCATGCGTTCCAGCA
Source organism: Pseudomonas sp. 2024-210 (assembly GCF_045062345.1). Classification (NCBI taxonomy): domain Bacteria; kingdom Pseudomonadati; phylum Pseudomonadota; class Gammaproteobacteria; order Pseudomonadales; family Pseudomonadaceae; genus Pseudomonas; species Pseudomonas sp. 2024-210. Next base: position 212,701 of record NZ_JBJGEJ010000002.1, on the reverse strand, counting down.
ATTGCTCACGGCGCACTTTTAGCTGGTCGATTTGCTCGGCTCGCCCATCCAGCTGCACGGTGGCACTTCGGATCAAGTCGTTGCGCATCAATTGCCGCTCAACGGCACGGTCGATGAACTGGTCAAGCGCATACAGCCCTGCCACCACGAGCACTGTCAGCGCCAGCAGCACCATCAAAAAACGCCGGTAACGCTGTTCGCGCAACATTGCCCGCCAAGGCAACAAGTTGATTCTCGCCATTAATCAAACCCCCTCAAGGCCAGGCCGCAGGCAGTCAACAACATTGGGGCATGACTGCACAAGGCCTGGGGGGCAACTGACGGGCTAATGTCCATGTGCACAAACGGATTGGCCAACTGAGTCGGCAGACCGAGTTGCGCTTGCAGCCACTCACTCAAACCCGCCTGTGCCGCGGCCGGGCCCGCCAAAATGACTGACTCTGCCCTGGGGCTGGCCGCTAACTGCTCAAGGCCGCGCCTGATGTGCTGCACGGCTGTGGTTTTGAAGGTGTCCAGATCCTGTACACCCTCGCCGAAGAGCAGCTCGCAAGCATCCATCACCCTGCCTTGGTGCAAAATGCTTAATCGCGAGGTAGGCGTGGCGAAATCGACCAAAGCCACGGCACCTGACGAAGACGCCATTGCGTCAATTCCTCGCACCTGAGCATGGGACTGCACCTCAATAACCTTGGCCTTGAGCCCCGCATGGCTCAACACGGCCTGATACCAGTCCAATGTCTCCATGCGGCACGCCACCAGCAGGACGCTCATCAGTTGCGGGTTCAAGGGGGAACGGCCTTGAACTTCGAAATCCAGCGCAGCGCTCTCCAGCGCATAAGGCACATGCTGCTCGGCTTCGAGGCGAACGTGCAGCTCCAGGTCGGTACCTGCAAGGCCTGCGTCCAGCTCAAGGTTTTTACAGATCAGTTGGCCGTCGGCCACCGCCACCACGGCATCGCGGGCGAGCATGGCCTGCTCGCCCAATACCCGAAGCAGCACCTGAGCGACACTTTTTGGATGAGTGCGGGTCTGATCATCTGCGGGCTGTGTGGGCAAGGGTTCAATGGCATAGCCGTGAAGCGTGAACCCGGTGTTCGTACGGCCCAATTCGACAATCGTGACAGCGTGGGCACTGATATCAATGCCGACACAACGGTGTCGGCGGGTGGTCAAAAATCCTGGCACTTTTATTTTCCCTAATGCATTCCGTGACTTACGGAGGGTAAAAATTGAGATCCGTTCAAAACCCGTTCTGACATGCGGTCCATGACGCCTATGAGCGAAAAATGCTTATAATGCCGGGCGTTTTTTTCCGCATTGTCGACCCGTCGCACCTGCGCACTGCCCTGACGTGCAAACCCATTTCTTAATCTGGAAATCCAAAAGCCTTGATTCGTCTGCTGAAGTTTTTCGGGTGGTCTTTCGTTGCTGTGTTCTGCGGGCTGTTGCTCGTGTTGAGCGGCGCGTTTCTCTATCTTAGTCCTGGCTTGCCGTCCGTAGAGTCGTTGAGAAGCATCCAGTTGCAGATTCCTTTGCGGGTCTTCACCAGCGACGGAAAATTGATCGCAGAGTTTGGCGAAATGCGCCGTTCTCCGATCAAGTTCGCCGACATTCCGCCCAATTTCATCAATGCCCTGCTTTCGGCAGAAGATGACAACTTCGCCAATCATTACGGGGTCGACCCCAGCAGCCTGATGCGTGCCGCTACCCAGCTGGTAAAAAGCGGACACATTCAATCAGGGGGCAGCACCATCACCATGCAGGTGGCGAAGAACTATTTCCTATCGAGTGAGCGGAGCTTTTCCCGCAAAACCAATGAAATTCTGTTGGCGCTGGAAATTGAACGCGAGCTGACCAAGGACGAAATCCTTGAGCTGTACGTGAACAAGATTTACCTGGGCAACCGGGCTTACGGCATCGAAGCGGCCGCACAGGTTTACTACGGCAAGTCGATCCGCGACCTCAGCCTGGCGCAGATGGCCATGATTGCCGGCCTGCCCAAAGCACCGTCGCGCTTTAACCCACTGGCCAACCCGGTGCGCAGCAAAGAGCGCCGCGACTGGATTCTGGGTCGCATGTACAAACTGGGCAAAATCGATCAGGCCAGCTACGAAGCGGCCATCGCTGAGCCGGTCGACGCCAGCTATCACGTGCCGACTCCGGAAGTCAGCGCGCCGTACATCGCCGAAATGGCCCGTGCAGAGATGGTCGGCCGCTATGGCAGCGAGGCTTACACCGAAGGCTACCGTGTGACCACCACCGTGCCGAGCAACCTGCAAGAGCTGGCCAACACCTCGGTTCACGAAGGGCTGATCACTTACGACCAGCGTCATGGCTACCGCGGCCCTGAATCCCGTTTGCCGGGCAAGACCCTGGCCGTGTGGACTCAAGAACTCGCCAAGCAGCGCCCCATCAGCGGTCTGGAACCGGCCATCGTGACCCAGGTCGACAAAGACGGCCTGCACGTGTTGACCCGCAACGGCGAAGGCCGTGTGGCCTGGAACACCATGAAATGGGCGCGCAAGTTCCTCAACACCAACAGCATGGGCCCGATGCCCAAGCAGCCTTCCGATGTGGCACAAGTGGGCGACCTGATTCGCGTGCAGCCTCAAGCCGATGGCAGCCTGAAATTCAGCCAAGTGCCGAACGTTCAAGGCGCGCTGGTTTCGCTTGATCCGGACAACGGTGCCATTCGCGCGCTGGTCGGTGGCTTCGCGTTTGAGCAAAGCAACTACAACCGGGCGATGCAGGCCAAGCGCCAACCCGGCTCAAGTTTCAAACCGTTTATCTACAGCGCAGCGCTGGACAACGGCTACACCGCCGCCACGCTGGTCAACGACGCCCCCATCGTGTTTGTCGACGAATACCTCGACAAGGTCTGGCGCCCGAAGAACGACACCAACACCTTCCTGGGCCCCATCCGTGTGCGCGAAGCGTTGTACAAGTCGCGCAACCTGGTCTCGATTCGCTTGCTGCAAAGCCTGGGCGTCGACCGCACCATCGACTACATCAGCAAGTTCGGTTTCAACAAACAGGACTTGCCGCGCAACCTGTCGCTGGCGCTGGGCACGGCTACCCTGACGCCGATGGAAATCGCCACCGGCTGGAGCACCTTCGCCAACGGCGGTTACAAAATCACACCGTACCTTGTGGACAAGATCGAAAGCCGCAACGGTGAGACGCTGTTTGTCGCCAACCCGCCCAGCGTGCCGAAAAATGACAACAAAGACGTGCCGCCAGAAGCCGCAGCGCTGACCATCGACACCATCAACGCTGCACCGGGCTTGCCGACAACCGAAACCCAGGCTGTGGCCGAACGCATCGTTGACGGGCGCACCACGTACATCCTGACCAGCATGCTGCAGGACGTGATCAAGCTGGGCACCGGTCGCCGCGCACTGGCCCTTGGCCGCACCGATCTGGCAGGCAAAACCGGTACCACCAACGAGTCCAAGGACGCCTGGTTCTCCGGCTACAACGCCGACTACGTGACCACCGTATGGACCGGTTTCGACCAGCCTGAAAGCCTGGGCCGCCGCGAATATGGCGGCACGGTCGCCCTGCCGATCTGGATGACCTACATGGCGGGCGCCCTCAAAGACAAACCGGCGCACACCCAAGCGGAGCCTGAAGGCATCCTCAGCCTGCGCATCGACCCAACCAGCGGCCGTATCGCCTCACCGGGTACACCGGGCGCCTACTTTGAACTGTTCAAAAGCGAAGACACGCCGCCGACCAGCAGCGAACTGGGCAATAATCCTGCACCGGGCAGCCCGTTGCCCGCTGATGACGGGGCACCCATCGACCTCTTTTGACCCTCAGAGCGGCAAGTCGCACTACACAGCGCGTGCGGCTTGCCCCACTTAAATATCGAGAATATCGCCGTAATACGGCCCGGTATTGCGGGCAAATCCCATGGACATATCAAACTCGGCCATCGACATGCCCAAGGGGGCCATGGCCAGTTGCACCGTGCGGGTGTTGTCGGCGTGGCCCAGCCAACGCTTGAGTGCTTCAGCCAGACGCTCAGGCTGCGCCGCGTGGGTGCCATAGACGTCCTGAGCCGAGACCACGCTGTAGGTCAACGAAGACAGGCGCTTGGCGGTCATTTGTATTTTTGACAGCTCTCGAGTCATGGCTTGAACGGTGGCCCGGGTGATCCGCGGAAAGGGGTCATTGGCCTCTTTGAGATGGCCGACCCGCTGTTTAAGCTGCTCCTCGACGCGTGACAGCATCAACCTCACCCACTCCACCTCACGATTGGTCACCCGTGGCCGGGCGCCCTCTTGTGCTTCTTGCCAGCGGCGCAGCGTGGCCCAGCAATTAGGCACGTAGCTGCTCACCATCGAATGATCACCCGCATCCAGCAACTGGCGCCCCAAACCATCGCGAACAGGCAGCCCTTCATATTGATCAAGGGCCATTGAGCAGGCGGCGTGCTCGGCCAATGTGTCGCAGCCGGGCACCCAGAGAATGTGGGAAACCTCATTTCCGCCAAAATTCACCCGCATGAAATGCTGCACACTCCCGTGGTGGGCGTACGGATCAGCGTCCATATTGATCATGCTGGCGACATACGCAATGAACTCCGCGGGCACATTCATAAAGCGAATCGCGGCGCCGTAATCAAATTCCGAAGGCTTAAACTTCATCCACGGCGCGGGCACACTGGGCACCGGGTCGTTGTGATTGACCATACGGTGATGGACGAGAGGTTTGGCGGCTTCGACAAAGGTTGAATCGCCCGCGCGGGGGGCGCCGTAGGTGTAGAGGAGAATGTCGTAGCGTTCAGGCATGCGACGCAGCATTTCAGAAAGAATCAGGGCGATGGCACCGCCGAGGCTATGGCCGCAGATCAACAGCTTTTGGCCCGTATAGAACTTATCGAGGTAATTGACTGCAAATTTCTTGGCAACTTGTGCTGCCTCATAAAACCCACGATGAACCGTTCCAACTCCCTCCTCAAAGAGAACTTGAAATGCATCAAGGTCTCGAAGCCCATCACGCCACATCTCACTGGTGCCCCGTATCACGATCAAGATAATTTCATCGCTATGCGTCGCAAACGCTTGAGTATCGGTGTCGACGGTATCGCCGCGATCATCGAGAAAATGGATTTTGATGGGACTATCCTGATCGGGCCCTAATTGTGGGTTATTTTTGGGGTATAGCGCAGGATCAAAAGGCACGATTTCAAAACGCTTGGAATACGCCACGTCTTCATAAAGAGGGTAATAGGCCTGAGTTTGGCCAGCATCGACTTTCCATATTTCCTTGAATTTGGCGAGCGAATCGGCAAACCAGTTGCCCGAACTCGGCTCTTCGGCAAAAGTGACAACCGGTACCCGTATGGGATGTTTGTCCGGGACCTGACCAAACGGGCAATAACTCAGCGTCGACATCAATGCCAACTGGTACAGGTTCAGCGCACAGAATTGCGGGTCCGTCGAAAGCATCGGGCGCAACGCACGCAGTGGCCGAACTTGAAGAACCGTGTGCCGATTACCCGCGATGCAGACGCCTCGCAGGCCGTGCTCCCCCATTAACCGACGGGCACCCGTACTGGGCGGGTAATGACGCTCAACCTCGGGCGGCAAATGTGACACATGCTCGACCAAGTCGCGGACTTCGACTTGGCAAAAGTCTGCGTCTGAAAACTGTGATTGGGGCAACTCCCGAGGGCGACTGCCGTCTTCATTGGCGTAATGGGTTTGTTCTGCTCTGACCTGGAGCGCAGTTATTTTTAACGGGTAATGGTCACGCTTCATCAACGAATCGTAAATATCATCCACACCCTGATAGAGCGATCCCATCGTCAATGCAAGAGGCCCGGCAAAATGGTTGGTTACTGTGCCCGTTGCCGTGTCACTCAAAAATCCAGTGTATTTGAACCCTTCACAATCTATAACTTCAAAAGACAACCCCGCATAGGAATCGCCTGCACCAAACTCATCCAACAACTGAAAGGTAGATTGCTCGTTTTGAACAGGGCATGAAAACATTCTATCTTTCAAATCAATGCCTACCGCATTAACGATACTCATAGAGATAGCCTCACTCAGTACATCCCGGATAGATAGTGCACTGTTTACCGTCAGCCATTATAAAGAGACTAAAATCCTGTGTGTTACCACGACAAAATGCGTATTGATCTTCAAACCCTTTTCCCATGCAACGCTTCCAACCATTAGGAAACTCAACCCATGTATCCCCCATATAGGGGCGCTCTTTTTTGGCCAGATCAAGTTTTAACCTCACCGTCTTTCCCGGTAATTGATCAGGTAAATACCCCGCCACCGGCCCGCCACGCGTTGCAGGGCGCCCGATATTGACATCCTTACAGTCGAGCAATTTTCGGAGCACCCGTGTTTTTCCGGAGGTTCTAAAACTCCATGAACACTCACCAAAAAATACACTTTCCCCTGCCTTATCAAATTTCTCAATATCTACTTCGTCCAGGCCTTCCTTAATAACGACTTGTGCGGTAGTCGTACCAAAATCTCGCCATGTATTGCCGTACACCGCATAGATATCCAACCTGATGTTATATACCACTAGAGGGCAGCCTTTACGGGTTCGACGAATCTCTATAACCGCGTCTGGCTCATAAGACTTCCACCACCGGTAGTTGAATGTCGGCGCTAAATTATCCTTCGTTGCCACCTCGCACGTCTCACCCGGCGCAGGCACGTAATACACCGCTGCCGAATATTTAAACCCCGGCGGCATATCGACCGTGAAGGTAAAGGTGTTGGGCTCCTTGAAATACCAATAAGCACTGAAAAGCCCAATCATAATAACCAAAACGCTAAGCGCGATAAACTTATACTTGGTCACGGCACTCACTCCGTACAACCCGGATAGATAGTGCACTGTTTGCCGTCAGCCATTATAAAATGACTAAAATCCTGTGTGTTACCACGACAAAATGCGTATTGATCCTCAAACCCTTTTCCCATGCAACGCTTCCAACCATTAGGAAACTCAACCCATGTATCACCCATAGAGGGACGCTCTTTATTGGACAATTTGAGTTTTAACCGCACCGTCTTTCCCGGTAATTTAGCTGGTAAATACCCAGCCACCGGCCTACCACGCGTTGCAGGGCGCCCGACATTGACATCCTTGCATTCGAGCGATTTCGCAATAACTCGTTTTACCCCATAAGTTCTAAAACTCCATGAGCACTCCCCAAAAAAAGTACTTTCTCCGGCATCACTGAAACTTTCTATATCTATCTGATCCAGCCCTTCTTTAATCACTACCTGAGCAGTTGTAGAACCAAAATCCCCTCTCTCCTTTCCATAAGCCGCAAATATATCTAACTTAATATTGTAAACAACCAACGGACACCCTTTGCGAGTCCTGCGAATTTCTATGACCGAGTCAGGGTTATAATCTTCGCGCCACCAATAATTAAAAACGGGGGCTAAATTATCCTTCGTTGCCACCTTGCACGTCTCGCCGGGCGCAGGCACGTAGTACACCGCTGCCTTATATTTAAACCCCGGCGGCATATCAACGGTGAAGGTAAAGGTGTTGGGTTCTTTAAAGTACCCATACGCAGCCGCCCCAATACCTGCTATCCCGGCACAAGCCACTATCCAGCGCTTCATGCTGCGCCCTTGCCTTGTAATAACTTCGCTTCTTTTGACACCCGCTTAAAGTGCGCACTGACTTCTTCGTGAGGGCGCGGATGCCATTGCACGGGCATTTCGAATTCAGGGGTGCTCAGGCTGCTGGCCAGTAACAACTCCAGCTGGTGGGGCGCGTGCCATCCCCACCCTTCGGCCGTTTCCCGTTGCTGGCGTAGCCAGGCGAAAGGGTCCCGGTGCTCGGCCAGTTGCAGGTAGGCGACTTGATGATGGGCCAGCAAAAAACGATGGGCGTTGGTTTCCCGTAGGCGCGCCCGTTGCTCGGGCGGCAAAGGCACTCGCAACCATTGAGCTTGCTCAGGCAAAGGGTGCTGCCCCGGGGTCGGGTTATCGGCGCTGAGCCAGTGTTCGCTTTGCCAGTAACACAGGCTAAAGGCTGGCCCCAGATACGCCGGCAGCTCTTCTGGCGACAAAAACGACACTGCCCTGCCCAGTACGCGGTTGTCGTGAAAGCGATAGATCCCTTGATCGGGCCGCTGCCCCACGAGAATGCGCTCGCGCCAATGCTGTACCAGTGCGGGAAAATCCTGCGCGGCGATGCTCACCAGCCAGCCCCAGTGACGTTCAGGGCTGTTTAACAGCTCGGTGATGGGTTGGGTGTCGCCGCTGTCGAGCATAATCAGAAAAGGCCCGACGCTGGCCAGTTCAGCGATAGGTGTCTGGCTGTAGAGGCTGCTGTAACGGTCATGGGCGCGGCCATTCAAGAGCGCCTTAAGCACCGGTTTCTGATCGAACGTGTCCAACATCAAGCACAGTTTATGACCGCGCTTACGCTGTACTTCTATCCATTGAACGGGTGATGGCAATTTCATTGCGCAACTCCATCAGGCACGCACAGGCCGTTTCGACAGGCCTCGCATAACGGGCAAAAGTCGGTACCGAGGGCATGTGATGCCGTCATCAAGGACAATTGCGAGGGGGCGATGTGCAGCGGCAGGGCTTGCGGGGGCAAGTCATGGGCGAATTGGCCCGGCAACAAGGGCATGGCAGGGACACCCCGCACTGGATTGCCGCCTTCCTGAATGGGGCTGCTGCTAAAAATACCGCTGGGGCCGATGACGAGATGCTGACCGCCCGCCATCAATGTGATGTTGGCCCCGGCGTCGAGGACAAACTGGGCGCCTGCCTCGATATGCACGTGCTGCCCGGCCTCGACTGTCATTACGTTGCCTACACGGGTATGGCTGCTGCCCGCGACGTGCAGGTGATCGCTGCCCTTGATGTGCACAGCGCGGTCGCTGGTGATCGTGAGGTGCTCCTCGGCCTGGAGCACGGTCACGCTGTCGCCGACCACTGTGACCTGGTGTTGACCCTCGATGTGTAGCTGGCTGTCGTGCTTGATGTGCTGCTTCATATCGCGCTGGGCGTGCACATAGATCAGCTCTTGCCCTTGGCGATCTTCGATGCGCAGTTCGTTGTGGCCTCTGCCGCCGGGGGTGCTGCGGCTGCGAAAGACGCTTTGGCTTTGTTCGGCGGGCAGGTCAAGCGGGACCGGGTTGATGCTATTGGCCAGGCACGCCGAAATAATCGGCAAATCTGGATCCCCTTCAATGTAATTCACCAGTACTTCCATGCCCACTCGGGGGATCGTCACGACCCCGTAGTAGTCCCCTGCCCAACTGGACGACACGCGCACCCAGCAACTGCTTTGCTCGTTTTCAATGCCGCTGCGGTCCCAGTGAAATTTCACCCGAACCCTGCCGAACTCATCACAGTGAATGTCTTCACCCACAGGCCCGGTCACGCGAGCGGACTGGCTGCCTGCAATGCGCTGTTTGGGGTAAATATCCTGCGACCGGTAGGTGAACTCTGCGGGGATAGCCTCAAAGGTATTGCGATAGCCCTGCGTCCACTCACCCGGCTCGCTGGGCGTGGAAACCCGGCCCGACTCTTCCAGAACCTGCGGTTGCTTACCCTCGTGATGAACGCGAGTCAGCAGCCAGCGGCAGTTCCAGTCCGCTCGCAGGTGTTCACTCATCTGTAAAAAGTGCCCACTGCTCAAGATCGCCTGATCGCTGCTGCCACGGGCCTGGTAATAACCGGTTTGGTGCTGCTCAAGGGCGATCTGGCATAGATGCTGGCCGCGGGCCTTGTCTTTGAAACCACCGGGGTAGGTGTAGCTTTCAAAGGGAGGCCCATTGAGTGGGCCACTGCTGTCAGCCTCAAGTGTGCGGCTGGCTGTCAGGAAGTCGTAATCACGTTGTACGGTGCGCTTGATGCAGTTGCTCACGCTCGCTGCGAAGTGATTGATTGACCGGCCTGCGGCCACCATGCCGTTCTTTTTGACGAAAGGCGTGACCTCTTTTAGCGGGGTAAACACCTGTTGCTTATCGCCAAACACCAAGAGGTGGCCGTCAGGCGAATGCTTGAAGTAATAGTGAAAACCCTCTTCAAAACACAAACGCTGAATAAAGTACAAATCAGACTCGCCGTATTGCACGCAGTACTCGCGAGGGCGTGAAGGTGAGAAGGCAGCAAAGGTGTAGGCATCGCTGTGAATGCCGTGCTCGCTCAACAGCTGTTCGATGATCTGCTGAACAGAGAGGTTCTGGAAAATCCGGTGATTGGTGCGGTACTCCAAGTAGGCCAGGCTGGGCACCAGGGTCAGGTCGTAGCGGGTCAGCCGGGCACCGGCGCTATGGCGTTTAACGCTGAGAATCTGCCCGTGAATACCGTTGAGATGCTCATCGAACGCCAGAAACGCGGTTTGGTGCATCAAGAGGTCGACGTCCAGTGTCGGGTGCTCGCTCACCAGCTCAAGCTCGAAGCAATAAGGTCTGCTGATCGCCTCATGACCGTTAAACGCTAACACCCGAAGCTCATGCGGGCAGCTTGGGATCGTCAAACTGAAACGGTGCTGGCGGGCTAATGCTGACATTCTGGATTCCCCCTTGATAAGGGAAGAACACTAACGGACAGACCGGCAGTCACGTTGTAGGGGGATTCTGAAACTTTAAAAGAAGTTGCTAGTTCGGTTCGGCGACCTGCGTAAACAGGGGTTCACAGGCGCACAAACCAAAAAGCCCCGACGCTTTTCAGCGCCGGGGCTTTGGAGTGACGCTAGACGGGGTTAGCCGTTGAACACGTCATCCACGCTTTTGAGCGGGTAGTTTTTCGGGTACGGCAGGGTCGCAACGCCGGTCTCGATGGCCGCTTTGGCCACCGCATCCGAGATCAGGGTGATCAGGCGCACATCCATCGGTTTCGGGATGATGTACTCACGACCGAATTCCAGTTTGATGCCGCCGTACGCGTCACACACTTCTTGTGGCACCGGCAGTTTGGCCAGTTCACGCAGTGCGTTGGCCGCTGCAATCTTCATTTCTTCGTTGATGCGCTTGGCGCGAACGTCCAGTGCACCACGGAAGATAAACGGGAAGCCCAATACGTTGTTGACCTGGTTCGGGTAGTCCGAACGGCCAGTGGCCATGATCACGTCGCTACGGGTGGCGTGAGCCAGCTCTGGCGAGATTTCCGGGTCCGGGTTCGAGCAGGCGAACACGATCGGGTTAGGCGCCATGCGCAGCAGGTTTTCTGCGCTCAGCAGGTTTGGACCTGACAGGCCAACAAACACGTCTGCGCCGTCCATGGCGTCAGCCAGGGTGCGTTTGTCAGTGGCGTGAGCGAAGACCGCTTTGTACTGGTTCAGGTCGTCCCGGCCAGAGTGGATCACGCCGGTACGGTCGATCATGTAGATGTTTTCAATCGTGGCGCCCATGCTCACCAGCAACTTCATGCAGGAGATGGCCGCAGCGCCAGCACCCAGGCAGACGATTTTGGCGTCGGACAGGGTTTTGCCAGCAATTTCCAGCGCGTTGATCATGCCGGCTGCCGTCACGATGGCGGTGCCGTGCTGGTCATCGTGGAACACCGGAATGTCGCACTGTTCGATCAGCGCACGCTCGATCTCAAAGCACTCAGGTGCCTTGATGTCTTCGAGGTTGATGCCGCCGAAGGTGATGGAGATGCGTTTAACGGTGTCAATAAAGGCTTGCGGGCTTTCGGCGTCAACTTCAATGTCGAATACGTCGATACCGGCAAAGCGCTTGAACAGAACGCCCTTGCCTTCCATCACAGGTTTGGAAGCCAACGGGCCGAGGTTACCCAGACCCAGAATGGCGGTGCCGTCAGAGATAACGGCGACCAGGTTGCCCTTGCCGGTGTATTTGTAGGCAAGTTCAGGGTCGCGGGCGATTTCGCGCACTGGTTCGGCTACACCCGGGCTATAGGCCAACGCGAGATCGCGGGCAGTAGCGGTAGGTTTGGTGAGCTCGACACTCAGTTTCCCTGGGCGGGGCTGGGCATGATATTCGAGAGCAGCGGTTTTCAAATCAGACATAAGGGCGTTCCGCTTTTTTACTGTTGGACAGACGGATCGCCGAGCATACGCGTGTCGCAAAGTCCCGACAAGACTGACCGGTCAGCAGTGTCAACCCCTTTGCCCTACGACTTTGGACCAAGACCCGCGCTGCGCAAGGGCTGGAGTGTCCACAATCACACTTTAAAATTGTCTACAATTTTATTCGGAAATGACCTGAAACATTCCTTGATGGGTCACGGGCAACATCCAACGCGCTTGCCCCGTTTTCAACCCGCCGCGCCGCGAACGATCCAACACCCAGCCACGCACCTCGACCTGCGCGCCCTGTAGCTTGCCGAGGGTTTTCTGATCCAAATGGCTTAAGTCATTGGGTGCAATGTGCACGACCAATCCGCCTTGCAAATCAATCCAAAGCCCACCGCGATTGCGCTGCACTTTGCTGACCTTACCCCCGACCACTGCAAAACCTGAGCGGGTAATGTTCTGGGCTGAGATAACCGGCGACTGCCGCCACAGGCCAATACCTTTCGTCCGGGCGCTGCGTTCGGCGGCTTGCTGACAGCCCAGCAACTCGACATTGGGAGCTATTGCGACCTGGTAGGCCAGGCCATCCGCCAACAGCTGCGCCTCAAGATTACTGCCATCTGCACCAAACACATGGGCCAGGGTTCGCCCGTAACGGTCTTTGGTCTGCTTGCCGGGCAGCAACCCTACGCGCCCGTCACTGAGCGCCACCAGGCTTTGCAGACGCTTGCGGGCGGCGTCCGCAAAAGGTTCGGCACTCTGGCCTTTTTTGCCGGTTTCAGGCGCGTTGAGGCCGATCATGCGCACGCTGCGACCATCCTTGAGGCGCAGGGTGTCGCCATCGACCACGCGCTCTACCTGTGCGTACGACACAGCCTGAGGTGCGGGGCACAGGGCTTGCGCCTGCCCTGTCGAAAGCCAGATTGCGGGCACAAAAAAGGCGCCCGCTAGGGACGCCTTTTTCAATAACCCGGCCAGACTCGAAAGGCTGCCCAAGGTCATCAGCCTTACTCGGCTGCTTTTTCTGCTTCTGCTGCTGGAGCGGCTGCTTTGGCGCCGAAAGCACCAAAACGAGTCTTGAAGCGATCAACACGACCGCCAATGTCCAGAGTTTTTTGCTTACCGGTGTAGAACGGGTGGCACTCGTTGCATACGTCAGTGCCCAGTGGTTTGCACAGGTTCGAACGAGTTTCGAACTTGTTGCCGCAGCTGCAAGTTACCAGGATTGTTTCGTACGCTGGATGGATATCGGCTTTCATGGGGTATTCCTCAGGCTAGCGTGCCGCCACTCAACACCATTGTTGAATACCGCACGTAAATTTAGGGCGCCGATAATACCAGACCTTTGCATTGACGCAAGCGCCCAAGCATGCTCCACCGGATTTCTTTCGTATTTGCCTGACATGGGTTTTAGTCCCCGCCCCCGTTGTCTGCTAGGCTCCGGGCCATCTTTGCCGTTCATCACTTGAGAGCCCCGCGTGCCCGACGCCATATTGCGCCTTGCCCTGCCTTCCCCCCTGCGCCGCCTGTTTGATTACCGGGCGCCTGCGGGCGTTCGACGCGAGCAATTGCAGCCCGGGATGCGCTTGCGGGTGCCGTTCGGCCGGCGCGAAATGATCGGCATTTTAGTCGAGGTGGTTGACCACAGCGACGTGCCAGCTGACAAGCTCAAGCCAGCCATCGCCCTGCTCGACGCGACGCCACCGCTGCCTGCTTCATTATTTAAGCTGTGCTTATGGACCTCGCAGTATTACCAGCACAGCTTGGGCGACACCCTGAGCTGGGCGCTGCCGGTTTTACTGCGCCAGGGCGAGCTGGCTGAAACCCGTCAGGAGCGCTTTTGGCAGATCGCCCCCGGTGCCAAGCTTGACGACCCGCGGGTGGCCCGCGCGCCGCGTCAGCGGGAAGCACTGGCAACGCTGGCCCAACATCCCCACGGTGTAGCGCATCAACTGCTGAGCAAATTGATGCTGAGCAAAGACAGCCTTGACCTGCTGCTGGCCAAAGGGCTGGTGACGGTTGAAGTACGCCGTCATGCGCCGAGTGAACGCCACGAGCACTGGCTGGCCCAGCCCGAGTTGCCGCTCAACGCCGAACAGCGGGCCGCCTACGAGGCCATTCGTGCCGGGTTCGATCACTTCCATGCTTTTTTATTGGCGGGTGTCACGGGCAGCGGCAAAACCGAAGTGTATTTACAGCTGATTCGCGAAACCCTGCAGGCTGGCAAACAGGCGCTGGTATTGATCCCGGAAATCAACCTCGGCCCGCAAACCCTGGCCCGTTTCGAGCAACGCTTCAATGCACGCATTGCACTGGTGCATTCGGCAGTCAACGACCGCGAACGGCTGGAAAGCTGGCTGGCCGCTCGAGATGGCGAGGCCGACATTATTATTGGTACACGTTCGGCGCTGTTCACCCCGATGAAAAACCCGGGCCTGATCATCATCGACGAAGAGCATGACGGTTCGTACAAGCAGCAGGAAGGCTTGCGCTATCACGCCCGTGACCTGGCGCTGGTGCGCGCCCGACAAGAAAACATACCGATTGTGCTCGGCTCTGCGACACCTTCACTTGAAAGCCTGCATAACGCCTACACGGGCCGCTATGGCTTGCTGCGTTTGAATGAGCGGGCAGGTGGCGCCAAACAGCCGCGCTTCCTTCGCCTTGATGTCAAAAGCCGCCCACTGGACAGCGGCATTTCCGGCCCGATGCAACAAGCCATCGGCCAAACCCTCGCCGCGGGCCAGCAAGTGCTGGTGTTTCTTAACCGACGCGGCTTTGCCCCGACTTTGTTGTGCCACGACTGCGGCTGGATGTCGGAGTGCCAACGCTGCGATGCCCGCATGACGGTCCATCAGCGCTCTAACGAGCTTCGCTGCCATCACTGCGGCTACGTCGAACGCGTGCCTCGCAACTGTCCGCAGTGCGGCAAAGTGGACTTGCGCCCTGTGGGTGCCGGCACCGAGCGCGCCGAAGAACGGCTGGGGATTTTGTTCCCTGACTACCCCGTGTTGCGGGTCGACCGCGACAGCACCTCGCGTAAAGACGCAATGAACCAGCTGTTTGCCACGATTCAAAAAGGCCAGCCGTGCATTTTGATCGGCACGCAAATGCTCGCCAAAGGCCATCACTTCCCCCGGGTTACGCTGGTGTCAATTCTGGACGCTGACGGCGGTTTGTTCTCGGGCGACTTTCGCGCCAGCGAGCGCATGGCCCAGCTTATCGTTCAGGTCGCAGGCCGTGCGGGGCGTGCTGAAGAACCGGGCAAGGTAATCATCCAGACCCATCTGGCCGACCATCCGCTGCTGATCCAGCTGACGGAGCAAGGCTACTTCGCTTTTGCCGAGCAAGCCTTGAGCGAACGTCGTGCCGCCGGCCTGCCGCCCTTTGCTCATCTGGCCCTGTTGCGCGCCGAAGCTCACAAACCGGGGCAAGCTGAAGGTTTTCTGGACGAAGCGTGCAGCGAGGCCGAGCGTTTGCTGAGCGAGCTAAATGTGACCGGTATCGAACTGCTCGGCCCCGTACCCGCACCGATGGAACGCCGCGCCGGGCGCTACCGTGCCCAACTGCTGCTTCAGGCCAATGCCCGGGCACCGCTGCATCGACTGCTCAACCAGTGGCTGCTGGTGCTGGAACAAATGCCCAGCGGCCGACAGGTACGCTGGTCGCTGGACGTGGACCCGGTCGATCTTTATTAGAGCTGCAAGCTGCAAGCTGCAAGCTGCAAGCTGCAAGCTGCAAGCTGCAAGCCAAAAGTTTGAAGCTTGCCGCGATGAATGAGCATTACTGCTTCAGCTTGCAGCTAAAAGCTTGAAGCTTGCGGCTATGAAAGCCGATAATCCACAGTTTTCCACCTGCGCACTAAAGCGCTACCGCGCTTGCGGTTGAAAGAGAAGACCATGAAAGACACCATTCGCCAGCTTATTCAACAAGCCCTGGATCAACTCGTCACAGAAGGTGTGTTGCCTGAAGGCCTGACGCCAGCGATTCAGGTGGAAAACGCCCGTGATAAAACTCACGGCGACTTCGCCAGCAACATCGCCATGATGCTGGCCAAGCCAGCCGGCATGAAGCCGCGTGACCTGGCTGAAAAAATCATCGCCGCTCTGCCGGCCGATGAGCAGATCAGCAAGACCGAAATCGCCGGCCCGGGCTTCCTGAACTTCTTCCAGAACACCCAAGCCCTGGCTTCGCGCCTCGATGCGGCACTGGCCGACGAGAAAATCGGCGTGCGCAAGGCGACACCCACCCTGCGCACCGTGGTCGACATGTCCGCGCCTAATCTGGCCAAAGAAATGCACGTGGGCCACCTGCGCTCGACCATCATTGGCGATGGCGTGGCACGGGTGCTGGAATTTCTCGGCGACGACGTCATTCGTCAAAACCACGTCGGCGACTGGGGCACCCAGTTCGGCATGCTGATGGCTTATCTGGAAGAGAACCCGATCACCAGCGACGAACTGTCTGATCTCGAAAACTTCTACCGTGCCGCTAAAAAGCGCTTCGACGAGTCGCCTGAATTCGCTGACCGCGCCCGCAGCCTGGTGGTCAAGCTGCAAGCCGGCGACCCCGATTGCCTGGCGCTGTGGACCAAGTTCAAAGATATTTCACTGTCGCATTGCCAAAAAATCTACGAGCAGTTGAACGTCAAATTGACCATGGCCGATGTGATGGGCGAAAGCGCCTATAACGACGACCTGATCAACGTCGTCAACGACCTCAAGGCCAAGGGCATGTTGGTCGAGAGCAACGGCGCCCAGTGCGTGTTCCTCGACGAATTCAAAAATGCTGAAGGCGAGCCATTGCCGGTGATTATCGTCAAGGCGGACGGCGGCTATCTGTATGCCACCACCGACCTTGCGGCCATTCGCTACCGCAGCGGCGTACTGAAAGCCGACCGCGCCCTGTACTTTGTCGACCAGCGCCAAGCCCTGCACTTCCAGCAAGTGTTCGCCGTCGCTCGCAAAGCCGGTTTCATTACCCACCCGATGGAAATGGAACACATGGGCTTCGGCACCATGAACGGCGCGGATGGTCGCCCGTTCAAAACCCGCGACGGTGGCACGGTCAAACTGATCGACCTGCTCAACGAAGCCAAAGAACGTGCTTACGCGCTGGTTAAAGAGAAGAACCCGGAGCTGGCCGAAGAAGAACTGCGTGCCATTGCCAAAGTGGTTGGCATTGGCGCTGTGAAATACGCTGACCTGTCCAAGCACCGCACCAGCGACTACAGCTTCAACTTCGACCTGATGTTGAACTTTGAAGGCAATACCGCCCCTTACCTGCTCTATGCCTACACCCGTGTAGCGGGCGTGTTCCGTAAGCTGGGCAAGCGCTTTGATGAAGTTGAAGGTCACATCATTCTTCAAGCACCGCAGGAACAAGAACTGGCAGCCAAATTGGCGCAGTTCGGCGAAGTCCTGAATCACGTTGCTGAAAAAGGCACCCCGCACACGCTGTGCACGTACCTGTACGAAGTGGCCGGCCTGTTCTCCAGTTTCTACGAGAACTGCCCGATCCTGAGCGCAGAAGACGAAGCACAGAAACAAAGCCGCCTGCGTTTGGCCGCTTTGTCGGGTCGCACCCTCAAGCAAGGCCTGGAACTGCTGGGCCTGGAAACTCTGGAGCGCATGTAAGTTGGCCGCTAAAAAGAAGCCTGTACCCAAGCGAGGCGCCAGCCGGTATCAGGCGCCCGCCAAACAGCCCATTCCGGGTTGGTTGTGGATGGCTATCGGCCTCACGGTGGGCGCCTTTATTGTGTTCTTGATGAAACTCGAACCCGGTAAGGGCGACGACGTCAAACGGGTCAAGCAAGAGCAGCAAAAGGCCTCACAAGTCGCGCAAGCCAATAAAACGGCACCAAGCCCGACCCAGCCGGCCAAGCCCAAGTACGATTTCTACACCTTGTTGCCCGAATCAGAAGTGATCGTGCCGCCCGATGCCGTGCCGGAAAAAACCCCGCCCACGCCGCAAACGGCGCCCGTGGCTCCAGTCACTCCTGCCGAGGCCGCGAAAATCGACACGGCCCGCGCCCAGGCTGCTCTGAGCGGCGTCACACCACCCCCGGCGCCTCCTGTGATAAAAGCGGCACCCGTCACCAAGTTCTTCCTGCAAGCGGGCTCATTCCGCAAACAGGCCGATGCTGAACGGGTACGTGCGCAAATCATCTTGTTGGGGCAAACCGCCACCGTGGAAGCTGGCACCGTCAAGGATGAAACCTGGTACCGCGTACTGGTCGGGCCGTTCACCAACCGCGACCAACTGACCGTTGCTCAAAAGCAACTGGCCGGCAGCGGGTTTAATAATTTGCTGTTGCAACAGCGCCGCTAAAAACGCTCACAGGCTCGCCTCTACAGAGATGCATGGATGCTGTAGAAGCGAGCTTGCTTGCGATGCTTTATTCCCTCCCCGTCTTGCTCCACTCATCTACATTCCCTCCCCGCGGTTGAAAAAACGACTACAACCCCCATATGTATTTCCATCAGGCATTTTCGCCCCGCTGCGTGGAGACTCTCCCTTGACCACCATCGTTTCAGTACGCCGTCACGGCAAAGTCGTCATGGCTGGCGACGGCCAGGTTTCCCTTGGCAATACCGTGATGAAAGGCAACGCGAAAAAAGTTCGTCGCCTCTATCACGGCCAGGTTATCGCTGGCTTTGCCGGTGCGACCGCCGATGCATTCACCTTGTTCGAACGCTTTGAAGGCCAGCTTGAGAAACATCAAGGCCATCTGGTTCGTGCTGCTGTCGAGTTAGCCAAAGAATGGCGTACCGACCGCTCACTGAGCCGCCTGGAAGCCATGTTGGCGGTTGCCAACAAAGATGCGTCGTTAATCATCACCGGCAACGGTGACGTGGTTGAGCCCGAAGACGGCTTGATCGCAATGGGTTCTGGCGGTGCTTTTGCCCAAGCGGCAGCCCGCGCCCTGTTGATGAAAACCGACCTTTCGGCCCGCGAAATCGCCGAAACCGCACTCGGGATCGCGGGCGACATCTGCGTATTCACTAACCACAACATCACTATCGAGGAGCAGGACCTCGCTAATTAAGACGCCTGCCGGGCCGGTCTGCCAGCCCGTTTGTGACCCTTACTTTAGCTAGAGGAACGCCAACTACCATGTCCATGACTCCCCGCGAAATTGTCCACGAACTCAATCGTCATATCATCGGCCAGGACGACGCCAAACGCGCCGTTGCTATCGCCCTGCGTAACCGCTGGCGCCGGATGCAACTGCCCGAAGAGTTGCGGGTTGAAGTGACGCCAAAAAACATTCTGATGATCGGCCCGACCGGTGTCGGTAAAACCGAAATCGCACGTCGCCTGGCCAAGCTGGCCAACGCACCGTTCATCAAAGTGGAAGCCACCAAGTTCACTGAAGTCGGCTATGTCGGCCGCGACGTCGAGTCGATCATTCGTGATCTGGCAGATGCCGCCATAAAACTGCTGCGCGAACAAGAAATCGTCAAAGTTCGCCACCGTGCTGAAGAAGCGGCTGAAGAGCGCATCCTCGATGCCCTGCTGCCACCGCCTCGCACCTTTGGTGAAGAAGCTGCAGTGCCACAGGATTCCAACACGCGTCAGCTGTTCCGCAAACGCCTGCGTGAAGGTCAGTTGGACGACAAAGAAATCGAAATCGAAGTGGCTGACGTCGCCGGTGTCGATATTTCTGCGCCGCCTGGCATGGAAGAAATGACCAACCAGTTGCAAAACCTGTTTGCCAACATGGGCAAAGGCAAGCGCAAAAACCGCAAGCTGAAAGTCAAAGAAGCCCTGAAATTGGTGCGTGACGAAGAAGCCAGCCGCCTGGTTAACGATGAAGAACTCAAAGCCAAAGCCCTGGAAGCCGTAGAGCAACACGGCATTGTGTTTATTGATGAAATCGACAAAGTGGCCAAACGCGGCAATGTTGGCGGTGCCGATGTATCCCGCGAAGGCGTCCAGCGCGACCTGCTGCCGCTGATCGAGGGCTGCACCGTCAACACCAAACTGGGCATGGTCAAAACCGACCATATCCTGTTCATCGCATCAGGGGCTTTCCACCTGAGCAAACCAAGCGATCTGGTGCCTGAGCTGCAAGGCCGTCTGCCGATCCGCGTTGAACTCAAAGCCTTGTCGCCTGAAGACTTCGAGCGCATTCTCAGCGAGCCGCATGCCTCTTTGACCGAGCAATACCGCGAGCTGCTCAAGACCGAAGGTTTGAACATCGAGTTCATGCCTGAAGGCATCAAGCGCTTGGCGGAAATTGCCTGGCAGGTTAACGAGAAAACCGAAAACATCGGGGCCCGCCGCCTGCACACGCTGCTTGAGCGTCTGCTCGAAGAGGTGTCGTTCAGTGCCGGTGATATCGCCAGCGCTCAACAAGAAGAGCCGATTCGCATCGATGCAGAGTATGTGAACAGCCATTTGGGTGAACTGGCCGAGAACGAAGACCTCTCGCGCTACATCTTGTAAGCCTCTGCCTGCAAGGGTGTACACAGCACTTGTAGCCGCTGCGAGGGCTGCGATAAGGCTAAAAAGCCTTCAGTGATCTCTGGATCCTGCGCCGACACAGTCGACGATCGCAACCTGCGTCAGCGGCTACTGTGTTTGTGCATGGGCTAAAGGCACATTAACTCTGACGGACCTACGGCAATGACCAAGCTTCCTACAGCTATCAAACTGCACAAAGTCTCTAAAACCCTCTCGCTCACCTATGGGCCAGACGAGGTTTACACCTTGCCTGCCGAGTTTTTGCGTGTGCATTCGCCGTCTGCCGAAGTTCAGGGTCACGGCAATCCGATCCTGCAATACGGCAAAATCAATGTCGGCTTGAGCAAGGTCGAACCTGCGGGTCAATACGCGCTCAAACTCACCTTTGATGACGGCCATGACAGCGGCTTATTTACATGGGATTACCTTTATGAACTGGGTAAACGCCAAGACGCTTTATGGGCGGATTATCTGGAAGAACTGAAAAAAGCCGGCAAATCGAGGGACCCAGCTGTCTCTGTTGTGAAGTTGATGCTGTAAGCACCCGATATCAGGGGCCATCGAACACAGCCAAGCCAAGGCAAACCCCGTCAGCTTGATGTTTTTTCATCTGAAGGCGTGACCGTTGCCGGGGTCGCTTTGGATGTGGTGGATTTTTTGCGGGTAGCGGGCTTTTTAGTCACCGCTTTGGCAGCAGCAGGTTTCGCTGGAGCAGGCTTGCTGGGGGCTATAGGCGCCTTGGCGGCCGGTTTGGCGGCAGGCTTCTGCGCAGCAGGTTTTGCAGCAGCAGGTTTAGCCGGCGCGGTTGCGCGACTCGCGGGTTTGACAACCGACTTGGCGGCCGCAGGCTTGGCCGCTACTTTGACGGGGGCAGGCTTGCTCACGGCAGGTGATTTGCTCGCCGCTACTTTTGCAGCAGCGGCAGTGAGCTTTTCAATGTGATGGGTGAGCGTCTCAACCTTCGCGTGCAGTGCTTTCACTTCCTCACGACTGGGCACGCCCAAACGTGAAATGGCACTGTTCAGACGCTTATCGAATGCCTCTTCCAATTCGCTCCACTTACCCAATGCCAACTCTTTAACGTCGTCCACTTTAGAGCGTGTTGATGGCTTTGCCGTTTTGGGTTCG
The DNA here is from genome assembly GCF_045062345.1 of Pseudomonas sp. 2024-210. Classification (NCBI taxonomy): domain Bacteria; kingdom Pseudomonadati; phylum Pseudomonadota; class Gammaproteobacteria; order Pseudomonadales; family Pseudomonadaceae; genus Pseudomonas; species Pseudomonas sp. 2024-210. The sequence goes on along the minus strand of NZ_JBJGEJ010000002.1, from coordinate 191,104 downwards.
TTTGCCTGGGTCAGCTTCTCTGCCTTTTCACCCTCTTTGACCAGACTGTCGAACAGGCCGCTACCGTCTGTATCAATTTTTGAATAGACCCCCAAACCCGCCAACCAGATTTTTCGGGAATACTCTTCAACTTTACCTACCCATGAAGGACTTTGGTGTGCAGTCGGTTTTTTAGCAGCCATCGTATTCCCCTTTATGCCCAATGGTGACGTCGATCAGCCAAGGTGGCCACTCGCCAAGATGAACATGGCGTTCACCTTAGTCAGGCTTAGACGCAAAATGCTCGCGATTCAAGCTTGAAACTCTGTTTATCGGTGAAGATTCAAAAAACTCCGCCTACAGCAGAAATAGATGACGCCACCCAATGCAACATTCAGGCGGAGGTTTTCACCTTGCCCTGTTGGAACTCCCCGTCCATCAAGTCAGTGATCTCACTTTCAAAGCTCCAGGCTTCAGCTTGCGCCAAGGGCCCGTAGGTCATAAATATAACGCTATTCATATAGACCAGAATCTTCCCAAACTCTGCACCCTCGGAGTCATGAATTAAAAATTCCACTGTGTTTTCGGTCTTCACTTCCTCTCGATACCTAAGAGGCTCGTTGGCAGCGATGAATAGTTGCACGACACGCTCGGCTTTTTTCCGTGCAACTGCGTGACTGATTTCAGAAGTACGTGCAACTGTAAAAATATAATTAGACATTCCCACTCCTTAAAGGAAAACCGTCAGACACACGCGCTAAAAAAGTGCGCCTTATAAAAAGGCGACACTTTAATTGACGCTTAAGCAAACCTGTTAGCTGTTGATCCTTTCGCTAACAGCCGTCACATCACTATTGGACATGACACGCATCAAGCACTCAGACTTCAGCAGAGTTGGGGAATGCCCGCTCCATCAGCTCAATGGCATCGCTTTCTGCAGTCCAGGCGTCATCCGCCGCTGCCGCACCGGCCATCAAAAAGACGACACGGAAGCCATTGATGCTGACAAAACCAGTCATGTCACCTGCTTCAGTTTGAACCACGTAGCTAATACCCGACTTCAATTCAACAACCGGCGCCCATTTCAAATCACGCGAAGAAATAAACTCTTCGAGAACGCTTTCAACTTTTTCGGCAATTTCGGTAGCGGACATGTTTTTTGGATTATGAACAACAGCATTTAAATACAGAGACATTTTGAATTCCTAATAGGGTTATTGTGTTTCCTCTTACCCATATTAGTCACTCATGAAAAACTACCAACTTCGCTAAAACGCACTGCAAAACCTGACAACAGCGCTAGGTAAAGCCTTTTGGCTGTTTCACACCTAACTCTTTAAATAAGTTTACCTAAACACATGCACTTTCCTACCGATTGAAACTCCATCGCGACGCTCAAGCTTCCTTAAAGGCGATGCCATTGCATTGACACCGCCCTTTGACTCGTCGACAGGTTGACTGATGGGCAGGTGCCCAGCTCAGGCCAGCGCTTTATCCAATGAACGTTCAATTTCTGACTGGATCATGCCGCTCATTGCGGACATCAGCATGCCCAGCTCTACGTCGACCTTGACGGTTTTTTCGCCGATTTCCAGCGTGCCGTTTACGCCGGAACGCTTAAGTTTTACCGTATCGCCTTGCCAGGTCGGCGTCAGGCCGTATTGCCCGGCCAGCTTTTCAACCAACGGCTGGGCCTTTTCGCGGGCGGCCTCGAGGCCAAGGTTATGGGCGCGTTCAACATTGATGCGGGCCATTGCTCACTCCTGATAGAAAAGCCTGCCACTATACGGACATTGTCTGCACCGCGCGGCAGGCAGTGACACGTCAACCGAGCCCGGCCAAGACAAAGCCGGTCAGCAGGATTAGAATGTCCAGCATTCTCTTTTGGTGACAGCGATATGACTGATCAGCGCAAAGGCAGCGATGCCGAACCCACCACACACTTCGGCTTCAAAAACGTTCCAGAAAGCCAGAAAGCGGAAAAAGTCGCCGAGGTTTTCCACTCCGTAGCCGGTAAATATGACCTGATGAACGATGTTCTGTCAGGAGGCATGCACCGCCTGTGGAAGCGTTTCACCATCGAGTTGTCTGGCGTTCGTCCAGGCAACAAGGTGCTGGACATTGCGGGCGGCACCGGCGATCTGGCACGCAAGTTCTCGCACCTTGTTGGCCCCACTGGCCAAGTGGTGCTGGCCGACATTAACGCCTCCATGCTCAAGGTTGGCCGTGACCGCCTGCTGGACAAAGGCGTGGCGGGCAATATCGAGTTCGTTCAGGCCGATGCTGAAAAGCTGCCGTTTCCGGACAACTATTTCGATTGCGTGACCATCGCTTTCGGCCTGCGTAATGTGACCCACAAAGAAGACGCCCTGCGCTCCATGTTGCGAGTGCTCAAGCCGGGCGGCCGCTTGTTGGTACTCGAGTTCTCCAAGCCGACCAACCCGCTGATGTCCAAGGTGTATGACGCCTACTCGTTCGCCTTCATGCCAATGGTCGGCAAGCTGATCCTCAATGACCCGGAAAGCTATCGCTATCTGGCCGAGTCGATCCGCATGCACCCGAATCAAGAGACGCTCAAGTCGATGATGGTTGAAGCCGGTTTTGACCGTGTGACCTATCACAACATGACGTCCGGCATCGTTGCGCTGCATCGCGGCATCAAACCCTGATGTTGCTCAGGGGCCTTCTCGCCAGCGTCGAAACCGGCATCAATCGTATATTGCGATTGGACAGTACCGCGCTGGCTCGCTTGCAGCCGCTGACCGGCAAGGTGATTGCAGTGGAGTGCGCAAGCCCCGCGCTGCACCTGTTTATTCTGCCTAGCGACGAAGGCCTGTTGTTGGCTGCCCACTGGGCCGCCGATGCCGATTGCACCTTGCGCGCCCCCGCGTCCAGCTTGTTGCGGTTGGCCTTGAGCAAAGACAAAACCAGCATTTTGCATGGCCCCGAGGTCGAGCTTGAAGGCGACAGCCATGTGTTGATGGCACTGGCGGCGGTTCTGCAAGATCTGGAGCTGGACTGGGAATACGAACTCTCGCGCTGGATCGGCCCCGTTGCTACTGCCTTGGTCGGTGGCCATGTGCGCAGCCGCGCCCATTGGTATCAGCAAGGTTTTGCCAGCCTCAATCAGAACCTCGCTGAATACCTGAGTGAAGAAGCTCGCACTTTGGTCGGAGAACGTGAGGCGCAAGCGCGCTTTGATGAGCTCGACCAACTCAAACTCGACCTGGATCGTCTTGAGGCCCGCTTCGAGCGCCTCTGCCGGTCCCTCAATACCAGCGATAACGCATGAAGTTGCTTGCCATACGCCGTTTGTTTCGTATCCAGCGCGTCGTCATTCGCTACCGTCTGGATGATCTGCTGTTCGCCTTGCCCTTGCCGTGGTGGTTGTTGTCACTGCGTTATGCGCTGCCGTGGCGCTGGTTCCCGCGCAAAAAACTTGAGCTGAGCCGCGGCGCTGCGTTGCGTTTGGCTTTGCAGGATTTGGGACCCATCTTTATCAAGTTTGGGCAAATTCTCTCCACTCGTCGCGATTTGCTCCCACAAGACATCGCCGATGAGTTGATGCTGTTGCAAGACCGCGTGCCGCCGTTCGACCCGCAGGTTGCGGTCAAACTGATCGAAGAGCAGCTCGGCGCCAAAATAAGCGACGTGTTCAGCCGTTTCGACATTGAGCCTCTGGCTTCGGCGTCGGTAGCACAAGTCCACGCGGCCAAGCTCAAGACTGGCGAGGAAGTCGTGGTCAAGGTCGTGCGGCCCGGTCTAAAACCGATCATTGGCTCAGACTTGGCCTGGCTGTTTATTCTGGCCAAAATCGCCGAACGCCTAAGTGCAGACGCACGCCTGCTGCACCCGGTCGACGTGGTCAGCGATTACGAGAAGACCATTTACGACGAACTCGACCTGTTGCGCGAAGCGGCCAACGCCAGCCAGCTCAAGCGTAATTTCGAAGGTTCGCCGCTGCTGTATGTGCCACAGATCTACTGGGACTGGTGCCGCCCCAAAGTGCTGGTGATGGAGCGTATCTACGGGGTTCAGGTCACTGATCTGGCCACCCTTGCCGATCAGCGCACCGACATGAAGCTGCTGGCCGAGCGCGGGGTCGAGATTTTCTTTACCCAGGTGTTCCGCGACAGTTTCTTCCATGCCGACATGCACCCCGGCAATATCTTTGTCAGCACCGTCAGCCCATGGAGCCCGCAGTACATCGCCATCGACTGCGGCATCGTCGGCAGCCTAACCCCCGAAGATCAGGATTATCTGGCGCGCAATCTGTTTGCCTTCTTCAAGCGCGATTACCGCCGAGTGGCGCAATTGCACATTGATTCGGGGTGGGTGCCGGCACACACCAAGCTCAATGAGTTTGAGGCAGCGATCCGTACTGTATGCGAACCCATTTTCGAGAAACCGCTGAAAGAGATTTCCTTTGGACAAGTGTTGATGCGTCTGTTCCAGACGGCGCGCCGCTTCAACATGGAAGTCCAGCCGCAGTTGGTGTTGCTGCAAAAAACCTTGCTGAACATCGAAGGGCTGGGCCGTCAGCTGTACCCGGATCTGGACTTGTGGAGCACCGCCCAACCGTTCCTCGAACGCTGGATGCGTGAGCGCGTCAGCCCCAAAACCTTGTTGCGCAACCTGCACAGCCAGGTCGAGCAGATACCGCATCTGGCCGGCATGACCCGCGATTTGCTGGAGCGTATGTCGCAACCCCACGCTAAAAATCAGAAGCTGGTGATCAGCGAACCGAGGGACAGCTGGTTCCTGCGCCTGCTCGGCGCCGGGCACTTGGCCGCAGGGGCGTTGCTGGCCAGTGTAGGGCCGCTGCACACCTTGGGCTACTGGCCCGCCGGGATCATGCTGGCGGTAGGCTTGTATCTGATCGTGCGCCGATAGCCAGCCCCGGGCGAGGCTGGCAAACTGTGAATTCACCGAGCCTTGACCAGAGGGTCAAGGCCGGTTGTCGGAGTCGAACATGAAAGAGTGGCTGGACGAAATCAAATGGGACAGCGACGGCCTGGTGCCGGCGATTGCCCAGGATCATAAAACCGGGCGCGTCTTGATGATGGCCTGGATGAACCGCGAAGCGCTGAGCCTGACCGCTGCTGAAAACCGTGCCATTTACTGGTCACGTTCGCGTGGCAAACTGTGGCGCAAGGGCGAAGAATCAGGTCACGTGCAGAGATTGCATGAAATGCGCCTGGACTGCGACGCTGATGTGATCATCCTGATGGTCGAGCAAATCGGCGACATCGCCTGCCATACTGGACGTCAGAGCTGCTTCTATCGGGTTTACGAAAACGCCGAATGGAAGGCTGTCGATCCAGTGCTTAAAGACCCGCATGCCATTTATCACGCAGGACACTCCCATGAATGACACCCTGAGCCGCGTAGCCCAAGTGCTCGAAGCACGCAAAGGCGCCACGCCAGAAAGCTCGTATGTCGCCAGCCTGTATCACAAGGGCTTGAACAAGATTCTGGAAAAAGTCGGCGAAGAGTCGGTAGAAACCATCATCGCCGCCAAAGATGCTGCGATCAGCGGCGATTGCAGCGACGTTATCTACGAAACGGCCGATCTATGGTTTCATAGCATGATCATGCTCGCCCAAATGGGTCTGCACCCTCAGGCTGTGCTGGATGAACTGGAGCGTCGTATCGGCACTTCCGGCCACGTGGAAAAAGCCTCGCGGCCATCTGCCTAACCTTGTTTTGGAGAGCAAAAGATCATGGGTATTTTTGACTGGAAACACTGGATCGTCATTCTGGTAGTCGTGGTACTGGTCTTCGGCACCAAAAAACTGAAAAACCTCGGCACCGATGTCGGTGAATCGATCAAGGGCTTTCGCAAAGCCATGAACGACGACGAAAAGCCTGCCGAGCCCGTGGTTCCGCCTGCACAGCCCACCGCCGCGCCGCAACCCCACACCACTTCGACGCTGAACGAGCCGCACACCATTGACGTGCAGGCGCAGAAAGTCGAAGAGCCGACCCGCAAAGACGTGTGAGCAAACGCTAATGTTTGGTATCAGCTTCAGTGAACTGCTGCTCGTGGGCCTTGTGGCCTTGCTGGTACTCGGCCCCGAGCGCCTGCCAGGTGCCGCGCGCACCGCGGGCCTGTGGATCGGTCGTTTGAAGCGCAGTTTCAATGCGATCAAACAAGAAGTGGAGCGTGAAATCGGTGCCGACGAGATTCGTCGCCAGTTGCACAACGAACACATCCTGTCGATGGAAGAGGAAGCCAAGAAGATATTGGCCCCGCTCCAGGACGCCGTAAAACCGCTCACGCCGAGCCAGACACCCGAGTCGCCACCGCCTGTCGAAACGACCAGCCCTGCGCCGATCAGCCTGAACAAGACGCCCTCTGACACTGCGCCTCAACCGGCAGCGCCCCACGACTCAACCCTGCCACCGCGAGCCCCTTAAGCGCATGAGCGATAAGCCTGAACTCGACCAGCCAATGCCGCTGGTCTCGCACCTGACTGAGCTGCGCACCCGCCTGTTGCGCTGCATTGCCGCGATTTTCATCATCTTCGCCGGTTTGTTCGCCTTCACTCAGCAGATCTACACGCTGGTTTCCACGCCATTGCGTGAATACCTGCCGGTGGGTGCCACCATGATCGCCACCGATGTGGCCTCGCCCTTTCTGACGCCCCTCAAGCTGACCATGATGGTGTCGCTGTTTATTGCGATCCCGGTGATCCTGCATCAGATCTGGGGCTTTATCGCGCCCGGCCTGTATAAGCATGAAAAGCGCATTGCTGTGCCGCTGCTGGTTTCCAGCATCTTTTTGTTCTACGCCGGCATGGCCTTCGCCTACTTTCTGGTGTTCCCGCTGGTGTTCAAGTTTTTCGCCGCCGCCACCCCTGAAGGTGTCGCCATGATGACCGACATCAGCAGCTACCTAGATTTCGTCATGACCCTGTTTTTTGCCTTTGGTGTGGCCTTTGAAATCCCCGTGGCCGTGGTGCTGTTGGTGTGGATCGGCATTGTCGACGTCAAATACCTGCGCAAAATCCGCCCTTACGTGATCATCGGCTGCTTTGTCGTCGGGATGATTTTGACCCCGCCGGATATTTTCTCGCAGACCCTGTTGGCGATTCCGATGTGGATGCTCTTTGAGATCGGCATTCTATTTGGCAGCCTGGTCAGCAAGAACAAGCGTGGCGACCACCCGGACGAGCAGTCCGAGCGTGATAACAACGCCCAACCGCCAGCACCGCAAGCGTGAACCTGCTGCTCCTCGAAGAGGCTGATTTCATTGCAGACGATCGCGTCATCCTGCGTGACCGCCGTTTGACGCACATGCAAGACGTTCACCGCGCCGTGGTAGGCGATAGCCTGCGAGTCGGACGTATTGGCGGCTTGATGGGCAATGCCCAGTTGATGCGCCTAGAGGCCAAGGAAGCCGAGCTGCAAATCCTCAGCCTTGACCAGCCGCCGCCCGAGAAACTGCCGCTGACCTTGATACTGGCCTTGCCACGCCCGAAAATGCTGCGCCGGGTGCTGCAAACCATCGCCTCGATGGGGGTTCCCAAGGTGGTGCTGGTCAACAGTTACCGGGTTGAAAAGAGCTTCTGGCAAACGCCTTTCCTGGAGCCCGAGGCCATTCGCGAACAGTTGATTTTAGGGCTGGAACAGTCCCGCGACAGCGTTCTGCCCGAGATCGTGATCGAAAAACGCTTCAAACCCTTCGTCGAAGACCGTCTGCCCGCGCTGGTCGAGGGTACGCAGGGTCTGGTTGGTCATCCGGGTGATTACCCGGCGTGCCCGCGCGGGCTGGATCAACCCGTGACATTGGCCATTGGCCCGGAAGGTGGCTGGATCCCCTACGAAATCGACCTGTTGGCCAAGTCCGGTCTGCAACCGGTGCAACTGGGCCCGCGCATTCTGCGGGTTGAAACCGCCGTCACCGCCCTGCTCGCCCGCTTGTTCTGACCCCCCTCTCGTAGCAGCTGCCGCAGGCTGCGTCCGGTTGCGAAGCAATCGTAAATTCAGGTCGTGTGTTCTAACAGGTACAAACGCGCGAGACGGTTTTGCGACGGCTTCGCCGTCGATCGCAGCCTGCGGCAGCGGCTACAGGTGATGCTCGTCACACTTTTTAAAGCCAACTGCCTACAGTTCTTCCATGCCAAGCCGATGCCTTCTCTAAGCAATGGACGGCTTTACGTCGAGTGCGTCGAGTCAATCAAAGGAGCGTCATCATGTACCGTCGGCTGGTTCAACTTCTCGGCAATATCAGCGTCAACCGCAAACTCAGTGTCAGCTTTGGCCTCGTGCTTGTCTTGACCTTGCTGATTGCTGCCACCGGCTGGAATGGACTGGCCTCGGTGATTGACCGAGGTGACAAGCTGGCCAACCTTTCAAAAATAATTGGTTTGACCAAGGACTTGCGCATTGCCCGCCTTGAATATGAGTTGCGCGCGAGCGACGACAACCTCAAGGCCGTCAATGAACAATTGAATGAACTGGACACCGCGCTTGAGAAGTCGCGCACACAACTTATTGCCCCAGATGACATCGCACTGGTGCAACAACAATTGGCAGCCGTCACCGACTATCGACAGGCCTTGGCCAGACTGGGTCAAGATGGCGAACAGGCTATAGAGCGCATGCACCAGCAAGGCACTCACCTGATCGAATTGAGCCAAAAGCTCTCGACACTGCAAGCCGCCAAGCGCGATCAAGACAGTGCCCAGGCCAAGCGTCTGCTCACCATTTGCACAGTACTGGCCTTAATAGTGGGCATCATGGCCGCCTGGGCCATCACCCGACAGATCGTTATTCCGCTGCAACACACCCTCAAGACCGTCAAGCACGTGGCGGCCGGTGATCTGACCCAGGACACTCGCACAGACCGGCGTGACGAACTGGGGCAGCTCCAGCAAGCGGTTCAAGGCATGACCGAGGGCCTGCGCGAGTTGATTGGCGGAATCAGCGAGGGTGTGACTCAGATAGCCAGCGCAGCGGAAGAACTCTCGGCCGTGACCGAGCAGACGAGCTCCGGGGTCAACAGCCAAAAAGTGGAAACCGATCAGGTCGCCACGGCCATGCATGAGATGACAGCGACGGTGCAAGAAGTGGCGCGTAATGCCGAAGAAGCCTCAGAAGCAGCTCTGGCGGCTGATCAACAGGCACGCGAAGGCGACAAAGTGGTGGGCGAAGCGATTGCCCAGATAGAGAAACTGGCCATCGAAGTGGGTCACTCGACTGAGGCCATGGGCCATCTCAAGCGCGAAAGTGACAAGATTGGCAGTGTGCTCGATGTGATCAAATCGGTGGCCCAGCAAACCAACCTGCTGGCGCTCAACGCCGCCATTGAAGCGGCGCGCGCCGGTGAGGCAGGCCGTGGTTTTGCGGTGGTTGCCGACGAAGTACGCAGCCTTGCCCAGCGCACACAGAAATCCACGGAAGAAATCGAAGAACTGATTGCCGGGTTGCAAAGCGGTACGTTGCAAGTCTCCAGCAGCATGGACAACAGCCGCACATTAACGGACAACAGCGTTGAACTGACTCGCCGTGCGGGTGAATCGTTGGGCAATATCAACCGCACCGTGTCGGCCATTCAGGCGATGAACCAGCAGATAGCGGCCGCCGCCGAACAGCAAAGCGCCGTGGCGGAAGAGATCAACCGCAGTGTATTGAATGTGCGCGATGTGTCAGAGCAGACCGCCGCGGCGAGTGAAGAGACTGCCGCGTCGAGTGTTGAGCTGGCGCGGCTGGGCTCGCATCTGCAAGCGTTGGTGGGAAGGTTTAGAGTTTGAAGGCAGCTGCAAGCTGCAAGCTACAAGTAAAAGCATGCTAATCGGCTTGCAGCTTGCAGCTTGTAGCTTGTAGCTTGTAGCTGACAGCTGACAGCTGACAGCTGACAGCTGACAGCTGACAGCTTGCATCTCACCTTTAAAGCACCTGCCGCAAAAACGCCTGAGCGCGCAGGTCTTTGGGCGAGGCAAAGAACGCTTCCGGCGAAGCGTCTTCCAGCAACTTACCGTGATCAAAGAACAACACGCGGTTCGCCACTTCTCGGGCAAAGCCCATTTCATGGGTCACGCAGACCATGGTCATGCCTTCGCGAGCCAGGGTTTTCATCACGTCCAACACTTCGCCGACCATCTCCGGGTCCAGCGCCGAGGTCGGCTCGTCGAACAACATCACCTTGGGGTCCATTGCCAATGCACGGGCAATGGCGACACGTTGCTGCTGACCGCCCGAAAGGCGTGACGGAAACTCATTGGCCTTTTGCCCGATGCCCACCTTTTCCAGCAGCTCGCGAGCCTTGGCCTCACGCTCGACCTTGCCGCGCTTGCGCACCACTTTTTGCGCCAGGCAAAGGTTTTCCAGCACGGTCATGTGCGGGAACAGGTTGAAATGCTGAAACACCATGCCGACTTCACGTCGATAGGCATTGACGTCCGTTTTCGGGTCGGCCAGGTCCAGGCCGCCGATGCTGACCGAACCCGAGTCGAACTCTTCCAGCCCGTTGAGGCAACGCAGAAAGGTCGATTTACCAGAGCCGGATGGCCCGATCACCACCAGTACTTCGCCTTTGGCGACCGAGGTACTGACGTTGTCCACCGCACGAACGATCTGTCCGCGGGTATCGTAGATTTTTACCAGTTCGCGAACTTCAATCACTTTGCGCGAGCCTCCGCTCAAGCCGGCTGGCCAAATGCGACAGCGGCAGGTTGATCAACAGGTACAGGCCCGCGACGCAGAACAGAATTTCGAACGGCGAAAACGAGGTGGTGATAACTTCACGACCGCTTTTGAGCAGCTCGGTAATGGCAATCACCGACACCAGCGAGGTGTCTTTGACCAAGCTGATAAATTGCCCGGCCAGCGGTGGCAGCACGCGCTTGAAGGCTTGCGGCAACACCACGTAACGCATCGACTGGCTGGCATTAAGCCCCAGCGAGCGCGCCGCTTCATTTTGCCCACGGGCGATGGACTGCACGCCCGAACGCACGATCTCGGCCACGTAGGCCCCGGTAAACAGCGACAGCGCGGCAATCCCGGCAAATTCGCGGGACAGGTTGAGCACCGTACCGATAAAGAAATAGAAGATGAAAATCTGTACCAGCAGCGGTGTGCCGCGTACCAGTTCGACATACAGCGTCGACAGGTCACGCAGGGTCGGGTTATTCGACAACCGGCACAGCCCCGTGGCCAGCCCGATAATCAAACCCAATACACCGGATACCAGCGATAGCCAGACGGTAGTCCACAGCCCTAACAATAATGGCCCGGCCGCCCAATGACGGGTCACGCCGACCACTTCACCTTCTTCAACGTCGTCGCCTTCAGCCAGTTGCAGGCTGTTGTCGGCAACGGTGAGCCGTTGTTCTTTACCATCATCGCCGCGCAGCACGACTTCGGCGGTATCGCCTTTGCGCACCAGCTCGATAACGGTGGAGGTTTCAGCTGCCCGCTGGGCTTCTTCTGCCTGATAGGCGAAGTATTGCGGAACACGGTTCCAGCGCCATTCATAAGACATCAGCGAGGTGGCGTAATAGAGCGCACCGGCCAGGCCGATGAGCACCAGCACGGTCAATACGTGCCAGGGCCATTGGGCTTTTTTCTGTTTGATCACTTAACTATTTCCGTAGAGGGCAGCGCGGTCAGCTTTTTTGTAGCCGCTGCCGAAGGCTGCGATGGCTGCAGAGCAGCCCTGAAATCTTGAAGCCCCTTCGGGCCTTATCGCAGCCTGCGGCAGCGGCTACAGGGAACCACGCTTATTCCATGTCTTTGAGCCAGGCGGTGTCTTTGAACCACTTGTCATGGATGCGATCGTAGGTGCCGTCTTCGTGGATCTGGTGCAGGAAGTTGTTGATGAAGTTAATGCTGTCGTAATCGCCTTTCTTCAGACCAAAGGCCAAAGGTTCGTAGGTGAAAGGCTTGTCGAGAAACACCAGCTTGTCATTACCGAACTTGTTCACGGCAACAACGTTGTAAGGCGCGTCGTAGACAAAGGCATCAGCCTTGCCGTTAACCACGTCCAGTACGCCTTCAGGCTCATTGTCGTAGCCGTGGTACTGGGCTTTGGACATCAGCTTGCGGGCAACCATTTCGCCCGTGGTGCCTATTTTAGAAGTCAGGCGGTATTGCGGGTCGTTGAGGTCTTTGTAGGACTTGATCTTGTCAGCCAGTTCCTTGCGCACTAACAGGGTTTGACCCACAACAATGAAGGGTTCGCTGAAGTTCAGGCGCAGGTTGCGCTCCTGCGTCAGGGTCATGCCGCTGCCGATCATGTCGAACTTATTGGTCATCAACGCCGGGATGATGCCGTCATAACCAGTGGACACCAGCTCCAGCTTGACGCCCATGGATTTGGCCATGGCTTTGAGTAGGTCAACTTCGAAACCAATGATTTGACCGCGCTTGTTGGTCATCTCGAACGGCATGTAAGTCGGGTCCATGCCCACTTTGAGCGTGCCGCGTTTAACGGCGTCATCAATGGCGCCAGCATGAGCTGCACTGAACGCTAATACGGCCGTGACCCCGACCAACAGTTTCGATAGAAACGCCTTCATCCTCACTCCCCTCACACGACTCAATTAAAGGTGTTGGCCTGGGCAATAAGCCATAAAACCGGGCACTCACCTGTTCGGAGACGGATCCTACCCCACTGGAGGGTAACGAGACGAGTTTTGAGCGATAAAAGCGCGACAAGCGGGGGGATGTAGGGGGGAGCACCGTAGCAGCTGACGAAGGCTGCGTCCGATTGCGAAGCGATCGTAAACACTCATCGCTCGATTTGACTGACACACCGCACTCTCTGATGTTGCGACAGCTTCGCCATCGGACGTCGCCTGCGGCAACTGCTACGAAAATGAGCGTGTTTCGCCCGCTCCGTTCAGAGCGGGCGAAATTTTACTCAAGCCGCAGGTTGCAACGGCAATAAAGGCGCGTGAGCGTCGGCTGTCACCGACTCACGCCAGGCACTGAGCCAGTCTTCATGTGCTTCGTTCCACACCAAGGCGTGCAGGCGCGCCAAGGCGACAGGGTCGCTGAGCAACGCCATGCGCTCATTGTTGCTGAGCGCAGTCGGGCCTACCTTAAGCGCGTGACGAACACGCTCGGTGCGCAGCCACTCAATCGGCTCGGCTTCACGGTGACGCGAAGTCGCCAGGGCGCAGGCCAATGCGTTCTGTTGCGGATCAACCACGGCCCGAACAAAACCGTCATGCAACGCGTGGTAGCGGTTCTCGAGGGTGTACTCAGCCGTCGCTGACAATTCACGCGGCGGAGCGTATTCCTCAGGAATCAGGAACAGTTTCTCGTCACGCGCCTTCAGGCCCAGTTTGACTCGGCTAGAGATCACCGACACCGGGATCGACAGCATCAGCGAACCGACAATCGGCACCAGCCACCACAAGAAGCTCGGGTTCAACCACAGCACCAACGCTGCCCACACGGCACCCAGCAGAGTCTGCGGGCCATGACGACGTACCGCTTCGCTCCACGGTGTGGAGTCGTCATCTCGTTGCGGTGAGTTCCAGGTCGCTGCCCAGCCGAGGAACGCGGCCAGTACAAAACGGGTGTGGAAGATCATGCGCACCGGTGCCAACAGCATCGAGAAGAGCATTTCAAGCACCATCGACAGCGTGACCTTGAACTTGCCACCAAACTCTTTGGCGCCCTTGGCCCAGATCAAAATGATGCTGAGCAATTTGGGCAGGAACAACAGGACGATAGTGGTCGAGAACAGCGCAACCGCTTTCTCCGGGTGCCATTGTGGCCACAACGGATACAGCTGACGCGGCTCCATAAAGTACTGCGGTTCCATCAGCGTATTGACCGCCAGCAAGGCCGTCGACAGCAGCAGGAAGAAGAACCATAACGGCGCTGACAGATACGACATTACACCCGTCAGGAATACCGCACGATGCACCGGGTGCATGCCTTTGACCAGGAACAGGCGGAAGTTCATCAAGTTACCGTGGCACCAGCGGCGGTCACGCTTGAGTTCGTCCAGCAGGTTTGGCGGCAGTTCTTCATAGCTGCCCGGCAGGTCATAGGCAATCCACACACCCCAACCGGCACGGCGCATCAACGCCGCTTCAACAAAGTCATGGGACAGGATCGCGCCCGCAAACGCCCCTTTACCTGGCAACGGCGCCAAGGCGCAATGCTCGATAAACGGTTTCATGCGGATGATGGCGTTGTGGCCCCAATAGTGGGATTCACCCAGCTGCCAGAAGTGCAGACCGGCGGTAAACAGCGGCCCGTATACCCGCGTCGCAAACTGCTGCATACGTGCATACAAGGTGTCCATGCCCGACGCACGTGGCGCGGTCTGAATGATGCCGGCATCTGGCGTGGCTTCCATCAAGCGCACCAGGCTGGTCAAGCATTCCCCGCTCATCACGCTGTCCGCGTCGAGCACCACCATGTATTTGTAATCGCCACCCCAGCGACGGCAGAAGTCGTCCAGGTTGCCACTTTTGCGTTTCACACGGCGACGACGACGGCGATAGAAGATCCGGCCGAAGCCTTCTGTTTCGCGGCAAACATCCAGCCAGGCCTGTTGCTCGGCGACACAAATGTCCGGGTCGTTGCTGTCGCTGAGCACAAAGAAGTCGAAGCGATCCAGATCGCCCGAGGCCGCGACCGATTCGTACGTTGCCCGCAAACCAGCGAATACGCGGGTCACGTCTTCGTTACAGATCGGCATGACCAACGCAGTGCGTGCTTGTTCAGGGATCGGTTCATTGCCCGCGCTGGCGCCGGAAATGCGGTATTTGTCGTGCCCTGTGAGCAGCTCAAGGAAGCCCATCAAGGCCGTCCAGAAACCCGCCGACACCCAGCAGAACAGAATCCCGAACAGGATCAAAATACTGGTTTGCAAGGCATAAGGCAGCACTTGCACCGCTGTTTGCATCAACGGCTGGTGCAGCACTTCATTCAGATCCACGAATGCCCAGCCCTGATACGGCATGATGCCTTTCATGTACCAGCCAGCAACGATGGTTTGACCCAGCATCAAGACCAGCAGGATATAACGACGGATTGAACCCACCGTACGCCAGCGGGCCTTGGGCAGAACGCGCTCGTCGATGACCGGTTTGGGCGGATTGCTACGGCCGGTCAGACGCCGCCAGCCGCGTACCAGAATATTGGTACGCCACGGCTCAGGCACCACTTTGGTGCGTTTTATCGGCGGCGTGGCCTTGAGCATCACCCGACCGCTGGCATCGAGCACAAGCATTTCTGCTTCTTCGAGTTCAGCCGCCGAGGTCAGTTTAAGACGCGAGCCCACCGAGGCCTGTGCGGCCTCGGCAGTTTGCACGTCGGTTTGCGCCGACAAGCGCGCATGCAGCTCATCGAACGAGGTGCAGTCGGCCAGTTCGGCGCGCTGCTCCTCGCTCAGTGGCAAGTGCGCCAGGTACTCGGCAAGCGAGTCTGGCCGGGCTTGAACATTACTCATCGGCAGGCAACTGGTAGCTCCAGGTCTCGGTCAGGACTTTTTCAGTCTTCACCGGTTCCGGGGTGGCGGGGGCTGCGTCAGCCGCAGGGGCTTTGGCGTCCTTGGCTTGCTTGTCATGAGCCTTGGCTGCGGCTTTCTGGGCCTTGGTCACAGGCGCTGCCGGCTTGGCCGCAGGGGCCTGCTCGACATCCTGAACCAGCGCAGCACGCATTTCCGTGGCCTTGCTCGGGTCTTTGATTTTCATCCGCAGGGTCAAGCGCCAGCCCTTGGTTTCAGGGTTGTAACGCACGTTATTTTCAACCAGTTCAGCGTTATCACCCACGCTGACTTGACTGCGCACGGCTGTGTCTTCAGGCAAAGCGCTCAGCGACGGGCCTTTGAAGTCGATCAGGTAAGCCACGCTGCCGTCCGGCTGGCGGATGAGGTTGGATTGTTTGACGTCGCCCGTCGAGCGCAGGGTTTGCTCAACCCAAGCACTGTCAGTCGGGTGCAAAGCGGCTTCGTCCAGCGTCCAGTGCAGGCGATACGCGAAGTCGAACGGCTTGAGCGGTTCAGGCAGGGTGTCCGGGCTCCAGAAGGCAACGATGTTGTCGTTGGTTTCGTCAGCGGTTGGAATTTCTACCAGATCAACAGAGCCCTTACCCCAATCACCTTGAGGCTCGATCCACGCGCTTGGGCGCTTGTCGTAGCGGTCATCAAGGTCTTCGTAATTGCTGAAGTCACGGTCACGTTGCAGCAAACCGAAACCACGCGGGTTTTCGACGGCAAAGTTGCTGACCGACAAGTGTTTCGGGTTGTTCAACGGGCGCCAGATCCACTCGCCGTTGCCGGCATGAATGGCCAGACCTGAAGAATCGTGCAGTTCGCGACGGTAGTTGAGGACTTTGGACGGCTGGTTGGCGCCGAACAGGTACATGCTGGTCAACGGCGCGATACCCAGCGTGCCCACTTTGTCACGCAGGAACATTTGCGCCTTCACGTCCACCACGGTGTCCACGCCCGGACGCAGGGTAAAGCGGTAAGCACCGGTCGCACGAGGCGAGTCCAGCAGGGCGAAAATCACCAGATGCTTGTCTTCCGGCTTTGGCTTCTCGATCCAGAACTCAGTAAAGCGCGGAAACTCTTCACCCGACGGCAATGCGGTGTCGATGGCCATGCCACGGGCCGAAAGGCCATAGGTTTGACCTTTGCCCACCACGCGGAAGTAACTCGCGCCCAGCATGGTCATGATTTCGTCCTGCTTATCCGCCTTGTTGATCGGATACAGCACGCGGAAACCCGCCCAGCCCAGGTTTTCAGTGGCTTTAGGGTCAAATTTGACGTCGCCGAAATCGAAACGACTGGCGTCGTACTTGATCTCTTCAACCTTGGTGGCGGTCACTTCATTGATTTTCACCGGCGTGTCGAAGTGCATGCCCTGGTGATAAAAGGACAGCTTGAACGGGGTTTTGTCGCCCACCCACTGGGCCTTGTCGCGGTTGAACTGAATTTTTTGGTAGTCCGCGAACTTCATGTCGCGGAACTCTTTGGGCAAATTGCTGCGCGGTGCTTGGTACTTCTGTTCAGCGAGGCTTTTCGCCTCAGCCGCCACGTCATCCAGACTGAAGGCCCACAGTTGACCCGCACCGAGCAAGCAGAAAAGCGCTGAGCCCGTCACCAGTGCGTTGCGTAACCGCTTGGCAGACATTTTTGGTGCATTTAATGGTCTAACAATCACGAGCAACCTCGCCGAAAACAGATGATGAAACCAACGGCCAGCGATCTACATGCCGGGTTGGCGAGCACTGTTCCGACTCCTCAGGGAATAAATAATTCCTTTCGCGCGTCGGATTAGTCTCTTGGTAACGTGGGATTATCTAGCAGCCCGCGTGACAACGCATCTACTGTCAGCAAGTATTTCACGTGAAAAACGACTGTTTTCACGTTAAAACAGGGTTTTTTAACGTTTTAAGTTTGTAACATAAATGTAACAGGCCCATCGTTGACCAAATGCACCTGCATATCGGCGCCAAAACGTCCTGAGGCAACCGCTGGATGAAGCCGTTTGGCCTCGCTAAGCAGGTGGTTGAATAAGGTTTCGGCCAGGGCTGGTGGGGCTGCCGTAGAGAAGCTCGGCCGCAAGCCACTTTGGGTGTCGGCCGCCAACGTAAACTGCGATACGAGCAGCAATCCTCCGGCCACGTCACTTAAAGAAAGGTTCATTTTGCCGTCGGCATCACTGAACACCCGATAATTGAGCAACTTGTGCAACAGCTTGGCGGCATTGGCTTGGGTGTCACCGGGTTCAACGGCCACCAGCACCAGCAAACCCTGATCAATGGAACCGACCACCTCTCCTGCCACTTCTACCCGTGCGCCCGTCACACGTTGTAATAGCCCCTTCATGCTTCGTCCGGTTGCAAGTTGAGCAGGCTGCGGGCCATTTCCTCGGTGGCGCGTACCAAGGCATCGGTGATACCCGGCTCGGAGGCCACGTGCCCAGCCTCGCGAATCACTTGCAGTTCGCTGCCCGGCCACGCTTGATGCAGCGCCCAGGCGTTATCCAGCGGGCAGATCATGTCGTAACGGCCATGCACGATCACGCCCGGCAGATGGGCAATCTTGTGCATGTCGCGCAACAGCTGATTGGGCTCCAGAAAAGCATTGTTCACAAAGTAATGGCATTCGATACGGGCGATGGACAGCGCCCGATGAGGATCACAGAAGCGTTCCACCACTTGGGGATTAGGTCGCAAGGTTGCGGCACGGCCTTCCCAGCTCGACCATGCCTTGGCGGTGTGCATCTGGGCAATCTGGTCGTTACCGGTGAGGCGTTTATGAAAGGCGCTCAGCAAATCATGGCGTTCTTCTTCGGGAATGGGCGCGATGTAATCTTGCCAATAGTCCGGGAAAATTCGGCTGGCACCTGCTTGATAAAACCATTCGATTTCTTGCGGTCGGGCCAGAAAAATCCCGCGCAGAATCAGGCCGTGAACGCGATCTGCATGGCTTTGTGCATAGGCCAGCGCCAAGGTAGAACCCCATGACCCGCCAAATAACACCCACTTATCGATATTCAGGAACAGACGAATCCGCTCCATGTCAGCGACAAGGTCCCAAGTGGTATTGCGATCGAGGCTGGCGTGAGGCGTTGAGCGTCCACACCCGCGCTGATCAAACGTGATAATGCGGTACACGCCCGGATCGAAATAACAACGGCTGTTGGCATCGCAGCCCGACCCCGGCCCGCCGTGGATAAACACAACCGGCAAGCCGTCGGGTGTACCGCTTTCGTCAACGTACAGCACGTGCGGCCCGTCAACGGCCAGTTCATGCCGGGCGTAAGGTTTGATCTGCGGGAACAAGGTATGCATTACGCACTCCATGGGGAAGGCTGGAAAATGTTGCCGTCTGGCATCATAAACCCGATTGTTGGAATGAGCATTCGCTTAGTCGGGGGATGGGCTTTGGAGCGGGTTCACAGGCCGGCCCTCACCCCAACCCTCTCCCAGAGGGAGAGGGGGCTGATGTGTGCAAGACTTGAACCCCCCACCGTTCAGTCCCCTCTCCCTATTCAGGAAAGTGGAGCTGATAGGTACAAAACTAGCATCCCCCACCGTTCAGTCCCCTCTCCCTATTCAGGAAAGTGGAGCTGATAGGTACAAAACTAGCATCCCCCACCGTTCAGTCCCCTCTCCCTCCGGGAGAGGGTTAGGGTGAGGGGCTTTTGACCTTGGCGCGCCGCTAAACAGGATGGCTGGAAACAAGCCCGTGGTTGCACCGGCGTACATCGGCGCATCGTCTTCAGGACGATTCAAGTCAATTACAAAGCGCGAATAGTCGGCGGCCAGGGTACTGGCGCCCAGCTCTGCGGCAAAATCATAGAGCCGCGGCATATGCCAATCGGTGTCCGGCAAGCTGCGCGCTTCATCCTCCAAACCGGCCTCGACCGCAGGCGTCAACTTCAAGCCCGCGTGGGGCATGCTGATCAGCAAGGGCACACGGCCTCGTTTAAACGTCAGAACCTTGTCCACACGCTTCTCCTACTGCTCAATACCATTGCGCACAACGCGTTTGTCCAGATCACCCCCCAGCCAATAGGCCAGGTCAGCCGGGCGATCAATGTTCCAAGCCACAAAATCAGCCACCTTGCCCGGCTCCAGCGAGCCGTGAGTCTCGCCCATGCCTAGCGCCATGGCGGCATGTTGGGTGACACCCGCCAAGGCTTCTTCTGGCGTCATGTGAAACAGGGTGCAGGCCATGTTCAGCATCAGCCTTAACGACAGCGCAGGCGATGTGCCCGGATTGAGGTCGCTGGCGAGGGCGATTTTCACCCCATGTTTACGCAATGCTTGAATCGGCGGCAGCTGCGTTTCACGTAAAAAGTAGAAAGCCCCTGGCAACAGCACCGCCACGGTGCCCGACCGGGCCATGGCGATGGCATCTTCTTCGGTCATAAACTCCAAGTGATCGGCCGACAACGCGTGATACCGCGCCGCCAAACTGGAGCCGTGCAAGGACGACAGCTGCTCGGCATGCAGTTTGACCGGCAAGCCCAATTGCGTGGCCGCTTTGAACACGCGTTCGACCTGCGCAGGGGAAAAAGCCAAGTGCTCGCAGAACGCATCGACCGCGTCCACCAGCCCTTCAGCCGCCAATGTCGGCAACATTTCAGTGCAGATATGCTCGATGTAATCGTCCGCGCGACCTTTGTACTCCGGGGGTAACGCATGGGCCGCCAGGCACGTGCTGCGAACGGTGATCGGCAACTGCGCCCCCAAACGACGAATAACCCGCAATATTTTGCGCTCACTCTCAAGGCACAAACCATAACCGGATTTGATCTCCACACTGGTCACGCCATCGCGCAACACACTGCTCAAGCGCTGACGGGCACTGTCGAATAACTCATCTTCGCTGGCTGCGCGGGTGGCCCGTACGGTACTGGCAATACCTCCGCCAGCAGCGGCAATGTCGGCATAACTCATCCCTTGCAGACGCTGCTCAAATTCGTCACTGCGGTTGCCGCCAAATACCGCGTGGGTGTGACAGTCAATCAGCC
Source organism: Pseudomonas sp. 2024-210 (assembly GCF_045062345.1). Classification (NCBI taxonomy): domain Bacteria; kingdom Pseudomonadati; phylum Pseudomonadota; class Gammaproteobacteria; order Pseudomonadales; family Pseudomonadaceae; genus Pseudomonas; species Pseudomonas sp. 2024-210. Next base: position 170,663 of record NZ_JBJGEJ010000002.1, on the reverse strand, counting down.
CCGGCGTCACCCAGGCACCTTCTAGCCCCTCGGTGTGTGCATATACGGCTTCTGGCACGTGCACACGTGGACCGATCCACTCAATAAACCCCTCGTACGTTACGATGGCCGCATCTTCGATAATCGAGTACGTGCCATCAGCCATGGTCGCGACATTGCAGTGCTGCCACAGGGTTTTCATCCAGTCCATCCTTGTTTAGACGCCAGCCTTTAAACCTACAGACTAGGCAACACGCCAGCCGGCAACAGATTGTTCAGACAGCGCGTGCCCAACAGTTGCAGGGCGATCTCAATGTCCGGTGCGAAAAAACGGTCTTTGTCGTAGTGCGCGACTTTGCTGCGCAAGGTGGTGCGGGCTATTTCGAGCTTGGGTGACGTTTTCAGGCCTACCCGCATATCCAGCCCCTGACACGCCGCCAACCATTCAATAGCCAATACGCCGCGTACGTTTTCGGCCATTTCCCACAAGCGCTTGCCCGCAGACGGCGCCATCGAGACGTGGTCTTCCTGATTGGCTGACGTTGGAATGCTGTCAACGCTGTGCGGATGCGCCAATGCCTTGTTCTCGCTGGCCAGCGCGGCCGCCGTCACCTGCGCAATCATGAACCCGGAGTTGACGCCGCCATTGGCCACCAGAAAGGGCGGCAATTGGGACATGTGCGTGTCCATCATCAACGAGATGCGTCGCTCGCTCAGCGCTCCGATTTCGGCAATCGCCAGCGCCATGGTGTCTGCCGCCATGGCGACCGGCTCCGCGTGGAAGTTACCGCCGGAGATCACATCGCCCTGCTCGGCGAACACCAGCGGGTTGTCTGACACGGCGTTGGCTTCAATTCCCAGCACTTCGGCGCCATGGCGCAACTGGGCCAGGCACGCCCCCATCACTTGTGGCTGGCAGCGCAGGGAGTACGGGTCTTGCACCTTGTCGCAATTTTTGTGCGACAAGGACACTTCGCTGCACTCGCCCAACAAATCCCGGTACATCGCCGCCGCATCCATTTGCCCGCGCTGGCCGCGTGCGGCGTGAATGCGCGGGTCAAACGGTGAGCGCGAACCCAGTACGGCTTCAACAGTCAGGCTGCCGCAGGTCATGGCGGCCGCAAACACATCTTCGCCTTCAAACAAGCCGCGCAAGGCATAAGCGGTGGACACCTGAGTGCCATTGAGCAAGGCCAACCCTTCTTTGGCCGCCAGTGTCAGCGGCTCAAGACCGGCTTGTTTCAAGGCGCTGACTGCATCCAGCCACTGACCGTTGTAGCGCGCTTTGCCCTCGCCCAGCAGCACCAGCGACATATGCGCCAACGGCGCCAGATCACCCGAGGCACCGACCGAACCTTTTAGCGGGATATGCGGGTAGACCTGAGCATTGATCAGGGCGATCAAGGCGTCGATGACCTGACGCCGAACTCCCGAATAGCCTCGGCTCAGGCTGTTGACCTTGAGCACCATAATCAAGCGCACCAGATCGTCGCTGATGGGCTCGCCAATACCGGCAGCGTGGGAAAGCACCAGCGAGCGCTGAAGGTTTTGCAGGTCTTCGCTGGCGATTTTGGTCGAAGCCAATAAACCAAAACCGGTATTGATGCCGTAAGTGGTGCGATGCTCGGCAAGAATATGCTCAACGCACGCCACACTGGCCTCAATCGGCGCACTCGCGCTGTCATCAAGAGTCAACGTCACGGGCTGCAGATAAATAGCGCGCAGTTGGCCAAGGCTTAGTTGGCCGGGGATCAGGTTTAACTCAAACACGGTGAACTCCTTGGCGTGCATGGGCGAAATTTCAACGCGTTATCAGCCGTTAATCATCGGCAGGTGCAAGCCCTGTTCGTTGGCGCAGTCGATGGCGAGGTCATAACCCGCATCGGCATGGCGCATCACCCCGGTGGCCGGGTCGTTGTGCAGTACGCGGGCGATACGTTGTGCCGCCTCATCCGTGCCATCGCAGACGATGACCATGCCGGAATGCTGCGAGAACCCCATGCCGACACCGCCGCCGTGGTGCAAGGACACCCAGGTCGCGCCGCTGGCGGTATTGAGCAAGGCGTTCAGCAACGGCCAGTCGGACACCGCATCGGAGCCGTCTTGCATCGATTCAGTTTCACGGTTGGGGCTGGCCACCGAACCGGAGTCCAGATGGTCGCGACCAATCACGATCGGCGCTTTCAACTCGCCGCTGCGCACCATTTCATTGAAGGCCAGCCCCAACATCGCCCGCTGGCCCAACCCGACCCAGCAGATACGGGCCGGTAAACCCTGAAAGCTGATGCGCTCACGGGCCATGTCCAACCAGTTATGCAGGTGAGCGTCGTCAGGAATCAGTTCTTTAACCTTGGCGTCGGTGTTGTAGATGTCTTGGGCGTCACCCGACAACGCCACCCAACGGAAGGGGCCGACACCCCGGCAGAACAAGGGCCGGATATAGGCCGGCACAAACCCGGGGAAGTCGAAGGCCTTTTCGACGCCTACGTCTTTAGCCATCTGGCGAATATTGTTGCCGTAGTCGAAGGTCGGAATACCGGCCTTCTGAAAAGCAAGCATGGCTTGGACGTGTTCGCCCATGGACGCTTTGGCGGCTTTGACCACCCCAGCCGGATCGGTTACGGCACGGGCGCGGTACTGCTCCCACGTCCAGCCTTTGGGCAGGTAGCCATTGAGCGGGTCGTGTGCGCTGGTCTGGTCAGTGACCATGTCAGGGTGCACGCCACGGCGGACCATTTCGGGTAACAGCTCTGCGGCGTTGCCACACAGGGCAATAGAAATAGCTTTTCCGTCACCGGTGTACCGGGCGATGCGGGCCAAGGCGTCATCCAGATCGATGGCTTGCTCATCGACATAACGCGTGGCCAAGCGAAAATCGATGCGACTTTGTTGGCATTCAATCGTCAGAGAGCAGGCCCCCGCCAAGGTGGCCGCCAGTGGCTGAGCACCGCCCATGCCGCCTAGACCCGCGGTCAGCACCCACTTGCCTTTGAGGCTACCGTTGTAATGCTGGCGACCGGCCTCAACGAAGGTTTCGTACGTGCCCTGCACAATCCCCTGACTGCCGATGTAGATCCAGCTACCCGCCGTCATCTGGCCGTACATGGCCAGGCCTTTGGCGTCGAGTTCGTTGAAGTGCTCCCACGTGGCCCAATGCGGCACCAGATTAGAGTTGGCGATCAAGACCCGTGGCGCATTGCTATGGGTTTTGAACACACCCACCGGCTTGCCCGACTGCACCAGTAATGTTTCGTCATCGTTGAGGTGGGTGAGGCTTTCGACGATCTTGTCGTAGCACTCCCAATTACGCGCGGCCCGGCCAATACCGCCATACACCACCAGTTCGGTAGGGTTCTCTGCCACCTGCGGGTCGAGGTTATTCATCAACATCCGCAGCGGGGCTTCGGTCATCCAGCTTTTGGCCGTGAGCCGGGTGCCGCGGGCGGCGCGTATTTCACCTTCACGGTGGCGAGTGAAATCGGCAGGCGCTGGTGGGGTCTTTGAAGTCACGGGGCACTCCTCAGCGGTGGGCAGATGAGCAGGATGGGAAAGGTCTCAACGCCCCCTTATGAACTTGTACATACAAGCATATGCAAGTTAATGACCAACGCTAGCGAACGGCCCAACAAATTATTCAGACCTCGGTCTGAAGCCTGTGAATAGAGGTGAATGAGCGTTGTGAATTTGATTGGGTTCAAGCGAAAGGTATAGACAACGGGTGTTACTGGAAGGGCGATGGGGCGTGTTCTGGGGCACTCGGTAACACGTTGGGGCGCGCTAATCCTCGGCAGCGACTACCGGTTTTTTTGAAGGGCATGCCGCTTGTAGCGGCTCGTGTGCCCTCTTCTTATTTGCAGAAGCGCCCTTCGAGGCGATGACGAGAACCGGGGTGAATCAAGCGGGCTGCGGTAACCGGTTGACGACCTGACCAGGTACGACGACGAATCAGCAAGCAGGGCTCCCCCGGCTCGATGTGCAGCAATGCACATTCTTCGGGGTCAGCCAGAATAGCTTCGACCACATGCTCGCCTTCCGTCAGGGGGGCGACTTGAGATAAATAGGCATAGGGCGTTTGTACGGTGAAGTCTTGCTTGAGGTACTCCGGCGCGACTTGGGCGTTGACGAAACGGTCCTCGATTTGTACGGCTACACCGTTTTCGTAATGCACGATCAACGAATGAAACACCTTCTGCCCTTCGCGCATATCGAGCGCGGCAGCACGCTGCGAGCCAGCCATTTCTTCAGCCAGGCTGATGACCTTGCAGGTGTGCTGGTGCCCGCGTGCAGCAATTTCATCGGCGATGTTGTGCACTTCAAACAATGCGGACTGGGTTTTTGGCTCGGCCACAAAGGTGCCTACCCCCTGCATGCGCACCAGCAAGCCGTCGGCGGTCATTTCGCGCAGCGCCCGGTTAATGGTCATGCGGCTAAAGCCCAGCTGGCTGACCAGCTCGCTTTCGGAGGGCACACGGTAATGCGGGGGCCAGTTTCCACTCTGGATCTGCTGAGTAATCATCTGCTTTACACGGGCGTAAAGTGGCGCAGGGCTATCGCCCATGTGGGCAGTCAGCAGTGGCATGTCGGGCGAAGTCGACACAGGCAATCCTTGTTGAGACATGAGGGACGAAGCTTGCCGGAGTTTAGCGGGCAGGCAAACGTGCGTATATGTATATACAAAGCACAAGCAAGGAGCTGCCGATGTCTGTCTTCTTTGTGCGAATCGCAGTGAACACCGATGGCCGCCTGACGCGCGTTGAGGCCAATGCCGATGAAAAAAGCGTGCGACGCGAGTTGTTGGATTAGCGCCTGGAGTGTTGTTCGACCCACTGCCGAACATCGGCATAGGGATAGTTTTCCAGTGCGGCGAAGCCCGCAATGGCACGCGCTTTCATTTTGGTGAACATCGGGACGCTGATCCCGCATAGAAAACGGGTCAAGCGTTCTGCCGGGGGATAACTTGCTGCGTATTCCTGATGCCTGTGGATAAAAGCGCCACACAGGGCTTCGAAGTTTTTATCCACAAGCGGCGTTAACGGGGGCGGCTCAGGCAACTGCGCCACCTGACCGGCGCACACCGAGCAATGACCACACTGCTGCGGAGCCTGCTCGTCGCCAAAGTACTGCGCCAGCCGATAACTGAGGCAGTAGTCACTGGCAAACAGGGCCAACATGGCGTGAATACGCACTATCTCGCCGCGCTCGTGAGCGCTGAAATAGTGATGAAGCTCCAGGCTCAGCGCCTCGGCATCAAACTGCGACACCAGCAGGCTATACACCTCGGTCATCTGTTTGCTTTCCAGCTCGATCCAGCCCTTTTCCTGGAAATAATCCAGCGCCTTGACCACCCGATTGCGGTCGGCCTGATGCTGGTTATACAGCGCGTCAAAATTCACCGTGGCCCAGGTACGAGCCCGCGTGGAGGTCTGAATGATGGCCGACACAAACTGCTGACGCTCACCCTCAAAACGAGCCAGCAACGCCTCGGGCTCAATCAGAAACTTGAAACGGTATTCGGCGAAGTAGGCATAACGCGGGGCAATCAGCCCGCGCAGTTCCAGTTGCACCAACAAGGTTTTGAGCGGTAGCTGACGGATATTGCTCTTGTCCGAAAGCGGCAGCAGCATGAACTCCCACTGCCCTTCAGGGATCGCCGCACTTAACTCGTCCAGCACGTAGCGGATGCCTTGCAGTTCGGGCGTGTCGCCGTACACAAAGTTTTCCAGCACATTGAGGCTGTCACGGTTGGCCAGCACCAAACAGTCTGAAGGTTGACCATCGCGCCCGGCGCGGCCGATTTCCTGACTGTAGTTTTCAATCGACTTGGGCAAGTCGAAATGCACCACGTTGCGGATATCACTTTTATCGATGCCCATCCCGAACGCGATCGTGGCGACGATGCAGTTCAATCGCCCCTCCATAAACTGGCGTTGAATGTTTTCACGCTGATCGTGGGGCATGCCGGCATGGTAGGCGTTCGCGCTAATACCGTGTTGGCTGAGGTGTTCGGCGATCTGCTCGGCGGTTTTTTGCAGAGTGACGTACACGATACTCGGCTGACCGATGCGCTCGCCCATCCACTGCACCAGACGCGCGCGCTTGGCCGCGCCGGTCACCGGTTCAACCCACAGGTTGAGGTTGGCGCGATAGAACCCGGTGGTAATGACATCTGCCTCGGCGATGGCGAACTTGGTCTGCATGTCTGCAATGACATTAGGGGTTGCGGTGGCGGTCAGCAGCAACGCTTGCGGGATATTGAACTGACGCTGGTAATCGGGAAGCTTCAGGTAGTCCGGGCGAAAATTATGGCCCCACTCGGAAATACAGTGCGCTTCATCCACCACCAGCAATGAAATGGGCACTTGTTGTAAAAAGTTACGGAAGCGCTCGTTCTTCAGCCGCTCGACCGAAATCATCAAAATCTTCAACTCGCCGGCCTTGGCCTTGGCCATGACCGCGCTGGCATCTTCACGGCTTTGCGCCGAATCGATACTCGCTGCGGCAATGCCGTGACGCTGCAAAAACGCCAGCTGATCCTGCATCAGCGCTAACAGGGGCGACACCACCAGCGTCAGGTGCGGCAACATCAGGGCAGATAACTGGTAGCACAACGATTTGCCCGAACCTGTCGGGAAAATAGCCGCCGCCGAACGCCCGGCCAGCACGGCACTGACAACGGCCTCTTGCCCGGCGCGAAACTGGGTAAAGCCGAAAACCTGTTCCAGGGTGTTGTACATCGCTGTCACTCCGTTGATTGCTACAAAACGCCGAGCGCTAACGCGAGGGTTTGCAACAGATCGAGAAAAGGTCGGGGCATAGTGAGGGGGGATGATACAGGGCCGAGGGGGCAAGGTTATTGAAGGCGCTTGCTGGCTAACAGGTAGACGGCGCAATCGTCACGCCTGCCGACTCCCAACACCAGAACGACCAGGCGCTGATCAACGACTTCATACACCAGCCTCACCCCGCTGGCTCGCAGTTTGATCTTGTAACAGTCAGGCATGTTGCGCAGCTTGGCTGAGGGTACTCGCGGCGATGAAAGACGCGACTTGAGTTTTTTCAACAGCTGGACTTGGAGTGTCTTATCCAGCTTTGTCAGTTCCTTTTTTGCTTCAATGACAAACTCTAGGGAATAGGTGTTGATCCCCTCTGCATCCCCTTCAGTTTTTTTCGGCGGCGGCGATAAGCTCATCTATGTCGACCTTGACAGTAGGGTTGCCTCGCCTTTCATTGACTAGCCTTGCCAGTTCAACGTCATCAATTATTTCGAGCATCAATTCATAGCGCTCCGGAGAAAGGATATAAAAAGCGGGTTCGTTACGGTTGAGTATGACCATCGGATCGCCGCCGCTTTCGCGATAGGTTCCCATAGGGTCTTTCTTTAAATCTGTTACCGACGCTGCAACTTTAGCGAGCATGGCGAATGTCATGGTAGGGCCTCATGCCTTTATCTAAGGGGTGACCGATCTGTCAGGCGTGTAGGTTTTGGCGACAGACGCGAACCAGTACACGCTAAAGGGGTCAACAGACAGTTAAAATAGCACTCTTAAAAGCACCTTTAAAGGCACTGTTTTAAACACCCACCATCTATAGATCATTGACTATCCACACATGGACAGGAATACAACCTGATGAAACTCGCCGCCAACCTGCCTGACACCCTCACCTTGCGCGAACTCATGCAGGTGCTGCATGAGGAAATCGGTCTACCTGAGCACAAGACCGTCAGCCTGCAAACAGCCATCAACCTGGACCTGGGCTGCAATGGCAGCGATGCCCAGCACCTGATGGAAACGCTTGAACAGCACTTTGGCCTGGCGCTGGCGGATTACGATGCGTATCGCTATTTCCAGCCTGCGGGAAACGACCCGCACCTCAAGCGCAAAGCCAAAGGTCGTGAGGGTAAAGTGCCGCTCACCATTGGCATGTTGTATCAAGCCATCAACGCCGGGAATTGGGATACCCAAGCACTGGAAGGTTGAATCGCAGGTACAAAAAAGCCGCCCTGTCAGGCGGCTTTTTTGTGAATCAAGACAGTGACCTAAGGTTTAAGCCTTAGGGCCAGCGGCCTTGATCGCGTCGCTGACGTCGAACTTCTTAAAGTTCTCGACAAACAGGCCAGCCAAGGCCTTGGCCGCTTCGTCGTAGGCCGCTTTGTCTTCCCACGTGTTGCGTGGGTTGAGCAATACGGTATCAACACCCGGAACGGCCTTCGGCACGTCCAGGTTGATGATGTCCAGGTGCTCGGTTTCTGCGCCAATCAGCGCGCCGCTCTGGATCGCTGCAATCACTGCACGGGTGGTCGGGATGTTGAAACGCTTGCCCACGCCGTAGCCACCGCCAGTCCAGCCGGTGTTAACCAGATAAACCTTAGAGCCGAAACCACGGATACGCTTGATCAGCAGCTCAGCGTATTCGCCCGCCGGACGCGGGAAGAATGGCGCGCCGAAGCAGGTAGAGAACGTCGACTTGATACCGCTGCCCGAACCCATTTCAGTCGAACCCACCAACGCGGTGTAACCCGACAGGAAGTGGTAAGCGGCTTGTTCTTCGCTGAGGATCGACACAGGTGGCAGTACGCCCGTCAGGTCGCAGGTCAGGAAGATCACCGCGTTAGGCTCGCCGCCCAGGTTCTTCTCGGAACGCTTGGCAACGTGCTCCAGCGGGTATGCCGCACGGCTGTTCTGGGTCAGGCTGACATCGGCATAGTCAGGGTGTTTGGCGTCGTCGAGAACCACGTTTTCCAGCACGGCGCCGTGCTTGATGGCTTTCCAGATAACCGGCTCGTTCTTCTCGGACAGGTCGATGCACTTGGCATAGCAACCCCCTTCAATGTTGAACACCACACCTTCGCCCCAACCGTGTTCGTCATCACCAATCAGGTAACGGCTTTCATCAGCGGACAGGGTGGTTTTACCGGTGCCGGACAGACCGAAGAACAGGGTCACGTCGCCTTCTTCGCCGATGTTGGCAGCGCAGTGCATCGGCAGTACGTCCGCCGCAGGCAACAGGAAGTTCTGTACCGAGAACATGGCTTTTTTCATTTCACCGGCGTAACGCATGCCGGCGATCAGCACTTTTTTCTGGGCGAAGTTGATGATCACGCAACCGTCAGAGTTGGTGCCATCACGCTCAGGCACGCACTCAAAGTTGGCCACATTGAGCACTTGCCACTCTTCGCGACCGGCCGGGTTGTACTGGGCCGGGTTGATGAACAAGCAACGACCGAACAGATTCTGCCAGGCAGTCTGAGTGGTCATTTTCACGGCCAGGTAGTGGTCTTCGGAAGCACCTACATGCACATGGGAAACGAAATGCTCTTGCGCGTTGTTGAACGCCTCGACGCGGTCCCACAGGGCATCGAACTTGTCAGCCGGGAACTTGCGGTTGATCGGGCCCCAGGCGATTGCGGCCTGAGTGGTCGGCTCTTCAACGATGAAGCGGTCAGCAGGTGAACGACCGGTACGGTGACCCGTTTCAACAACCAGTGCGCCATTGTCGGCAAGCTCGCCTTCACCACGGTTCAGCGCTTCTTTGACCAGATCGTCGATGCTCAGATCGGTGTACACGGCTTTATTAGCTTGCGTCATGAGGTTCCCCGTCGGCCATTGGCCGATTGCGCCAAACGTTTTGTAGTAGAAAAGTTTGCACTACTACCGCGAAAAAAGTGGGGCGGATTATGCCAGAAAAGCCCAAAAAAAGTAGGGCCCACCTGTCAGAACCGCGCAATCGCGGGGTTTGACAGGGGATTTACCTTGGCTGAAACGTTTTAGTGATGAGTGTCGGAGGGTGACTCAACACCGGCGCCAGCGAACAGTTGGTCAACGTCGGCGGCATCAAACAGATACCGCTCGTTGCAGAACTGGCAGTCGATTTCGATGTGGCCATCGTGTTCGGCGACCAGATTGAGCGCATCTTCATGGCCCAGACTTGTCAGTGCATTACCCGAGCGTTCGCGAGAGCAACTGCACTTGAACTCGATGAGCTCGTCGGGGAAAACGCGCAGCTCTTCTTCGTGGAACAGGCGAACCAAAATGGTTTCGTTGTCCAGACCCAGCAACTCCTCGACTTTGAGGGTATCGCCTAGCATGTTCAGGCGCTGCCAGCTTTCAGCGCGATCGTCTTCGTCCTTGATGACTTCAGCCGGTAATTGCTGCAACAACATGCCGCGGGCACGCTTGCCATCAGCGGCGAGCCAGAAACGGGTCGGCACTTGATGAGACATCACAAAGTAATTAGTGAAGCAGTCGGACAGGGTTTCACCGTCCAGATCGACAATGCCCTGGTAACGCTTGCCCACCGCCGGATCAATAGTGATGGCCAATACACCGTTGGGCATCAGGTCAGCCAAGGTGGCGTCAGGGGTAATCTGCTCAGCATTGAACCGGGCCAGCCCGCGAATTTCGCGATCGCTGGTACATTCGATCATCAGCAAGGGCACTGGGCCTTCTGAGCGGGCTTGCAGGCTCATCAGGCCGTCAAACTTCAGGCTGCCCACCAGCAACGCAGCGGCAGCCATCAGCTCACCCAGCAGTTGCTGCACCGGCTCTGGATAAGCGTGCTTGGCCAGCACTTCAGCATAACTGTGATCCAGCGAAGCCAGCTCACCGCGAGTATCGCTGTTGTCGAAGATGAAACGCTGGGTGAAATCGGTTTTCGGAAACATGGACATAGGAATTAGGTTCTGAAAAAGGTGACTAAACGGGTTCGAGTCTAATGGATTTATATGGCGTCACACACAGACAGTTACAAGGCAGGACGCGCCGGCAATCGACATACGGTTCAGGCGAAAACGTTTAGTCAGCCCTCCAAACCCGTTTAATCCTCACCACCGGACCCATGAAACTGATGCAACTGACGGCGTTGCTTTTTGGTCGGCTTGCCATCACTGACAATGCCCATCGCGCCTGATTTACGCAGGGCCGCCGCGTTTTCGCGCTTGGCAATACTGTGCTCGGTTTCGGCGTACAGGGCTTGAGCCTCTGGGGCACCACGGCGCACCACACTCAGGGCTTTAACCTCGACAGTGCGCTCTTCCAGACCGATTCGAATCTGCAACTCGTCGCCTATGTGCGGCTCTTTGCTCGGTTTGCAACGCTCACCGCGGCAGTGAACCTTGCCACTTTCAATCGCGGCTTTGGCCAGGGCGCGGGTCTTGAAGAAGCGGGCTGCCCATAACCATTTGTCCAGACGAACCTTGTCGTCCTCTTCAGTTTTTTGCGCCATTTGAACCCCTCTTCATTTAAATAATCAGAACTGTACTACCGTTTTCGATGAGCTGATAAACGTGACTCTCCGATAGAATGCACGCCTGCTCAAACTGAGCTGTTCAGTCAGCACGCCTGGCTCGCAGATAACGTTCGCCATTTGCTCGATATTCTGCGTGAATACCACCCCTACGCTCTTTAAGCGTTGCCTCGGGGTCCTCCCGCGGCCTGTATACGTTAATCGCCGGTTACTACTATTGAAGACTTTTGATCATCTGACCGTTGTCGGTCTGCGCGAGTGGGTGGCGCTTCCCGATTTGGGAGTCGTTGGCCTGCGGGCGAAAATCGACACCGGTGCCAGTACCTCCAGCCTGCATGCCACTGAAATCGAGCCCTTTGTGCGCGACGGTGTCGAGTGGGTACGTTTCAATGCCCATTTGGGCACGCTGGTACAACTGCGCCATCGCCGTTGTGAAGCGCCTTTGGTGGCGATTAAAACCATTAAAAGCTCCAACGGTCATACACAGGTTCGTTATGTGATTCGCACCGGCCTGGCGCTGGGCGATCGAGTGTGGCCCGTCGAGTTCACCCTCGCCTGCCGCAAGTCCATGCGTTACCGCCTGCTGCTAGGCTCCAAAGCCCTGATTGATGGCACACTGGTCGTCAACCCGGCGCTTAAATATGTACAAGACAAGCCGGTATTTCCGGTCACTACTACCTCTGCCACAGGTGTTGCATGAAGATCGCTGTGCTGTCGCGTAACCCGCGTCTGTATTCCACTCGTCGTCTGGTTGAAGCCGGTACAGAACGAGGCCATGAAATGGTAGTGATCGATACCCTGCGCGCCTATATGAACATTGCCAGTCATAAGCCGCAGATCCATTACCGCGGCAAGCCGCTGGAAGGCTTCGACGCCGTTATCCCGCGTATCGGCGCGTCCGTCACCTTCTATGGCTGCGCGGTACTGCGTCAATTCGAAATGATGGGCGTTTTCCCGCTCAACGAGTCGGTGGCCATTGCCCGCTCGCGGGACAAACTGCGCTCGCTGCAACTGCTGTCGCGACGCGGGCTGGGCTTGCCGGTCACCGGCTTTGCCCACTCGCCAGACGATATTCCCGACCTGATCGAAATGGTCAACGGCGCACCGCTGGTGATCAAGGTGCTGGAAGGCACACAAGGCATTGGTGTTGTGCTGTGCGAAACCGCGACAGCAGCCGAGTCAGTCATTGAAGCCTTCATGGGCCTTAAGCAAAACATCATGGTGCAGGAATACATCAAGGAAGCCGGCGGCGCCGATATTCGCTGCTTCGTGGTGGGTGACAAGGTCATTGCGGCCATGAAGCGTCAGGCCAAACCAGGAGAATTTCGTTCCAACCTGCACCGTGGCGGTAGCGCCAGCCTGATCAAGATCACCCCGGAAGAGCGCATGACGGCCATTCGTGCAGCCAAGGTCATGGGGTTGAGCGTGGCGGGTGTGGACATCTTGCGCTCCAACCACGGGCCGTTGGTGCTGGAGGTCAATTCATCGCCAGGGCTGGAAGGTATCGAAACCACCACGGGCAAGAATGTGGCCGGGATCATCATTGAGCATCTGGAAAAAAACAGCGGCCCGAATATGACCCGTACCAAAGGCAAGGGCTAATCGTCCCTGTAGCAGCTGCCGAAGGCTGCGATGGTCGACGAAGTCGACGTAAAACCAGAGTGCACTGTTTACACACATTCAGGTTTTACGACGGCTTCGCCGCCGGACGCAGCCTGCGGCAGCGGCTACAGGGGCGCTGCTAAACCGCCCCTCTTGGCAACATCAGCCCCAGCGGCAAGCGCACCCGGGCTTCAAGGCCACCACCGGCACGGTTGCGCAATTCAACATTGCCGCCGTGCATGGAGGCGATTCGTTTGACGATCGCCAGGCCCAAACCTGTTCCTTTGCCGCCCCGCGCGCGATCACCGCGAATAAACGGGTTGAAGATGTCTTCAAGTTCGGACGGGTCTATACCCGGCCCACGGTCCATCACACTTAACACCACATACGGCGCACTGCTGTCGCCCGAGACATAGGCTGCGACTTCAACGTCACCGCCCGCATGGTGCAGCGCATTGCCGATCAAATTGTTGAGCAGGCGCTTCATCGATACCCGACGCAACGCAAACGGCTGGATCGGCTGCAAGCGTAAACGCACTTGCTCTTCGTTCTGGTTATAGGGCGACACCACTTCGCGAATCAACTCTCCCAAGTCGACTTCTTCCACCGGCTCATCGCGCCCGTCTCGAATAAAGGCCAGGAACTGATCAAGAATGGCGTCCATGTCCTCAATGTCGCGCACCATATCGTCAGTCAGGTCACTGTGATTACCCATCAGCTCCAATGACAGGCGCAAGCGCGTAAGCGGTGTGCGCAAGTCATGAGACACGCCTGCCAGCATCAGCTCCCGCTCACGCCCTGCCTGTTCAACGTCTTCGGCCATTTGGTTGAAAGCGCTGTACACCTCGGTCATTTCACTCGGTGTATCACTGATTGGTAATCGCACACTGCGCCCCTGCCCAAGTTGCCGGGCGGCATACACCAGACGTTTGAGCGGCTGATTGAGTTGACTGACGAAAATCCAGGCTGACGCGGTCGACAGCAAACCAATGGCCAGGAACCAACCCAACACACTCCAGATTTTCTGGCCGCGTAACGGGTGCGGGTACAAGGGCACTTTTAGCCAACCGTCGCCCAGGCTCGGGGCGCGAACCCAAAGCGCTGGCGGAGCATGCATGCGCAAACGAACTTCGGTATCGGCCCCCAGTTCCGCCTGCATCTGCCGCTCATAGATTTCACTGTAGGGCCAATGCTGCTCGCCTTCAGGCACACCGCCACCGACCACACGAATCAACCCGGCGGCATCGGCAATCTTGCTGCGGTTTTCCTCATCGGCCGCCCAGTAGGCGCGCAGCGTCAGGGCCACCCCGTGGCTGTATTGACGGTCCACCAGCATGTCTTCGTTCATCAACAGATAAACCAGTGTCAGCGCCTTGGAGAACAGGACGACAATCAGTACCAACCAGAGGGTGCGGGAGAAAAAACTTTGGGGGAACCACAGCGGGGTTTTCATACGTCTTTACACTTTGCAGGAGCGAGTTCCAAGACTCGCACAGTTTGAAATCGCGAGCCTTGGCAGTACTCAGATGTTTGCCAGGCTCGCTCCTACAAATGATGGCTTATTTGGTCGCGTTGCCATCCGGCACAAACACATAACCTACACCCCAGACAGTCTGGATGTAGCGGGGTTTGGACGGGTCCGGTTCAATCATGCGGCGCAGGCGGGAGATTTGAACGTCGATTGAACGCTCCAGCGCATCCCACTCACGACCCCGAGCCAGGTTCATCAGCTTGTCGCGCGTTAATGGCTCACGGGCATGCATGACCAACGCCTTAAGCACAGCAAACTCACCGGTTGTGAGCATATGCACTTCATCGCCACGCTTGAGCTCGCGGGTGGCCAAGGACAACTCGTAATCACCGAAGGTCACGCTTTCATCTTCGCTGCCCGGCGCGCCAGGCACCGGCGCTGCCTGACGACGCAATACAGCCTTGACGCGCGCCATCAGTTCATCAGGGTTGAAAGGTTTGGCCAGATAGTCGTCCGCGCCCAGTTCCAGACCTTTGATACGGCTCAGTTCATCACCTTTGGCCGTCAGCATGATGATCGGGATCTGATTGTTCGCGGCACGCAAGCGGCGGCAGGCAGAGAGCCCGTCTTCACCGGGCAGCATCAGGTCGAGAACGATCAGGTTGAAGACCTCACGCGCCAGCAAGCGGTCCATCTGCTCAGTGTTTGGCACAGCGCGAGCGCGGTAGCCCTTGCTGGTGAAGAAACGCTCCAGCAGGCTGTTGAGCCCCGGATCGTCATCAACGATGAGAATTTTTTCGCCTTCGGCTGGCTGTGCAATGCTGCTCATTTAGTAGCTCCTGTGATCTCGGCGCGCATTATGGCTTAGCTGCTGCCGTACGCATGGTGTGCATTGTTAGCAGATTTTTCCTCTGCTAACAGTATGCCTCTCTGTATGGCTACAGTGCGCAGTGCCCTGAATCCGGGAACGCTGGTTATAATGCGCCGCCTTTTGTCTCTGGCAACCCTGGATTCTCCAAAGATTGCGCCCGACATTATTTTTTCAAGTGCGGGCGTAATGTGCTGATTTCGCGGGTCAACAGGCTGCCCTTTTGGCCCAGGTAGCGGCGCTCTTCAAGCCGCTCAACCAGCCTCGCAAGCCTTCAAGCCCGGGCCTGCGAGCCTGCTTCACAATTTGTCAGGTGGTTTTATGGACAGCATCAACAGCCGCATCGCCGAAGAACTTGGCGTGCGCCCGCAGCAGGTCGAAGCGGCCGTCGCTCTTCTGGATGAAGGCTCCACCGTACCCTTCATCTCCCGCTACCGTAAGGAAGTGACCGGCAGCCTGGATGACACCCAGTTACGTCATCTGGAAGAACGCCTGCGCTACCTGCGAGAACTCGATGAACGGCGTATCAGCATTCTTGCCAGCATCGAAGAACAAGGCAAGCTGACCCCCGAGCTTGCCCGCGACATCAAACTGGCCGAGACCAAAACCCGCCTCGAAGACTTGTACCTGCCCTACAAACAGAAGCGTCGCACCAAGGGTCAGATTGCCCTGGAAGCGGGCCTGGGCGAGTTGGCCGATGGCCTGTTCAACGATCCGACCCTGAACCCAGAAACCGAAGCCGCCCGTTTCGTCGATGCTGAAAAAGGCGTGGCTGACGTCAAGGCGGCCCTCGACGGCGCCAAGTACATCCTGATGGAGCGCTTCGCCGAGGACGCCAGCCTGCTGGACAAATTGCGCAGTTTCCTCAAGCAGGAAGCCGTGCTCAGCGCCCGCGTCATTGCCGGTAAAGAAGAAGAAGGCGCCAAGTTCCGCGACTACTTCGAACACGACGAGCCGCTCAAAAGCATGCCTTCGCACCGCGCATTGGCGATTTTTCGCGGTCGCAACGAAGGTATTCTCAGTTCATCGCTCAAAGTCGGTGAGGAACTGCCCGGCACGATGCACCCTGGCGAAATGATGATCGCCCAGCGCTTCGGCCTGGAAAATCAAAACCGGCCCGCCGACAAATGGCTGGGCGAAGTGGTGCGCTGGACCTGGAAGGTCAAGCTCTACACCCACCTCGAAACTGACCTGCTGGGTGAGCTGCGCGACGCGGCTGAAACCGAAGCCATCAACGTCTTCGCTCACAACCTGCACGACCTGCTGCTGGCCGCCCCTGCTGGCCCGCGGGCCACCCTGGGCCTGGACCCGGGCCTGCGTACCGGCTGCAAGATCGCCGTGGTCGACGCCACCGGCAAACTGCTCGAACACGCCACCGTGTACCCGCACGTGCCGCACAACAAATGGGACCAGACCCTTTCGATCATGGCGGCCCTGTGCGCCAAGCACTCGGTTGACCTGATCGCCATCGGTAACGGCACCGCCAGTCGCGAAAGTGACAAGCTGGTGATCGACCTGATGAAGAAATACCCGGCCCTGAAAGTCACCAAAGTCATGGTGTCTGAAGCGGGCGCCTCGGTGTATTCGGCCTCGGAACTGGCAGCCAAGGAATTCCCGGATCTGGACGTTTCGATTCGCGGCGCCGTGTCCATTGCCCGTCGCCTGCAAGACCCGCTAGCGGAGCTGGTGAAAATCGACCCTAAATCCATCGGTGTCGGCCAATACCAACACGACGTGTCCCAGCTCAAGCTGGCACGGGGTCTGGACGCGGTGGTCGAGGACTGCGTAAACGCCGTGGGCGTAGACGTGAACACGGCCTCGGCGGCCTTGCTGGCCCGCATTTCGGGCCTCAATGCCACCCTGGCACACAACATCGTCACCCATCGCGATGAAAACGGGGCCTTCAAAACCCGTGCGGCGCTGAAAAAAGTCAGCCGTCTGGGCGAAAAAACGTTCGAACAGGCTGCCGGCTTCCTGCGCGTCATGAATGGCGATAACCCGCTGGACGCCTCGGCGGTTCACCCTGAAGCCTACCCGCTGGTTAAACGCATTGCCTCGGACACCGGTCGCGACATTCGCTCGCTGATTGGCGACGCGAGCTTCCTCAAGCGCCTTGACCCCAAGACCTTCACCGACGAAACCTTCGGCCTGCCGACCGTCACTGACATCCTTCAAGAGTTGGAAAAACCAGGTCGCGACCCACGTCCCGAGTTCAAGACCGCCGAGTTCCAGGAAGGCGTCGAAGACCTCAAAGACTTGCAACTGGGCATGATTCTGGAAGGGGTGGTGACCAACGTGACCAACTTCGGTGCCTTCGTCGATATTGGCGTGCATCAGGATGGTTTGGTGCATATCTCGGCCTTGTCCGAGAAATTCATCAAAGACCCGCGTGAAGCCGTGAAAGCCGGTGACGTGGTCAAGGTCAAGGTGATGGAAGTCGACATCCCGCGTAAACGCGTCGGCCTGTCGATGCGCATGAGCGACACGCCCGGCGAGAAAATCGACGGCGCGCGAGGTGCTCGCCCGGGTTCGGCACCGCGTCAGCAAAACAGCGCACAGCGTAAAGAAACCGTGACCGCAGCCCCGGCCAATAATGCGATGGCCTCGTTGTTTGCCAACGCCAAACAGCTGAAGAAACGCTAATGGCGCTCCCGGACGGCCTGACCCAAAGCGCGTTCAGCGAATTGATCGGTTGCCGCGTGCAGTCTGTGCAAGACGGCGTCGCGCACGTGGCGCTGAGCCTTGAGCCACAGCTGCGCAACCGGGGTGGCAAACTGCATGGCGGTGTGTTGTTCAGTCTGGTCGACATCAGCATGGGGCTGGCCTGTTCCAGCGTCCATGGCTTTGACCAGCAGAGCGTGACCCTTGAGTGCAAGATCAACTACCTCCGGGCGGTGTCTGAAGGCGAAGTGGTGTGCATCGCCACCGTCATACACCCCGGCCGGCGTACGCTGGTCGTCGAAGCCGATGTACTGCAAGGCGACAAACTCGTCGCAAAAGCGCAAGGCACGTTCGCTGTGCTGTAGCGGCCACCTGCCATTTGAGTTAATTTCGGCACGTGTAGAGTGCCGAAATGCGCTTAGAGCGCCGCGAGCCGAAACAGGAACGGGACTGAGCGTTGCCGACATAAACCAGGCGACCACGCCAGTTTCAACTTCACCCTTGTAGACCGTCCTGACCACCCCCATATTGGGGCGACTGACGCGTGAAGGAATCCAACTTGAGCCAACTTCTCAACCGCCGCCTGGCTCTGCTCGGTGAGCGCGCCAACCTCTCTTTACTTGAGCAGTGCCTGCACGGAATCGAGCGCGAATGCCTGCGCGTGACCGGCGACGCCCGCTTGGCGCAAACGCCACACCCTGAAGCACTGGGCTCGGCCCTGACCAACGACCAAATCACGACCGACTATTCCGAGTCGCTGCTGGAGTTCATCACCCCGGCCCTGCGTGACCCGGCAGAGACGCTGGCCAGCCTCGACAAGATTCACCGTTTTGCCTACAGCAAACTCGGCAACGAGTTCCTGTGGAGCCCTTCGATGCCGTGCCCGTTGCCGGCCGAAGAAGACATCCCGATTGCCTACTACGGCACGTCCAATATCGGCCAGCTCAAGTACGTGTATCGCAAAGGCCTGGCCCTGCGTTACGGCAAAACCATGCAGTGCATTGCCGGCATTCACTACAACTTCAGCCTGCCTGAAGCGCTGTGGCCGGTGCTCAAAGAGGCCGAAGGGTTTGTCGGCACCGACCGCGACTATCAGTCGGATGCCTACATCGCCTTGATTCGTAACTTCCGCCGTCACAGCTGGCTGTTGATGTACCTGTTTGGCGCGTCGCCAGCGCTGGACGCCGGATTCTTACGCGGCCGTGCTCACCAGTTGGAACAATTCGACGCCGACACGCTGTACCTGCCATACGCCACCAGCCTGCGCATGAGTGACCTGGGCTACCAGAGCAACGCCCAGGCCGGACTGACGCCGTGCTACAACACCCTCGACAGCTACACTGACAGCCTGCGCAA
Source organism: Pseudomonas sp. 2024-210 (assembly GCF_045062345.1). Classification (NCBI taxonomy): domain Bacteria; kingdom Pseudomonadati; phylum Pseudomonadota; class Gammaproteobacteria; order Pseudomonadales; family Pseudomonadaceae; genus Pseudomonas; species Pseudomonas sp. 2024-210. The sequence goes on along the minus strand of NZ_JBJGEJ010000002.1, from coordinate 151,482 downwards.
GGCGGTGGCAACGCCCTACCCGCCCTACGTCGAAATCGGCACGCATAAAGATGGCGAGTGGGTGCAACTGAACACCAACATTCTTCAAATCGAAAATGAGTACTACTCCAACATACGGCCCAAGCGCGTGACCTACACGGGCGAGCGGCCGATTCAGGCGTTGGTGGCCCGTGGGGTGCAGTACGTTGAAGTGCGCTTGCTGGACATCAACCCGTTCCTGCCCGTCGGCATCGATCTGCCCGAGTCGCGTTTTCTGGATGCGTTCCTGCTGTACTGCGCATTCAATGACAGCCCGCAGTTTGATAACGCTGAGTGCAGCAGTTGCACCTCGAACTTCGCGAGCGTGGTCAAAGAAGGTCGCCGTCCGGGCCTGCAACTGCAACGCGACGGCCAGGCGGTCGATATGAAGGAGTGGGCGGCAGAACTGCTGGAGCAGATTGCGCCACTGGCGGCCTTGCTTGACCAGAGCCACGGCGGCGATGCGCATAGCAAAGCGTTGGACGAGCAATTGGCCAAGGTCAAGGATGTGTCCCTGACACCGTCCGCCAAAGTATTGGCCAGCATGACCGAGCATAAAGAAAGCTTCGCTCAGTTCTCGATGCGTCAAAGCCTGGCCCATGCCGAATACTTTCGCAGTGAGCCGTTGAGTGCAGAAGAGCAGGCGGCGTTCGAAGAAAAGGCGCGCACGTCTGTGCAAGAACAAATCGATACCGAGCAAAACGAACAGGGCGATTTCGACCTGTTTGTGGCCTCGTATCAGGCGAGTATTTTGGCAATCAGTAACTGAGGTGTGTGACAGGCGCTGGTTTTACCAGCGCCTGTCACCCGCTTATTGCATGTAGCAATTGTTTTTCAACTATTACACGTCAGATAAAGATCAAGATCTTTCGGAAGTTCGAAAGAACACTATTTTTCAAGCGCTGAAATTTGTTTGGCTGTCAGTCGATAGTCATAAAGACAATCTTCATCTTCTTCCCAACCCATAACCAATGTGAGGTCCGACAGCGATAGTTCTACCGCTAGTTGGAAGGACGCAACGCTTTTTCATTTTGAGCCACACCCACAATCACATGCCGGTCTACCCGATATTTCATCAAGCGTTAATCTTTATATCTAAACGAAACTTGGTAGTCGAACTCATTTAAGTCTATGCGGTGCACAAACAATGGCTGCAATGTTGTGAGCCATTCACGACCCACATCAAAGCAACCGTTATTGACATCATGTTCTGTTGATAGGTTTAGCGCCTCAACGATAGTGGCATCGTTACCAAAATCTTCAGAACTTTCGTCTTCAACAATAAATTCTGTTTTTTTGTCATACCATGAAAGTTCGACTGTTAAGCCCATCACTCACCTCACAGATATTTTTTGATATTTCTATTTTTGAGCGCAGCCCTGAGGTCGTGTATTTCCCACCCTGCTATTCAGTTGCCTATCCCATAATTCCCTTTAGTGACTCCTTTCTGACTGGCTATGTGACGCTTTCCTGGGGGAGAGCGCCGCACGTTATCGGCATAAAAAACTTGCCGAAATCAGCTGAGTCCGGAGTCTTTGTAGGTCGGTGGATTTTTTGTTGAGTGATTTGTATGAGGCGCGAATGGAGATGCGCGCACACAAAAACGCTGCCTCCTACGCGAATAGCGGCAATGGACGACTTCTGAATTTAAGGGACGGGCGTACTGTGCACCGTCGCTGAAAAAAACAGTGACCGGACTTGAGAATCCGAGAACAATAATTGCCTTATCACTGGCCATTACCGAGTTATGGCGGCTGTGTGCGGGAGGCTTTCGAGCCTGTCGGGTTCCTATTGTCCCGTTTTCTCAGCCCGCACACGGCTGCCACCTTTTTGCCTGAGAACCAAAGTGGCAGCTCTTAATTACTTTAGGAGCACGCTTGATGACGACCCTCCCCCCGATCACCACCCTCGGCGCCGTTACCTTTGGCCCCTGCGGCGAAGACAACATCGACCTTTTTCGCGTTAACCCCAATGTGCCTTTGCGTCAGGCGCTGGAGCAGGTGTCTGCGTTGTTGTATTGCGCCAAGAAGCTCGCTCTTGATGCAGCGCGCGGCAAAGACAGCGAGCGTCATGCCTGGGCTTCGCACTATTTGTGCGACATGGGCAAGGCCGTCATTGATGATGTGTGCTTGCGGGAGTTTTGATGGCTGGCGCTGATGACCCTCACCCCAACCCTCTCCCAGAGGGAGAGGGGGCTAAAGTCAAAAACAGATGTGCGCAACGCCACCGATCAGTCCCCTCTCACTCCGGGAAAAGGTTAGGGCGTTGCGAGAGTTTTGATAGCTCGCGCTGAAGACCCTCACCCCAACCCTCTCCCAGAGGGAGAGGGGGCTAAAGTCAAAAACAGATGTGCGCAACGCCACCGATCAGTCCCCTCTCACTCCGGGAAAAGGTTAGGGCGTTGCGAGAGTTTTGATAGCTC
>NZ_JBJGEJ010000002.1:0-148944 GCF_045062345.1 Pseudomonas sp. 2024-210 | reverse complement strand
TCGCGCCGAAGACCCTCACCCCAACCCTCTCCCAGAGGGAGAGGGAGCTAAAGTCATAAACAGATGTGCGCAACGCCACCGATCAGTCCCCTCTCACTCCGGGAAAGCGTTAGGGTGGTGCGAGAGTTTTGATAGCTCGCGCCGAAGACCCTCACCCCAACCCTCTCCCAGAGGGAGAGGGGGCTAAAGTCAAAAACAGATAGGCGCAACGCCACCGATCAGTCCCCTCTCCCTCTGGGAGAGGGCTAGGGTGAGGGTGCCGCAGGCGCTTCACAGTGCCTTTTCAAAGATCTTCGAATTACGCTGATAGTTGTACAGCGAAGCCCGCGCCGCAGGCAGGCGCTCTACGCTGCTCGGCTCAAAACCACGCTCGCGAAACCAATGGGCCGTGCGTGTCGTCAGTACAAACAGAGTCTTCAACCCCTGCGCCCGTGCCCGGTTTTCAATGCGCTCAAGCAATTCATCGCCCCGGCGACCATGACGGTACTCCGGGTTCACCGCCAGACACGCCAGCTCCCCAGCATCCGAATCGGCAATCTGATACAGCGCCGCACACGCGATGATCATGCCTTCACGCTCAACCACGCTGAATTGCTCGATTTCCCGCTCCAAGACTTCACGCGAGCGGCGCACCAGAATGCCCTGCTCTTCCAGCGGGCTGATGAGCTCGAGCAAACCACCCACGTCTTCAATCGCCGCTTCGCGCGTCACTTCAAACTGTTCTTGCGCCACCAGCGTGCCGCCGCCGTTACGAGTAAACAGTTCGGTCAGCAGCGCGCCGTCTTCGGCATAGCTGACGATATGGCTGCGCGGCACCCCACCCCGGCACGCTTCAGCCGCCGCATCCAGCAGTTCTGCCTGATAGTCGCTGCCCAGACGCTTCATATGGGCAGGGACTTGCTGCGGGCGAAGCTCTCGCACCAACCGCCCGTCTTCATCCAACAAGCCAGGCTCAGCACCGAACAACAACAGTTTGTCAGCGCCCAGATCAATCGCTGCACGCGTGGCAACGTCTTCGCAGGCCAGATTGAATATTTCACCCGTGGGCGAGTAACCCAACGGCGACAGCAAGACAATCGAGCGCTCGTCCAGCAAGCGGTTGATACCTTTACGGTCGACCCGGCGCACTTCGCCGGTGTGGTGGTAGTCCACGCCGTTGAGCACGCCGATTGGGCGCGCAGTCACCAGGTTGCCGCTGGCCACCCGCAAACGTGAACCCTGCATCGGTGAGGACGCCATGTCCATCGACAGCCGTGCTTCGATCGCAATGCGCAGCTGGCCCACCGCATCGATCACGCACTCAAGGGTCGGCGCGTCGGTGATCCGCAGCCCATCGTGGTAATGCGGCATCAGGCCACGGGCTTGCAGCCGGCTTTCGATTTGCGGACGCGAACCGTGCACCAACACCAGCCGCACGCCCAAGCTGTGCAGCAGCACCAGGTCGTGAACAATGTTGCCAAAGTTGGGGTGCGCCACGCCGTCGCCAGGGAGCATGACGACAAAGGTGCAATCGCGGTGGGCATTGATGTAAGGAGACGCGTGACGCAACCAATTAACGTAATCGTGCATAACCAGAGCCTGTAAAAATGAGAGCCGCCTAAAAAGGGCAAAAACAACACGCGCACAACGGGCTGATGGTTATCGTCGAAACAAAGTTGGCAACACGCGTGCTCTCCTTGTGTGTACGGGGCGGGGCTCGGGCAATTTACCGGGCCGGGGTCAGGCAATAATGTTCAATCAATTGGGTCAGTAGACGCACGGTCGGCTGCAAACGTGACATTTCCAGGTGTTCACCCGGTTGATGCGCGCAGGTGATGTCACCCGGGCCGAGCACGATGGTTTCGCAGCCAAGCTGCTGAAGATAAGGCGCTTCAGTACCAAACGCTACTGCTTGCGCGACATGGCCGGTCAGGCGTTCGGCCACGCGAACCAACTCAGCGTCAGCCGCCTGTTCAAAAGGCGCTACGCCAGCGGCAATGGGGGCGAAATCAATGTTCACCTGATGCCGTTCGGCTAAGGGCTCCAGCTTGCTGCGAATGATCGCACGCAGCGCGTTCGGGTCCATCCCCGGCAAAGGTCTCAGGTCGAACTCCAGCGAGCACTGGCCGCAAATGCGGTTGGGGTTGTCGCCACCGTGAATGCAGCCAAAGTTCAAAGTCGGCTGGGGCACGCTGAATTGCGGGTTGCGGTACTCGCCCAGCCATTGCTGGCGCAGGGCTTTGAGTTCGCTCATCGCGTCGTGCATGGCATCCAGCGCGCTGTGGCCAAGGCTGGGGTCGGAAGAGTGACCGCTGCGCCCCAGTATGTCGATGCGCTCCATCATCACGCCTTTGTGCATACGGATTGGCTTGAGCCCCGTGGGTTCGCCAATCACCGCCGCCCGGCCCAGCGGACGACCGGCGTCGGCCAACGCCCGCGCACCGGCCATCGAGGTTTCTTCATCGCAGGTGGCCAGAATCAGCAGCGGTTGTTTGAACGGCTGATCAAGCAACGGGCGCACGGCCTCGATGATCAACGCGAAAAAGCCTTTCATGTCACAACTGCCCAGGCCGACCCAGCGGTTATCGACTTCGGTCAGCTTGAGCGGATCGGTCTGCCACAGCGCTTCGTCATACGGCACGGTGTCGCTGTGCCCGGCCAGCACCAAACCGCCGGGGCCGCTGCCAAAGCTTGCCAGCAGGTTGAATTTGCCGGGGCTGACCTGCTGGATGTCACAGCTGAAGCCCAAATCACCCAGCCACGTGGCCAGTAAGTCGATCACCGCGCGGTTGGACTGATCCAGATGAGGCTGGGTGCAACTGACCGACGGCGTGCCGATCAAGGCAGCGAACTGCTCTTTGAGGGAAGGTAAAGGCATGCGCTGACTTCCTGTTGGCTGGGCGAGGCCCATCATAGAGCCATCTGCGCCGCAGAATAAACCCATGCGGGGCATAGCCTCGGCGAGTCCTGTACACTGCACGGCCTTGGCAGCCACTCTTTCCCCGGCTGCACACCGCTTCTGGATTGTCCGGCCATGCACAAAGAAACCGAAATCAAACTGCGCGTAAGCCGCGAAACCCTCGCTGCCTTGCGCGAGCACCCTCTGCTGAAAAAGCGCAACAAAAGTGGCTGGGAAAGCCGTGAGTTGCTCAATCAGTACTTCGACACGCCTGAGCGCGACCTGGCCAAGGCCAAGGTGGCCCTGCGTCTGCGCCGCGATGGCGACGAGGTGATTCAAACCCTCAAAACCCGCGGCCAAAGCGTTGCCGGTCTGTCGCAGCGTAACGAATACGACTGGAAACTGGCGAAAGCCAAGCTCGACACCAAGTTGCTCGACGGCGAGTGCTGGCCTGAACAATTGGCCGAGCTGGACAAGAAAACGCTAAAGCCGATCTTCACCACCGATTTTGTCCGCGAGCGCGCTGAAATCTCGTGGGGCCGAGGCAAATCCAAGGTGGTGATCGAGGCGGCACTGGATCTGGGCCACGTAATTGCCGGTAAGCAGAAAGAAGAAATCTGCGAGCTGGAACTCGAACTGCGTGAAGGCGAGCCACAAGCCTTGCTGGAACTGGCAGCCGAACTGGCCGAGAAGCTGGCCCTGATGCCGTGTGATATCAGCAAGGCCGAGCGTGGCTATCGCCTGTTCGACGCCAACAGCTATTCGGTAAACCTGCCTGCGCCCGAGCTGACCCCTGAAACACCGCTGGACGACGCGTTTGCCGCACTGGCCTGGCACTTGCTGGGCAACAGCCAGCGGCTGGCCGAGCAATACCGTTTCAACGGTCACTGGCGCTTGCTGCAAGACTGGGTACAGCAATTGATCGACCTTCGCGCACTGGTCAGCAGCCTTGGCCAAGCGGCTCCACGTCAATCCACCAGCGCGCTGCGGGCTTCACTGGACGCGTTGCTGGAAGACTGGCGCCCGCTGGTGCAGATAGGTCAGGACGACGAAGACGTGCGTAAAGCCGCGCCTGAGCAGTTCCTGGAAGAGTTGGAAGACCCACGCTGGGGCCAGTTCTCCCTGAACACGTCGCGCTGGTTGATGGAGCGCAGCTGGACTGTTGATCGCGGTACCACCCGTGGCAATCGTCAGGGCGCCGCTCAATTGGCCAGCTGGCTGCCACGTTTGCTGTCGGACGAAGCCATCGCTCTGCGTTTGAATCGCTACCAGCAGCAACCTGAAGACCTGGCCGAGCAACTGCCGCGCATCGAGCGCATTCAGGCATGGTTGCGTCTGGCGCGTAACGTGCTGGAAATTCCGGAGCTGGACCGCTTGTACGGTGAGATGAACAAGTTGCAGGAGTTGGCCAATATGCCCATTTCTGAAGATGCAGAGCACAACGACGAATTGCTCAACGCTCGCAAACAACAAGCCATCGCCGTGTACCAGAACCGCGCTTGGAAGACCCTGCTGCGCGGTTAAGGGTTAAGCCTGTGCCCCCCAGCGCTCGCTGAGGGGCACATCGGCCTTACTTCATACCTTTTGGCATGTCCGCATCGGGCGTGCGCCAGATCAAGCGTGTGGTGTCATAGCCCTGCTGCTGAGCCTTGCTGAGCAGCTCATCACGGGTTTGCTGGTCAATTTGCGGCTTGCGTGACAATAACCACAGGTATTTGCGGTCTGGGTTACCCACCAGCGCCGTGCTGTAGTTGTCGCCCAAATACAGCACCCAGTAATCGCCCTTGGTTACGCCCGGCAACAAGGTTGACACCCAGTTATCGAACTCGACCCACAACTTGTCGGTTTTACCCGGCACTTGCGGGGTAGCCGTGCCTTTGGCTTCCTGCCACTCACCCTCTTCGGTCAAGCAACGGTTCAGCACCGCTACATTGCCATCGGGTTTCAAGCTGTAATGGGCTTCAGACTGGGCGCAATTACGCTGGAAGAACATCGGCAATCGGGCCTGTTCATACCACGTGCCTTGATAGCGTTTGAGGTCGACGTTATCGACCGTTCTAGGGGCCATCGTGTCATTACTGGACGTGGAACACCCTGCCAAGACCAACGCAGCCCCAAGGCCGGCTAATAAACGTTTCATCGCTAAAGCTCCTGATCAGTCTTACTTCAAACCCTGGCCCGAGAAAATCAGCACTTTGTCGCCTGCGTATTGCACGCTGATAAAGGCTTTCTGGTCGCCCCACGTGCAGCTCGACATGCCCAGCGCGCCTGAACATTCAGTGGGCGAACCCAGTAATTGCTCGACTTGCGCTTTAGTCATACCAGCGGAAAGTTTGGAGTAGTTCTCTTGATTGACCTTGCTGCAGGCCGCTAGCAACACACAGAAGGACAACAATGCCAAAGAACGCAACTTCATGGAAAAACTCCTGAAAAAGAAAGTCGGCATTGCTGCCTGCTGCAAGCTTAGAAGAGATAAACGCGAAGGGGTTCCCACAGGGGGAAAGGATTTGTTTGGCCGGGGGATGCAAGACGTGTAGCCGCTGCCGCAGGCTGCGATGGGCTGCGCAGCGGCCCTGTTTTTGAAGGGCCTACGGCCCTTGGCGCAGCCTGCGGCAGCGGCTACAGGTAATACTTACGCCTTATGGTAGGCGGTGATGCGCGCGACTTCTTCTTTCGAGCCCAGGTACACCGCTACACGCTGGTGCAGACCTTCAGGCTGGATGTCGAGAATGCGCTGGTGGCCGTCTGTGGACGCGCCGCCTGCTTGCTCAACCAGGAAGGACATCGGGTTGGCTTCGTACATCAGGCGCAGTTTGCCCGGCTTGGAGGGCTCGCGGCTGTCACGTGGGTACATGAACAAGCCACCGCGGGTCAGGATACGGTGCACATCGGCCACCATGGCAGCGACCCAGCGCATATTGAAGTTCTTCTTCAAGGCGCCTTCTTCGCCTGCCAGCAACTCGTCAACATAGCGCTGTACCGGGGCTTCCCAGTGACGCTGGTTGGACATGTTGATGGCGAATTCCTGGGTGCTTTCAGGAATGGTGATGTCTTCGTGGGTCAGTACGAAGCTGCCCATTTCACGGTCCAGGGTGAAGCCTTTGACGCCGTCGCCCAACGTCAGTACCAGCATGGTCTGCGGGCCATAGATGGCATAACCGGCAGCAACCTGCTCCGTGCCTGGCTGCAAGAAGGCTTTTTCGTTCAGCGGTTCGTTCTGGCTCAGGTATTCATTCGGGCAACGCAATACCGAGAAAATGGTGCCAACCGGTGCGTTGATGTCGATGTTGGACGAACCGTCCAGTGGATCGAAAACCAGCAGGTAGGCGCCTTTCGGGTATTTGCCAGGAATCTGGTAGGCATTGTCCATTTCTTCGGACGCCATGCCGGCCAAGTGACCGCCCCATTCGTTGGCTTCGAGCAGGATTTCGTTGGAAATCACGTCGAGTTTCTTCTGCACTTCACCTTGCACGTTTTCAGTGCCCATGCTGCCCAAAACACCGCCCAGGGCGCCTTTGGACACAGCGTGGCTGATCTCTTTGCAAGCACGCGCCACCACTTCGATGAGGAAACGCAAATCAGCAGGGGTGTTGTTGCTGCGGGTCTGCTCGATCAGATAGCGACTCAGGGTAACGCGGGACATGTAAGGCTCCGAACTAGGGGGAGGGGGCGAAAACCCGCGCAGTTTAACGCGAGTTGCCAAGCAAATCTTCTAATCAGACTCAGAACAGGCCGAACGGGTTCAGTTGAGGGGTGAAATCCCTCACTATTCCTGTAGCCGCTGCCGCAGGCTGCGATAAGGACTGAAGGTATTCGCATTTAAAAGTGCGAGCCCTTGGGTCTCGATCGCAGCCTGCGGCAGCGGCTACAAGGGGTATAGAGTTACAGCGCTTTCCAGATTTCAGTCGCGTATTCACGAATGGTGCGGTCCGATGAAAACCAGCCCATGCGCGCGGTGTTCAGTACTGCCGCCCGCCACCAGGCATCCTTGTCGTGCCACAAGTGCTCAACGCGCATTTGCGCAGACCAATACGAATCGAAGTCAGCGCAGACCAAGAAACGGTCATAGTTGATCAACGAATCAATCATGGCGGTGTAACGCGCCGGATCGTCGTGGGAAAACACCCCGCTGCGAATCGCTTGCAACACATCGTTGAGTCGGTGCGAGGCAGCCACTTCGGGGCCGGCATGAAACTCGCCACTGCGCTGTCGTGCCTCGACCTGCTGCGAGCTAAGGCCGAAAATGAACATGTTTTCTGCCCCTACCCTTTCGCACATCTCCACGTTGGCACCGTCCATCGTGCCAATGGTCAACGCACCATTAAGCCCGAACTTCATGTTGCTGGTGCCTGAGGCTTCGAAGCCTGCGGTGGAAATCTGCTCCGATAAATCAGCCGCCGGAATGATGTTCTCAGCCAGGCTGACGTTGTAGTTGGGGATAAACACGACTTTAAGCAAACCTCGCACCGTCGGGTCGTTATTGACGGTGCGGGCGATGTCGTTGGCCAATTTGATGATGAGTTTGGCCTGGTCGTAGCTGGCCGCCGCCTTGCCCGCAAAAATTTTCACCCGGGGCACCCAGTGATTGCCCGGCTCGGCGCGGATCGCCTGATACAGCGCCACGGTGTGCAGCAAGTTGAGCAACTGGCGCTTGTACTCGTGAATGCGTTTGACCTGCACATCGAACATCGCTTCGGGATTGACCACCACGCCCAGCCGCTCATAGATTAGCGCCGCCAAGGTGCATTTGTTTTGCAGGCGCTGTTCCGCAAATTTTTTACGGAAGTCGGCGCGCTCGGCGAAGGGTTCGAGCTTGATTAATTTGTGCTCGGTCTCGTCCACCACATCCGCCCCTAACGCATCGACCAGCATGGCGGTCAGCGGTGGATTTGACTGAAACAGCCAGCGGCGGAAGGTGACACCGTTGGTCTTGTTGTTGATGCGGTCCGGGTAAAGTTTGTGCAGCTCGGAAAAGACCGTGCTGCGCATCAGCTGGGTGTGCAGCCCGGACACCCCGTTGACACTGTGACAGCCCAAAAAGGCGAGATTACCCATGCGCACCCGGCGGCCGTGATCTTCTTCGATCAGCGACACGGCCCGCAGCACGTCAAAGTCATGGACGCCTTTTTCGCGCAACGAATCGATGTGATAGCCGTTGATCAGGTAAATGATCTGCATATGCCGCGGCAACAGACGCTCCATCAACGCGACCGGCCAGGTTTCCAGCGCCTCCGGCAGCAAGGTGTGGTTGGTATAGGACAGGGTATCGACCGTGATTTGCCACGCGACAGACCACTCCATGCCGTGCTCGTCGACCAGGATGCGCATCAACTCTGCCACGGCGATGGAGGGGTGGGTGTCGTTAAGCTGGATCGAGACGTGGTCGGCCAGGTTCAGCAGGTTCACGTGCGCGTGCAGGTGGCGGCGCAGCAAGTCCTGTAGCGAAGCCGACACAAAGAAGTACTCCTGACGCAGGCGCAATTCTTGGCCCGCCTCATTGCTGTCTGCGGGGTACAACACGCGGGAGATGCTCTCTGCGCGCACCACTTCAGCCACCGCGCCCAAATGGTCGCCAGCATTGAAACGCCCCAGGTTCAGATCGTGCAGCGCCCTCGCCCGCCACAGGCGCAAGGTGTTAACGCTGGCCCCACGCCAGCCTACAACCGGGGTGTCGTAGGCGATGGCGCGCACGGTTTCACCGGGCCACCATATTTGCCGCAACTGGCCTTGTTCATCTTCTTTGGACTCCACCGAGCCGCCAAAGCCGATGGAGTACAGCACTTCGGCGCGTTCGAATTCCCAGGGGTTACCAAAGTCGAGCCAGTTTTCGGTTTGCTCCTGTTGCCAGCCATCGACAATGCTTTGGCGAAACAAGCCGTGCTCATAACGAATGCCATACCCGTGAGCGGCGACGCCCAGGGTCGACATACTTTCCATAAAGCAGGCAGCCAGACGCCCGAGGCCGCCGTTGCCCAGCGCCGCATCCGGCTCTAGCAGGCGAATGCGCTCCAGATCAACCCCCAGCTCGCTCATGGCCTCACGCGCCACCTCCAGCAGGCCGAGGTTGCTCAGGCTGTCGTACAGCAAGCGACCGATCAAGAACTCCAGCGACAGGTAATACACGCGCTTCTGGTCTTTGCGATAAATCTGCCGGGTGTTGTCCATCCAGTGCTCGACCATATGGTCGCGCGCGGCCAGTGCGACGGCTTCAAACCAGTCGTGGTCAAACGCGTGCTCTGGATCTTTACCCACCGCGTAGGTCAATTTGGTGATCACAGCGTTACGAAATGCCGCGACCTGGTCTTCACTAACAAGCGGTTCCTGGGGCATCGATACAACCTCAATCGAGATGGAGCGATTTGAAGAACGGGTAGGACTCAGCCTAGACGGTTCGACAAGAACCAAGGGCTTTGATTCGGGCTTTTTTGACGGGTTTCATAAAAATCATCCGACGCGCGCGTTGATGCCCCAAAACCATGCACACACCCGGTGCACAGCGTTAAAACATGGCTGTGTGCAAAAAACCGGCAAATGGTTGCTCACTCTTTCGCCAACCCCGGTATGATCGCGCGCCCTGATGCACGCTGGAATATTAAGTCCGATGAAGTCCAACCTGATCGCCGCCGCGGAAATCGACCGTCTCGATACCTGGGCCAAATACTCTGCGCCCATGTGCGGTTCCTGCATTTCCAGCTGCTGCACGCTGCCGGTCGAGGTCAAGATCAAAGACCTGATCCGCATTGGCCTGGTCGATGAATTCGAGCTCGGCGACCCGCCGAAGAACATCGCCAAGCGCTTGCAGAAAGACGGCATCGTTGAGCGATTCAATCAGAAGTCAGGGATTTTCACCCTGCAGCGCATGAGCAATAACGATTGCCTGTATCTGGATCGTAAATCGCGCATGTGCACCATTTATGAAAAGCGCCCGGATACGTGCCGCAATCACCCGCGCATTGGCCCGCGCCCCGGGTATTGCGCGTATATCCCCAAAGCCGTTGAGCGCAAGAACAGCAGCGTCAAGCTGATGGATTTTTAAGCGCAAAAGCGCCCTCACCCTAGCCCTCTCCCGGAGGGAGAGGGGAATGATCGGTGGTGTTGCCTAGCTCTGTTTTTGCTTTTAGTCCCCTCTCCCTCTGGGAGAGGGCTAGGGTGAGGGGCCGTTGAATACACAAATCACGGCCACAAAAAAACGCCCCCGACCGCAAGGCCGGGGGCGTTTTTTATTGCCGCTAACTAATTAACTTAGTTTTTGGCTTTTTTAGCAGCGCGGGTACGCTCGCCTTCGTCCAGGATCTTCTTACGAAGACGGATGGACTTAGGCGTTACTTCGCACAGCTCGTCGTCCTGGATGAATTCCAGAGCCTGTTCCAGAGTGAAGCGAACAGGTGGAACCAGAGCGATGGTTTCGTCTTTACCCGAAGCACGCATGTTGTCGAGCTTCTTGCCCTTGGTAGGGTTAACGCCCATGTCGGTGTCACGGCTGTTCAGACCAACGATCTGACCGTTGTAGATCTCTTGACCGTGCTCAACGAACAGCTTGCCACGCGCCTGCAGAGTTTCCAGGGAGTAGGTCAGCGCCTTGCCAGTCTCAACCGATACCAGAACACCGTTCTGACGGCCGGACATGTGGCCCGACTTCATGGTGTCGTAGCGATCGAAGATCGAGGTCAGGATGCCAGCACCGTTGGTCAGGGTCAGGAACTGGTTACGGAAACCGATCAGACCACGAGCAGGGATGTTGTATTCCAGACGAACACGGCCTTTGCCATCCGGCACCATGTTGGTCAGGTCGCCTTTACGCAGGCCCATCTCTTCCATCACCTTGCCCTGAGTTTCTTCAGGGGTGTCGATGGTTACGTTTTCAAACGGTTCCTGCTTAACACCGTCTACAACGCGGATGATCACTTCTGGACGACCAACGCCCATTTCGAAGCCTTCGCGACGCATGGTTTCGATCAATACGGACAAGTGCAGCTCGCCACGACCGGAAACCTTGAACTTGTCAGCGGTGTCGCCTTCTTCAACGCGCAGTGCAACGTTGTACAGCAGCTCTTTGTCCAGACGTTCCTTGATGTTACGGGAAGTCACGAACTTGCCTTCTTTACCGCAGAAAGGCGAGTCGTTTACCTGGAAGGTCATGGAAACGGTTGGCTCGTCAACGGTCAACGGCTTCATCGCTTCAACGTTCATCGGATCACACAGGGTGTCGGAGATGAACAGCGAATCCATACCGCTGATGCAAACGATGTCGCCTGCCGAAGCTTCTTCAACGTCTACACGGTGCAGACCGTGGTGACCCATCAGCTTCAGGATACGACCGTTGCGGCGCTTGCCGTCAGCGTCGATGGCAACTACCGGGGTGTTCGGCTTGACGCGACCACGAGCGATACGGCCAACACCGATAATGCCCAGGAAGCTGTTGTAGTCCAGTGCCGAGATTTGCATCTGGAACGGGCCGTCACGGTCAACTTTTGGCGCCGGTACGTTGTCGACGATCGACTGGTACAGCGGGGTCATGTCTTCAGCCATGTCGGTGTGCTCAAGACCAGCAATACCGTTCAGGGCAGAGGCGTAAACCACTTTGAAGTCCAGCTGTTCTTCGGTAGCACCCAGGTTGTCGAACAGGTCGAAGATTTGATCCAGAACCCAGTCCGGACGCGCGCCTGGACGGTCAACCTTGTTGATTACCACGATTGGACGCAGGCCAGCTTCGAACGCCTTCTTGGTCACGAAACGGGTTTGCGGCATAGGGCCGTCTTGAGCGTCAACCAGCAGCAGAACGGAGTCAACCATCGACATTACACGTTCAACTTCACCGCCGAAGTCGGCGTGGCCCGGGGTGTCCACGATGTTGATGTGGTAGCCGTTCCAGTTGATAGCGGTGTTCTTGGCAAGAATGGTAATGCCGCGCTCTTTTTCCTGGTCGTTGGAGTCCATCACGCGCTCGTCGTTGAGCTCGTTGCGCTCCAGAGTGCCGGATTGACGCAAGAGTTTGTCTACCAGGGTGGTTTTACCGTGGTCAACGTGAGCAATGATGGCGATGTTACGTAGATTTTCGATCACTTGTGTATCTCGATCAGAGGATTCGGTGTGCTGACAGGTCGTGGCAGCGATTAACAGTAGAGTCCGGCAAAGCCGTTACAGCTTGACGGCGGCGTCGGGGGGCCGGTGACGCAGGCCACAGGCATACAGCCCCGGGCTCTTAGCTCGGTCGATAAACGCGCACATTGGCATGTCCCTCACTGAGCAAATGGTGAGCATGCAGGCGACTCATCACGCCTTTGTCGCAATACAACAGGTACTGACGGGTGTCATCCAGTTCCTTGAAGCGGCTGTTCAAAGCATAGAACGGCAACGCTTGTACTTCGATGCCAGCCAGTTCCAGCGGTCGATCTTCCTGATCATCCGGGTGACGGATGTCGATCACGATTTGGCCCGCCAGCACTTCGCTGACTTCTTCGACTTGCAAGTCCTGGCCCAATTCATCGATTACACGATCAATCGGCACCAGTTTAGCCCGCTCAAGCGCACGCTCAAGCACGGCCATATCAAACTGTTGTTCTTCATACTCCACGCGGTTGCGCTTGGCGTGGGTCTTGGGGTTGACCGAAATCACCCCGCAATATTCAGGCATGTGCTTGGCAAAATCGGCCGTGCCGATGGCTTCTGCCTGATCAATGATGTCTTGCTTGTGGCTGACGATCAGCGGACGCAACACCAGCTTGTCAGTCGCCGAGTCAATCAGCGACAAGTTGGGCAGCGTCTGGCTCGACACCTGCGAAATCGCTTCACCGGTCACCAGCACTTCGATTTCCAGGCGTTCAGCGATACGGGTAGCAGCGCGCAACATCATACGCTTCAAAATGACGCCCATATGACTGTTATCGACTTTGCCGAGAATTTCGCCCAATACTTCTTCGAACGGAACGCTGACAAACAGTACGCGCTGGGAGCTGCCGTACTTCTTCCATATATAGTGCGCGACTTCCATCACGCCCAGCTCGTGGGCACGCCCGCCGAGGTTGAAGAAGCAGAAGTGGCTCATCAGCCCGCGGCGCATGACCTGGTAAGCCGCCACGGTAGAATCGAACCCGCCGGACATCAAAACCAGCGTCTGATCCAGCGAGCCCAGCGGGAAGCCGCCAATGCTGTCGTGCTGGCTGTGAATCACAAACAACCGTTGGTCGCGAATTTCGAAGCGGACTTCGATTTCCGGCTTTTTCAGGTCAATTCCGGCCGCACCGCATTCACGTCGCAGCTTGCTGCCGACGTATTTTTCGATTTCCATCGAGGTAAACGGATGCTTGCCGGCACGCTTGCAGCGCACTGAAAAAATCTTGCCCGCCAACGCGTCGCCGAAGTGCACTTTGCACTTTTCAACGACGTCGTCGAAGTCACCCAACGGGTACTCGTCCACTTGCAGAAAATGCGCGATGCCCGGCATGCAGCTCAGGCGCTCAGTCATCTCCTTCAAGGCTTTGGGGTCGGTTACGCGTGTTTGCAGTTCGATGTTGTCCCACACACCTGTCACCACCACGGCCGGGTCCAGATCGCGGAGCACAGCACGGATGTTTTTGGCCAATTGACGGACGAAACGCATCCGAACCGGACGGCTCTTGATAGTGATTTCGGGGAAGACTTTAACGATTAGTTTCATGAAAACAGCGCGCGAGCAGCCTACCAAAAAAGGGGGGCGCGGATTATAGCGGAAATTGCTCAAGGTTTAACCAGTTATCGTACAAACGGTTTTGGTCGCACCAAAACAGCGCATTTATAGCCTTAATCGCTTCATTTAAGTGCGATTCAGGGTGCTAATCGGTAGTCTACGTCGCTACCTGCCTGAGATTGGGGCAAGTCGGGGCACTGGCATGCAATTTGCTCCCTTGTGAGGCAGGTTGCCTTGGCAGAGTATTCGCGCCGGCATCAACCACTTATTAAGGGCTAATCCACCACCAGCCCTAAGCCACCCGGAGGACACTATGTCGAAGTCGGTTCAACTCATCAAAGATCATGACGTCAAGTGGATTGATCTGCGCTTCACTGACACCAAAGGCACTCAGCACCACGTGACCATGCCGGCCCGTGATGCGCTGGATGAAAACTTCTTCACCGACGGCAAAATGTTCGACGGCTCCTCCATTGCTGGCTGGAAAGGCATCGAAGCGTCCGACATGATCCTGCTGCCAGACGACAGCACGGCAGTTCTGGACCCGTTCACCGAACAGCCTACGCTGATCCTGGTGTGCGACATCATCGAACCTTCGACCATGCAAGGCTATGACCGCGATCCACGCGCCATCGCTAACCGTGCCGAGGAATACCTGAAGTCCACCGGTATCGGTGACACCGTGTTCGTCGGTCCAGAGCCTGAGTTCTTCATCTTCGACGAAGTGAAATTCAAGTCCGACATTTCCGGCTCCATGTTCAAGATCTACTCCGAACAGGGTTCGTGGATGTCCGATCAGGACGTGGAAGGCGGCAACCGCGGCCACCGTCCTGGCATCAAAGGTGGCTACTTCCCGGTTCCGCCATTCGACCATGACCACGAAATCCGTACCTCCATGTGCAACGCCATGGAAGAAATGGGTCTGGTTATCGAAGTTCACCACCACGAAGTGGCCACTGCTGGTCAGAACGAAATCGGCGTTCAGTTCAACACGCTGGTGAAAAAGGCTGACGAAGTTCAGACCCTGAAGTACTGCGTGCACAACGTAGCAGACGCCTACGGCCGTACCGCTACCTTCATGCCTAAGCCTCTGTACGGCGATAACGGCTCGGGCATGCACGTTCACATGTCCATCTCCAAAGATGGCAAGAACACCTTCGCTGGCGAAGGCTATGCAGGTCTGTCCGACACCGCTCTGTACTTCATCGGCGGCATCATCAAGCACGGCAAGGCACTGAACGGCTTCACCAACCCGGCTACCAACTCTTACAAGCGTCTGGTACCAGGTTTCGAAGCACCGGTCATGCTGGCCTACTCGGCGCGTAACCGCTCCGCGTCGATCCGTATTCCTTACGTGTCCAGCCCTAAAGCTCGCCGTATCGAAGCACGCTTCCCGGACCCGGCTGCTAACCCGTACCTGTGCTTCGCGGCACTGATGATGGCTGGCCTGGACGGCATCCAGAACAAGATCCACCCTGGCGATGCTGCTGACAAAAACTTGTACGACCTGCCGCCTGAAGAGGCCAAAGAGATCCCGCAAGTGTGTGGCAGCCTGAAAGAAGCGCTGGAAGAACTGGACAAGGGCCGTGCGTTCCTGACCAAAGGCGGCGTATTCAGCGACGACTTCATCGACGCTTACATCGCCCTGAAAAGCGAAGAAGAAATCAAAGTACGCACCTTCGTACACCCACTGGAATACGAGCTGTACTACAGCTGCTAATCCAGACACGCCGGGTTAACCCGGCGTGAATTAAAAAAACCTCCTTCGGGAGGTTTTTTTTTGGCGCGCAATTGCGCACGCGTCTGAATGTTTAAGACAACCTGAACCAATTGCTTGACTTGCACTATATTGGTGCATCAATAGCTGAACGATTCGATTTGCAGCCCACATTGGGTCAAAGATGCGCCAGCGAGCAGGCTTTACGCCACCTTTATGGGCTCCAAGTCCTCATTTCAGGCGATTAGCGCTTCTTTTAAGAGCCTTGGTTTGGTTTTTGCATTTTCTTTGTCTCAGCGTGTAACCCGCGCAAGTAATCCGGGATTGGCCCATGACCATCAGTGATGCCCTGCACCGACTGTTACTCGACAATCTGACGACTGCCACGCTATTGCTCAATGACGCTTTACGCCTTGAGTACATGAATCCGGCAGCCGAGATGCTGCTGGCTATTAGCGGGCAGCGCAGTCATGGACAATTCATCAGCGAATTGTTCACTGAGTCCACCGAAGCGCTGCACTCGCTGCGTCAAGCGGTCGAACACGCCCATCCGTTTACCAAGCGTGAAGCCATGCTGACGTCGCTCACCGGGCAGACGCTGACCGTGGATTACGCCGTCACCCCGATCTTGAGCAACAGCGGCACCATGCTGCTGCTTGAAGTTCACCCGCGAGACCGCCTGCTGCGCATCACCAAAGAAGAAGCGCAGCTGTCCAAACAAGAAACCAGCAAGATGCTGGTTCGCGGGCTGGCCCATGAAATCAAAAACCCCTTGGGCGGCATTCGTGGCGCGGCGCAATTACTGGCCCGTCAGTTGCCCGACGAAAACCTGCGCGACTACACCAACGTGATCATTGAAGAAGCCGACCGCCTGCGCAATCTGGTTGATCGTATGCTCGGCTCGAACAAATTGCCCTCGCTGTCCATGACCAATGTTCACGAAGTGCTGGAGCGGGTGTGCAATCTGGTTGAAGCGGAAACGCAGGGCAGCATTACGCTGGTGCGCGACTACGACCCAAGCCTCCCTGACCTGCTCATCGACCGCGAGCAAATGATTCAAGCGGTCCTTAATATTGTGCGCAATGCCATGCAGGCCATCGGCAGCCAGAACGAACTGCGACTGGGTCGGATCACCTTGCGCACTCGCGCCATGCGCCAGTTCACCATTGGCCATATTCGCCATCGTCTGGTGACAAAAATAGAAATTATCGACAACGGGCCGGGCATTCCGGCCGAGTTGCAGGACACCCTGTTTTTCCCGATGGTCAGCGGCCGCCCGGACGGAACGGGGCTGGGCCTTGCCATCACCCAGAACATCATCAGTCAGCACCAGGGGTTGATCGAATGTGAGAGCCACCCCGGCCACACACTCTTCTCGATCTTTCTACCACTGGAACAAGGAGCCGCATCGACATGAGCCGAAGTGAAACCGTGTGGATCGTCGACGACGACCGTTCTATCCGCTGGGTACTGGAAAAAGCCTTGCAACAGGAAGGCATGACCACACAAAGCTTCGACAGCGCCGATGGCGTGATGAGTCGCCTTGCTCGCCAGCAGCCCGACGTGATCATTTCAGACATTCGCATGCCCGGCGCAAGCGGTCTGGATTTGTTGGCCAAGATCCGCGAGCAGCACCCTCGCCTGCCGGTCATCATCATGACCGCCCATTCCGATCTGGACAGCGCGGTGGCGTCGTACCAGGGCGGCGCGTTTGAATACCTGCCCAAGCCGTTTGACGTGGATGAAGCGGTGTCACTGGTCAAGCGCGCCAACCAGCATGCTCAGGAACAACAAGGTCTGGCCGTGTCGCCAGCGCTGGCCCGCACCCCGGAGATCATTGGCGAAGCACCGGCGATGCAAGAAGTGTTTCGCGCCATTGGCCGTCTTAGCCACTCCAATATAACGGTGCTGATCAATGGCGAATCGGGCACGGGCAAAGAGCTGGTTGCTCACGCCTTGCATCGCCACAGTCCGCGCGCGGCGTCACCGTTTATAGCGTTGAATATGGCCGCCATCCCTAAAGACTTGATGGAGTCCGAGCTGTTCGGTCACGAAAAAGGAGCATTCACCGGCGCCGCCAACCTGCGTCGCGGCCGCTTTGAACAGGCTGACGGGGGCACCTTGTTTCTGGATGAAATCGGCGACATGCCGGCTGATACCCAGACTCGTCTGCTGCGGGTCTTGGCGGATGGCGAGTTCTACCGCGTGGGTGGGCATACGCCCGTCAAAGTCGACGTGCGCATCATTGCCGCCACCCATCAAAACCTTGAAACCCTGGTGCAGGCTGGCAAATTCCGCGAAGACTTGTTTCATCGCCTGAACGTGATTCGCATCCATATCCCGCGCCTGTCGGACCGTCGCGAAGACATTCCGACCTTGACCCGGCACTTCCTCAGCAGCGCTGCGCAAGAGTTGTCTGTGGAGCCCAAGTTGCTCAAGGCAGAGACCGAGCAATACCTGAAGAACCTGCCGTGGCCTGGCAACGTGCGCCAGTTGGAGAATACCTGCCGCTGGATTACGGTCATGGCCTCGGGTCGCGAAGTGCATATCAGCGATTTGCCGCCCGAATTGCTGAACCTGCAACAGGACAGCTCGCCGGTGACCAACTGGGAGCAAGCCCTGCGTCAATGGGCAGATCAAGCACTGGCCCGTGGTCAGTCAAATCTGCTGGACAGCGCCGTGCCGACCTTTGAGCGGATCATGATTGAGACCGCGCTCAAACACACCGCAGGTCGTCGCCGTGACGCTGCTGTGCTGCTGGGCTGGGGTCGCAACACCTTGACGCGCAAGATCAAGGAGTTGGGGATGAAGATTGATGGCGAGGAAGACGAGGGTGATGAGGCGTAAGGCAGATCAAAAGCGCCCTCACCCTAACCCTCTCCCGGAGGGAGAGGGAACTTGATCGGTGGCGCTACGCAAATCTGCTTTTGCTTTTAATCCCCTCTCACTTTGGGAGAGGGTTAGGGTGAGGGGCTTCTGCTTTAAGCTCCCTCTCCCTCGGGGAGAGGGCTGGGGTGAGGGGCTTTAGCTCTACCCGCACCACTCAAAAGCACGCCCGCACCATTATCGTGCACCGCTCTAGATCAAGGCTTTCAGCCAAATCCAACGCGTGCGAAAGGCGCACCTAAAACGCCCCGTATTCCGGGGCTTTTGCATTTTATTCACTCAATTTCACACACGAGCCAAAACTGGCACGCGCCCTGCAATACCTATAACAAGACACACCGCTTTAGGGGACCTTGATACAGGCAGGTCAAGACTCCCCACTTTTACACCGCAGCCTTGATGACTCTTGCATCAACGCGCACAACGCTTTCAGGGAACCGGTACAGGCAGGCCGTCATTCCCTCTTTTATTCCTCTCGCAGGTTCACCTGCAACCGCCAGCGCCCATCCTGCGGCGCACCGGCCCAGTCGCCCTGTAAGGCACGGGCCGCCACCAACGTCAGCAACAACCCACCATCCGTCACACGCACTCGCCAGTTCACGGTCTTGCCGTTGAGCATTATCTGGCCCTTCTGCACCCCGCCCTTGGCATCAAACAACACGCCCACGGTGCCATCAACCAGCTCACCATGCAGCTTGGGCTCAGCGCTGAACCACACCACCAGTGCGCCCGGCAGGGCTTCTATTTGCTGCAATTCAATGGGTTCAGGCGTGGTCAGACGGCCAATCATCAGGCCGACCATAAAACCGACAATCGCCAAAGAGCCTAAAACCCGCAACCAGAGTTTAGGTCGCGGGTCATCTTCAGGCGTAGAATCGCGCCCATCCTCATATTCGGAGCCGTGCATGTTTCACGTCATCCTTTTCCAACCAGAAATTCCGCCGAATACCGGCAACATTATCAGGCTGTGCGCCAACAGTGGCTGCCACCTGCATTTGATCGAGCCTATCGGTTTTGAGCTGGACGACAAGCGCTTGCGCCGTGCCGGCCTCGACTACCACGAGTACGCGCCGCTCAAGCGCCATGCTGACCTGGCCAGCTGCCTTGAAAGTCTGGGCCAGCCGCGTCTGTTCGCGTTTACCACCAAAGGCTCCAAGCCGTTCCACGACGTTCAGTTCGCCGAGGGCGATGCGTTTATCTTCGGCCCTGAAAGCCGTGGCCTGCCGCCCGAAGTGCTCGACGCCCTCGACAGCGAACACCGTCTCCGCCTGCCCATGCGCGAAGGCTGCCGCAGCCTCAACCTGTCCAACACAGTGGCCGTGGCCGTTTACGAAGCGTGGCGCCAGTTGGGGTTCAAATAATCCCAAGCCAATAAAAAAGCGCCGTTAAGGCGCTTTTTTATTCATCGACCGGTTATTGAACCGTCGGCGAACCTTCTTCCTGCATACGCTGCATTTCTTGCGCGTACAAGGCATCGAAGTTCACCGGTGCCAGCATCAAGGCCGGGAACGAGCCGCGAACCACCAGGCTGTCCAGGGTTTCGCGAGCATACGGGAACAGGATGTTCGGGCAGAAAGCACCCAGCGTGTGGCTCATCGAACCCGCATCAAGGTTTTTGATCAGGAAGATGCCCGCTTGCTGAACTTCAGCGATAAAGGCCACTTCGTCGCCGTTTTTGACGGTCACCGACAACGTCAATACCACTTCGTGGAAGTCGTCTTCCAATGGCTTTTGACGGGTGTTCAGGTCCAGGGCAACGCTTGGCTCCCACGCCTGACGGAAGATCGCCGGGCTTTTCGGCGCTTCGAACGACAAGTCACGCACGTAAATACGTTGCAGCGAGAATTGTGGAGCAGTGTCTTCATCGCTAACAGCAGCGGTGTTCTGTTGGTCAGTCATCACAGATCCTTGTTGATCTTGGGCTTAGAGAGAAAGAGCGTCAGACGCCGAGCATCGCATTCAATTTACCTGCGCGCTCCAGAGCAAACAGGTCATCGCAACCCCCCACGTGCAGGTCGCCAATCCAGATTTGAGGGACCGACGTGCGGCCTGCCTTCTGGGCCATTTCGGCGCGGATCTGAGGCTTGCCGTCGACTTTTATTTCTTCGAAGGCAACACCCTTTTGCTCAAGCAAATACTTGGCTCGCGAGCAATAAGGGCAATAGTCGCTGGAGTAAACGATAACCTTAGGCATGTTTACTTCACCACAGGCAGGTTATCGGCGCGCCAGCTGGAAATACCGCCGGACAGCTTGGCGGCGTTGTAGCCAGCCTTGAGCAATTCACGGGCATGGCCGCCCGAGTGCTGACCCGCAGCGTCCACCAAAATGATGGTTTTGCCTTTGAACTTGTCCAGCTCAGCCATGCGCGCAATCAGCTTGTCTTGCGGAATATTCAGGGCACCTACAATGTGGCCTGCGGCAAAGTCCTTGGCCGGACGAATATCAATCACCACGCCTTCATCGCGATTGACCAGGCCGGTCAGTTCGCCGGTGCTGATGCTGCGCCCGCCACGGCTCATCTCATGAGCAATCAACAGCGCCAACAGGATGACAAACGCGCCTACAAGGAGGTAGTGAGCAGTGGCAAATGTAATCAGGTGATCAACCATCAGAAGGTTCCAGGGTCGTAAAATGTGGGCCAGTATACACAGCCACCTTGGTCGGCCAAACCCCGCCCGGCGGTGACGTCACATGAACTTCGCTTTAAACTGCGCGTCCTCTTAGTACCTTCTATTCAACCAGCCACGAGTGGGATCTATGACTACCACGCCTAAACCTTTGGTCCTGATCATCCTGGATGGCTTCGGTCACAGTGAAAGCCACGATCATAACGCCGTGTATTCGGCCAAGAAACCGGTGCTCGATCGTCTCGTTGCAAGCATGCCAAACGGCCTGATCTCAGGTTCAGGCATGGATGTCGGTCTGCCGGACGGGCAAATGGGCAATTCCGAGGTGGGCCACATGAACCTCGGCGCTGGCCGCGTGGTGTATCAGGATTTCACCCGCGTCACCAAGTCCATTATGGATGGCGAGTTCTTCGAGAACCCGACCCTTTGCACAGCCGTCGATAAAGCCGTAGGTGCAGGCAAGGCCGTGCATATTCTGGGCTTGCTGTCGGATGGCGGCGTTCACAGCCACCAGGACCACCTCATCGCCATGGCGGAACTGGCGTTCAAGCGCGGTGCAGAAAAAATCTACCTGCATGCCTTCCTCGATGGCCGCGACACGCCTCCAAAAAGCGCATCGTCCTCCATTGAGCTGCTGGATGAAGCGTTCAAGGATTTGGGCAAAGGCCGTATCGCCAGTCTGATTGGCCGCTACTTTGCCATGGACCGCGATAATCGCTGGGACCGTGTCGCTCAAGCCTACAACCTGATTGTTGACGGTAACGGCCAGTTCAACGCAGCCACCGCCCAAGAAGGCCTGGACGCTGCTTATGCTCGCGGTGAAAGCGACGAATTCGTCAAAGCCACCACACTGGGCAAACCGGTCAAGGTTGAAGACGGCGACGCCGTGGTTTTCATGAACTTCCGCGCCGACCGCGCCCGCGAGCTGACCCGCGCATTCGTTGAAGATGATTTCGATGGGTTCGAACGTGCCCGCCAGCCGAAATTGGCCGAGTTCGTGATGCTGACTCAATACGCAGCCAGCATCCCTGCCCCGAGCGCTTTCGCGCCGGGCAGCCTGGAAAACGTGCTGGGCGACTATCTGGCGAAAAATGGCAAAACCCAGCTGCGCATTGCCGAAACGGAAAAATACGCCCACGTCACCTTCTTCTTCTCTGGCGGTCGTGAAGAACCGTTCCCGGGTGAAGAACGTATTCTGGTGCCATCGCCTAAAGTCGCCACTTACGACTTGCAGCCTGAAATGAGCGCGCCAGAAGTGACCGACAACATCGTCGATGCGATTGAACATCAGCGTTATGACGTGATTGTCGTCAACTACGCGAATGGCGACATGGTGGGCCACAGCGGCGTATTCGACGCCGCGGTCAAAGCCGTTGAATGCCTGGATGCCTGCGTTGGCCGCATCGTCGAGGCGCTGTACAAAGTGGGCGGCGAGGCGCTGATCACTGCAGACCACGGCAACGTTGAACAAATGTCCGACAACAGCACGGGCCAGGCTCATACCGCTCACACCTGTGAACCTGTGCCGTTTATTTATGTCGGAAAGCGTGCGTTCAAGGTTCGCGAAGGCGGTGTCTTGGCTGACGTTGCACCGACTATGCTCAAGCTGCTGGGGCTGCCACAGCCTCAAGAGATGACCGGCAAGACCATATTGATCGACGCTTAATGCGTGTGTGACGCCCGTAGCAGCTGCCGAAGGCGGCGTCCGGCGACGAAGTCGTCGTAAATTCAGGTGCCGCGACCACTCAGGTGGACCGCGTGCACAGCATTTACGATCGCTGCGCGACCGGACGTAGCCTTCGGCAACTGCTACGGGATTGATATTTAACTTTCATCCATTTCTTATAGGTGACGATGGCGGGCATACTAAGCCGTCCCGTTCCTCAGGTGTCGCCCGCCCCATGCTCCGCGCCCTTATAGCCCTTACACTGACATGCCTGCTCCAACCGGCCTTTGCCGACGAGCGCGCGCAAACTCAACAACAGCTGGAAGCCACGCGCCAGGATATCGGCGAGCTGAAAAAGCTTCTGGGCAAACTCCAGGAAGAAAAATCCGGCGTGCAGAAAGACTTGCGCGGCACCGAAACCGAAATCGGTAAACTGGAGAAGCAGGTTGATGCCCTGCAAAAAGAACTAAAAAAGAGTGAAGGCGAGCTGCTGCGCCTAGATAGCGAGAAAAAAAAACTCCACAGCGCAAAAATTGAACAGCAACGCCTGATCGCCATTCAAGCGCGCGCCGCCTATCAAGGCGGCCATCAGGAATACCTCAAGCTGCTGCTCAACCAGCAAAACCCTGAGAAGTTCGCCCGCACCCTGACCTATTACGACTACTTGAGCCAGGCGCGGATGGCGCAGCTCAAGGGTTTCAACGAAACGCTGCGCCAATTGGCCAACGTCGAAGCCGACATCAATCAACAGCAGGCAGAGTTGCTGGCGCAAAAAAGCAGCCTCGATACGCAGCGCGCCGAGCTCGACAAAGTACGCGCCGAACGCCAGCAAGTACTGGCCAAGCTCAACACGGACGTCAAAAACCGCGATCAAAAGTTGCAAGCCCGCGAGCAGGATCAGGCGGATCTGGCTAAAGTCCTCAAGACCATTGAAGAAACCCTTGCCCGTCAGGCCCGAGAAGCCGAGCAGGCACGGCAAAAAGCCTTGATTGCACAACAGGAAGCCGAGAAAAAACGCCAGCGCGAGGCTGAATCGGTTGCCACCGACGCCCCGCGAAAGCCGATCAAGTCAACGCCAGGTGCCTTGGTCTCCAGTGCCGGCGTCTCTTATGGCGGACCTTTTTCTCAAGCCCGGGGCAAACTTCCTTGGCCTGTTGATGGTCGACTCTTGGCACGCTTCGGTGAAAGCCGTGGCGATGACGTGCGCACCAAGTGGGACGGCGTGATGATCAGCGCCGGGGCAGGCACTCAGGTGCACGCCGTGCATGGGGGTCGCGTGGTGTTTGCCGACTGGCTGCGCGGTGCGGGCCAGTTGGTCATTCTGGATCACGGTAACGGTTACTTGAGTTTGTACGGCCACAATCAGACGCTGCTCAAGTCGGCCGGAGACATTGTTAAAGCCGGGGATGTCATTTCCACTGTAGGCAACAGCGGTGGTCAAGCAACACCCGCGTTGTATTTTGCTATTCGTCAGCAGGGCCGCCCCAGCGACCCCGCACAATGGTGCCGTACTCAAGGATGAGTCCATCACCTTTAATACGTAGGAGTTCGTTCAACATGCCGCATCTGACCCGCCTTAACTCGCTGGCCCTGACGATCGCTCTGGTGCTTGGCTCGCCTCTGGCATTTGCTGCCACGCCGCCCGCCGCACCGTCGGCCGCCCCCAGCGCCAAGGCACCACTGCCGCTAGAAGAACTGCGCACATTCGCCGAAGTCATGGACCGGATCAAAGCGGCGTACGTGGAACCTGTTGACGACAAAACCCTGCTCGAAAATGCCATCAAAGGCATGCTCAGCAATCTTGATCCGCATTCGGCTTACCTGGGGCCAGAAGATTTCGCCGAGTTGCAGGAAAGCACCAGCGGCGAATTTGGCGGGCTGGGCATCGAAGTCGGCTCTGAAGACGGCAATATCAAAATCGTTTCGCCCATTGATGACACCCCGGCAAGCAAAGCCGGGATTCAGGCCGGCGACTTTATCGTCAAGATCAATGGTCAGCCGACGCGCGGCCTGAGCATGACCGAAGCGGTCGATTTGATGCGCGGCAAGATTGGTCAGAAAATCACCCTGACCCTGGTCCGCAATGGCGGCACACCGTTCGACGTCACGTTGACCCGTGCCAACATTCAGGTCAAAAGCGTGAAAAGCCAGCTGCTCGAAGACGGCTACGGTTATATCCGCATTACCCAGTTCCAGGTCAAAACCGGCGAAGAAGTGGCCGCCGCGCTGTCCAAACTGCGCCGCGAAAACGGCAACAAGCGACTCAAGGGCATCATCCTCGATCTGCGTAACAACCCCGGCGGCGTGCTGCAATCGGCCGTTGAAGTGGTGGATCACTTCATCACCAAAGGCCTGATCGTTTACACCAAAGGCCGCATTGCCAACTCTGAACTGCGCTTCTCGGCGACCGGTAAAGACTTGAGCGAGGGTGTTCCGCTGGTGGTATTGATCAACGGTGGCAGCGCTTCGGCATCGGAAATCGTCGCTGGCGCCTTGCAGGATCAAAAGCGCGGCGTGGTCATGGGCACCACCAGCTTCGGTAAAGGCTCGGTACAAACCGTGCTACCGCTGAACAATGACCGCGCCCTGAAAATCACCACTGCGCTGTACTTCACCCCTAACGGTCGTTCGATTCAGGCGCAGGGCATCGTGCCGGACATCGAAGTCAGCCGCGCCAAGATCACCCGTGAGCAAGACACCGAGTACTACAAAGAGGCCGACCTGCAAGGTCACCTCGGCAACGGTAACGGCGGTGCCGACCGCCCGACCGGTTCGAGCCCGAAAGCCAAGCCGATGCCACAGGATGACGACTTCCAGTTGAGTCAGGCCCTGAGTCTGCTCAAAGGCTTGAGCATTACACGCGGCAATTGAGATGCGCTTTTCAACCGCCCTCGCCCTGCTCTGCTGCCTGACCGGTGCCGCCCATGCGGCGCCGGTCAACCATCCGGACGCCCACCCCAAGGCTTACCTGAGCCTGATCATCGACGATTTGGGGCAGAATCTGCCCCGTGACCGCCGCGTACTGGCCTTTGCGGGCCCGGTGACGACCGCGGTGATGCCCGACACCCCGCATGCCGCTGAATTTGCCCGTGAAGCGCACAAGGCCGGCAAGATCGTTATCTTGCACATGCCCATGGACCCCGCCACCGGCCCATTCGCCTGGCACCCGGACTTGCCCATCGCCGAACTGGCAAAGCGTCTCGACGCGGCGTTCAAGGCCGTGCCCTACACCAGTGGCATCAATAACCACGAAGGCAGCCTGATGACCGCTCAGCCTGAGGCCATGGCCTGGTTGATGAGCGAACTGCAACAACGGCATAAGTTCTTTGTCGACAGCCGCACCAGCGCGCGCACCGTCGCTGCGGCCCAAGCGCAGAAAATCGGTTTGGCCAGTGTTTCGCGCGATGTGTTCCTCGATAACGTGCGCACCGAGCAGGCCATTACCAGCCAGCTCGAAACCGCGATAAAACACGCCAAGAAATACGGTTCGGTGGTGATGATCGGCCATCCGTACCCGCAAACACTGGCGGTGCTGGAGCGCGAATTGCCCACGCTCAAAGCGCAAGGCATTGACTGGATCGACATCAAACAGATGATCGGTGTGCGCAGCAATCAGGCGATGGCGGCACATGGGAAAGACGGGGTTTATCGTTAAGCGGAATCCGTAGCAGTTGCCGAAGGCTACGTCCGGCGACGCAGTCGTCGTAAAACCAGGCGTGCGGTCGTTCAGATTAACCGTGCTCTCTGGGTTTACGATTGCCGCGCAACCGAACGTCCGATTACAGGTATTTAGCGCGGATCTTCTCGATCACCCCTTCAGCCCGCAGCTCATCCATGGCGGCCTGTAATGTGTTCACGACCTCATCCGGTATCTCTTTGTTCAGCGCCAGATACAGCTCAGCCTGATTGAAGCGCAGGACCGTCTTGAACCCTGAAATACCCACCTGCCGTGCCAAGAATCGCCCCGCTGGATCGCCTGTGGCCCACAGGTCGATCTGACCGGCCAGCAGCTTGCGGGCGTTATCCTGATCGCGCAGCACGATCACCGGCTTAAGCCCCTGCCTCTCCAGAGACTGCGCGATCACATCCCCTTTGTAAGCGCCGATGCGGTAGTTCGCCGCCTGCTCAAGGGTGGTCAGCGTAATCGGGCTATCCGCTCTGGCCAACAATACCCAGTCATCCGGGCCAATGGGGCCGACCCATTTGAACAAGGCTTCACGCTCAGGCACACGGGCTGTGACGAAGACGCCGTAGCCCGGGTTGGCGAGGGCAAGGTCATAGATACGCTGCCACGGAAAGCGCAGGGTCATGTTGTAGGGGATGCCAGCGCGTTTGAAGGTTTCGCGCAGCACTTCGACGGCGATGCCTTCAAGGTTTTGATTTTGAGCGAAGTTCTTCCCGTTTTTAGCCATGTTGTACGGCGGGAAATTTTCGGTGAGCAACACCAGAGGGGCACGCGATGCCTCTGCTGCAGATGCGCCCAGCCACAATGTGCAACCGGCCACAACGACTAAAAAACGTTTAAACATGTCAGACAACCTAGATCCATGGCGTGCCCAAGAGTGAACCGGGCTTGCCATGGTGTCTAGTAGCCTTTGTGTTTAGCGCACCACGATCCCGCGCTCGGCCATATAGGCTTTGGCTTGTGGCACGGTGTATTCGCCAAAGTGGAAAATACTGGCCGCCAGGACGGCACTGGCATGCCCTTCAAGAATGCCGTCGGCCAAGTGTTGCAAGTTGCCCACGCCCCCTGAGGCGATGACCGGGATGCCCAGCGCATCACTGATCGCACGGGTCACACCCAGGTCAAAGCCGCTTTTCATGCCGTCCTGATCCATGCTGGTCAGCAAGATCTCACCGGCACCCAAGCCTTCCATCTTCATCGCCCATTCGACGGCGTCGAGGCCGGTGGGCTTGCGCCCGCCGTGGGTGAAGATTTCCCAGCGCGGGGGTTCGCCCGCCAGGGAGACTTTCTTGGCATCAATGGCGACCACAATGCACTGCGAACCAAAGTGCTGCGCCGCTTCGCCCACAAACTCCGGGTTGAACACCGCAGCGGTGTTGATCGAAACCTTGTCGGCACCGGCGTTCAGCAGGTTGCGGATGTCTTGAATGCAACGTACCCCGCCACCCACAGTCAGCGGTATAAACACCTGACTGGCCATGCGCTCGACGGTATGCAGCGTGGTGTCGCGGCCGTCGACGCTGGCGGTGATGTCGAGAAAGGTAATCTCGTCAGCCCCTTGCTCGTCATAGCGACGGGCAATTTCTACCGGGTCGCCCGCGTCGCGGATGTTCTCGAACTTGACGCCCTTCACGACCCGGCCGTTATCCACGTCCAGGCAAGGGATGATGCGTTTGGCCAGCGCCATGGGCTAAATCTCCGATTTAGAGCGGCAAGCTGCAAGTTTTAAGCGGCAAGTAAAGGCAGAGCCCAGTCGCGCTTGAGCTTGCGGCTTACAGCTTGCAGCTTGCAGCTTAAGACTTATAGGTATCGCAGAAGGCTTGGGCCTCAGCCACATCCAGCGTGCCTTCATAGATTGCACGGCCGGTGATGGCGCCGATGATGCCTGGCGCCTTGGCGTCGAGCAGGGCTTTGATATCGCCCAGGTTATGGATGCCGCCCGAAGCGATCACGGGAATGCGCGTGGCCGCGGACAAGGCTGCGGTGAACTCGACGTTACAGCCCTGCATCATGCCGTCTTTGGCGATGTCGGTATAAACGATGGCCGATACGCCGTCTGCTTCAAAGCGCTTGGCCAGATCGATCACTTGCACGTTGCTGACTTCAGCCCAGCCGTCAGTGGCCACGAAGCCATCTTGCGCATCCATGCCGACAATGATTTTGCCGGGGAAGGCACGGCACGCTTCTGCCACGAACTCTGGGTTCTTGACCGCTTTGGTGCCCAAAATCACGTAGCTCACGCCCGCTTTGACGTAATGCTCGATGGTTTCCAAAGAGCGAATGCCGCCACCGATTTGAATAGGCAAATGCGGGTAACGCTTGGCGATGGCGGTCACCACCTCGCCGTTGACCGGCTGGCCTTCAAAGGCGCCGTTCAGGTCAACCAAATGCAGACGACGGCAACCGCCCTCAACCCATTTGGCGGCCATGCCCACCGGGTCATCGGAGAACACCGTGGAATCTTCCATGCGGCCTTGGCGCAGGCGCACGCAGGCACCGTCTTTAAGATCGATAGCGGGAATAATTAACATGCTTTTTCCTTCGTCAAAAGAGCGGCAAGTGGTGAGCTTCAAGCGGCAAGTTAGAAGCTCGATTGTGATCCGCTTGCTCTGGGTGCTTGAAGCTTAAAGCTTGCAGCTGACTCAATTCTTGCTCGGCGGTAAGCGCGAGAGTGGGCGGCTATTGCTTGCGCACAGCCATTACCAGCGACCGTCCCAGGCCACGAAGTTTTCCAGCAGCTGCAAGCCGTTGGTATGGCTCTTCTCGGGGTGGAACTGCACCGCAAAACGCGAGCCTTCGGCCAGCGCAGCCGCAAAATCGACGCCGTAATGCCCGCCGCCCACGACCTGACGCGGGTTGCCCGCCGCGATGTAGTAGCTGTGCACAAAATAAAAACGCGCAAGGTCAGCAATACCGTGCCACAGCGGGTGATCGACCTTCTGCTGCACTTCGTTCCAGCCCATGTGCGGCACTTTGAGGTGTTCGCCGTCTTCGTGCAGGTCTTTGCCGAAAAACTTCACTTGGCCGGGAAACAGACCGATGCAGTCAACGCCACCGTTCTCTTCGCTGCTGTCGAGCAAGGCTTGCATGCCGACGCAAATGCCGAGGAACGGACGGTCCTGGCTGACTTCACGCACCAGCGAATCAAAGCCCAGGCGACGAATTTCAGCCATGCAGTCGCGAATCGCGCCCACACCGGGGAACACCACGCGGTCAGCCTCGCGAATCACGTTGGCATCGCTGGTGATCAGCACCCGACCGGCGCCGACGTGTTCCAGCGCTTTGGCCACCGAGTGCAGGTTGCCCATGCCGTAATCGATTACCGCCACGGTCTCCATCAGAGCACGCCCTTGGTAGACGGCATTTGCCCGGCCATACGCTCATCCAGCGCAACAGCCATGCGCAACGCGCGGCCGAATGCCTTGAATACCGTCTCAATCTGGTGGTGAGTGTTGGTGCCACGCAGGTTGTCGATGTGCAGGCTGACATTGGCGTGATTGACGAAGCCCTGAAAGAACTCCTGAAACAGATCAACATCGAAGCCGCCGACGGTGGCGCGGGTGTAGGGCACGTGCATTTGCAGGCCAGGGCGGCCCGAAAAGTCGATGACTACGCGCGACAGCGCTTCGTCCAGCGGGACATAAGCGTGACCGTAACGGGTCATGCCTTTTTTATCGCCGACCGCTTGGCTGAAGGCTTTACCCAAGGTAATGCCCACGTCCTCAACGGTATGGTGATCGTCGATATGCAGGTCGCCTTTGCACTCGATGTCCAGGTCGATCAGCCCGTGTCGGGCGATCTGGTCGAGCATGTGCTCAAGAAAAGGCACACCGATATCGAATCGGGCCTTACCGGTACCATCCAAGTTGATCGAGGCTTTAATCTGGGTTTCCAGAGTATCGCGCTCGACTGACGCCTTACGTTCGGCCATCACCAGCTCCGCAAAATCATTGGGCGAAAAAAGGTGATCATTATAGGCACGGGTCAGGCAAACAGAAACATTCGGGTGATAAGACTGACGTAATGCGCCCAAGGCGCACAACTGCGTAGCAGCTGACGAGCTCCGCGAGGCTGCGTCCGATTGCGAAGCGATCGTAAAACATGCGATCACGGTCAATATGAAACACCGCATTCTCTGGTTTTACGACGGCTGCGCCGCCGGACGCGGCCTGCGGCCGCTGCTACGGGTCAGTTAAACATCAATTAAACAACACAGCCGTCTTCTGCACCGTGACCCACACACCCCACAAGAGCGGGATGCCCACGGCCAACCACGCAGCAATCACGAGTGGGCGACTGCCCGGCGCTGCTTTCCATTCCAGCGACGTCGTGGCGTCAGCGCCCTTGTCGTGACCCAGTGCCTGCTCGGCCGCCAGTTGGGCGTCGGTCATGAAGTACTTGTCGTTCACCGGCCGCACCAGCAAGTTGCACACGAAGCCCAGCGCCAGCAAGCCCGCCAAGATGTACAAGGTGATGTCGTAAGCGGCCGCACGCTCAACCCCGATGCTCAGCTGATATTCACGCAGGTAGTTGACCAATACCGGCCCCAGCACGCCAGCCGCCGCCCACGCGGTCAGCAGTCGCCCGTGAATGGCACCGACCATCTGTGTGCCGAACAGGTCGGCCAGGTACGCAGGTACGGTGGCGAAACCACCGCCGTACATCGACAGAATGATGCAGAACGCCGCCACAAACAGCGACACGTTGCCCAGATGCCCAAGGTTGGGCACCATCGCGTACAGCGCAAAACCCAATGCGAAGAACACAAAATAGGTGTTTTTACGCCCCAGGTAGTCGGAGAACGACGCCCAGAAAAAGCGTCCGCCAATGTTAAACAGGCTCAGCAACCCAGTGAAACCCGCTGCAATGGCCGCTATTTGCGCCAGTTGCACCGCATCCAGCTGACTGAAGGTCAGGTCATTGCCCAGCAGCTTGCCCGCAAACACTTCCTGCAACAGCGGCGAAGCCATGCCCAAAATACCGATCCCGGCAGAGACGTTCAGGCACAGCACCAGCCACACCAACGCAAATTGCGGCGTCTTCCAGGCCACGCTGACGTGCACATGGCGATGAGTGATCATCGCGTTAGACGCTTTTTTGGCTGGCGCAGTCCAGCCTTCAGGTTTCCAGCCGGTGGGTGGAACGCGGTATGACAAGGCGCCGCCGATCATGAACACGAAATAAATCGCGGCCATCGCCACAAAGCTCTGCCACACGCCCACGCTGTCAGGCGTCGCAAAATGGTTCATCAAGACGGCGGCCAAGGGCGCGCCGACCATGGCCCCGCCACCGAAGCCCATGATTGCCATGCCCGTGGCCATGCCGCGCTTGTCCGGGAACCACTTGATCAAGGTCGACACGGGCGAGATGTAGCCCAAGCCAAGCCCGATACCGCCAATCACCCCCGAGCCCAGCCACATCAGCCAGATTTGGTGGGTATAAATGCCCAGCGCTGAAATCAGCAGGCCCCCACACCAGCACAAGGCCGACACCACACCGGCCTTGCGCGGGCCAGCATGCTCAAGCCACCCGCCCCACACGGCTGCCGAGCAACCCAGGAAGATGAAAAACAAGGTGTAGATCCAGCCAAGCATCGAGATCGGCCAGTCGCACTGCGACGAAAACACCTGTGCAATGAAGCTCA
Organism: Pseudomonas sp. 2024-210; assembly: GCF_045062345.1. Classification (NCBI taxonomy): domain Bacteria; kingdom Pseudomonadati; phylum Pseudomonadota; class Gammaproteobacteria; order Pseudomonadales; family Pseudomonadaceae; genus Pseudomonas; species Pseudomonas sp. 2024-210. The sequence goes on along the minus strand of NZ_JBJGEJ010000002.1, from coordinate 117,174 downwards.
TGTCCGGCGCGCAGGCTACCGGCGCGGTGACACCGATGGCTTTGGACAGCGGCAACCAGAACACGGAAAAGCCGTAGGCCATACCGATACACAGGTGAATGGCCAGTGCGGCGGGTGGAACCAGCCAGCGGTTGAAACCGGGTTTGGCGATGATGCGCTCTTTGGAAAGAAACGCCGGCTGTGAGGCAGGACTGCCCGCAGCAATGCTAGTGCTCATTATTATTTCCCCCATGGATGAAGTGTTTCCCGGACACGCTCGACCCTGACTTTGGTGCCCTCAGGCACACAGCCGTTTTATTGGATCGAGTCGGCGGCGCGACGATCCGCCGCAGACGTCATGGAAAACAGGTGAAGACTACCATTTGAGCGCAGGAAATCGTCCATTGCTGTGAGGTGTTTCATCTACAAAGAGCCAGGCCACTATCCGCGCCCAGTCGGTCATCGCGTGGCGCTATACTCTGCGGCTGATTTTAAACTTCTTCCTCACCTAGACTTACAAGGACTCGCCCATGAAAGCGTTCGGCAAAATCCTGGGTCTGGTGCTTCTCGGATTGTTGCTGATCATCGTGGCTTTGGGCTTTGCCCTGAGCCATCTGTTCGATCCCAACGACTACAAAGACGAGATCCGCCAGATAGCTCGCGACAAGGCCCACATTGAGTTGACGCTCAATGGCGACATAGGCTGGAGCCTGTTCCCGTGGCTTGGCCTTGAACTGCATGACGCCAGCGTGGCGACACTCGCGGCACCCACCCAGCCGTTCGCCGACCTGCAAATGCTGGGGCTTTCGGTGCGGGTATTGCCGCTGCTGCGCAAAGAAGTGCAGATGAGCGATGTGCGGGTAGAAGGCTTGAACCTGCGCCTGAACCGCGACAAAGACGGTCATGGCAACTGGCAAGACATCGGCAAACCGGCACCGGTGGCCGCAACCACCCAAACCCCGGCCACCGCCGAGACGACACCTGCCAGCAAACCTGACAGCGTCAGCCAGCCACTCAAGCTCGACATTGACAGCCTGACCGTGAACAACGCGCGGGTCGAATACAACGACGAGCAAAACGGTAAGCAGTTCAGTGCAGAAAGTATCCAGCTGAGCACCGGCCCGATTCACGAAGCGACCAGCACCCCGGTCAAGTTGACTGCCTTTCTGGGCACCAATCAGCCCGTCATGCGGGTCAAGACAGAAGTCGACGGCAAATTGCGTTTTGATCGCGTGCTCAAGCGTTATCAGTTCGATGACATGAAAGTCGTGGGCGAAGCCTCGGGCGAGCCGCTGCAAGGCAAGACCATGACTTTTGCTGCTCAAGGGCAAATCCTCGTGGATCTGGCCGCCAACATCGCGGAATGGAGCGGCCTTAAGATTTCCGCCAATCAGATGCGGGCGTTGGGCGAACTCAAGGTCAATGAACTCGACAAAACGCCGCAAATCAGCGGCGGCCTGTCGATTGCCCAGCTTGATCTGGCCAAGTTCCTCGACAGCATCGGCCACCCTCTGCCCAACATGGCGCCGGGCAGCCTGAGTAAAGTCGAAGTGGTCACTCGCCTGTCGGGCACACCGAACAGCATGGCCTTTGACGAACTCAACCTTAAAGTGGACGACAGCACCTTCACCGGTCGTATTGCGGTAGAAGACTTCGCCAAGCAAGCCCTGCGCATCCAGCTCAAAGGCGACACGTTCAACGCCGATCGCTACATGCCCGCCAAGTCCGAGCAAGCCAGCGGCGCCACGGCTGCACGCAAGGCTGAAGTACAAAGCAGCGAAGCCGGCGCGCTGGCCGCCTCAGGCGACACACCGCTGCCCGATGCCCCGACCAAAAGTGGCTGGAGCACGGCAAAAATCATTCCTGTCACTCGCCTCAAGGCCCTTGATCTGGAGGCTGACATCAGCTTCGGTCAACTGACGCTGACCCAACTGCCCATTCAGAGCGCCGTCCTCAAGGCGGTCAGCAAAGACGGTTTGCTGACCCTGCAAAACCTGAGTGGCAACCTGTACAAAGGCAACTTCGCGGCCAATGGCAGCCTTGATGTGCGCCCTATGCTGCCGGTGGCCGCCCTGCAAACCCGCATCAGCAATGTACCGGTCGATAAAATCCTGCAGAGCCAGGGTCAAAAACCCCCTGTCACCGGCCTGCTGACCCTTAACAGCAACGTTACGGGCAGCGGCGATAGCCAGAGTGCATTGGTTCAGAGCCTCAACGGCACCGCCAGCTTCGTCCTCAATGACGGTGTACTGCTCAATGCCAACATTGAGCAGCAACTGTGCAAAGGCATCTCGGTACTCAACCGCAAGCCCTTGACCAGTGCACCGCAGGGTAAAGACACGCCCTTCAAGGAACTCAAAGGCAGCCTGGTGTTTCGTAATGGCGTGGCCAGCAACCCCGACCTGATTGTGCGCATTCCGGGCATGAGCGTGAAAGGCGATGGCGACATCGACCTGCGCGTGCTGGGCATGGACTATCGCATCGGTATCGTCATCGAAGGCGACACCCGTGCCATGCCAGACCCCGCTTGCCAAGTCGGCAAGAACTTTGTCGGCATCGAACTGCCACTGCGCTGCCGTGGCCCGTTGGAACTGGGTGCCAAAGCCTGCCGCCTGGACAAGGACGGGCTGGGTAAAGTGGCCGCCAAAATGGCGGGCAACAAAATCAGCGAGAAGCTTGAAGAGAAGCTGGGCGACAAAGTCAGCCCCGAACTCAAAAACGCCCTCAAGGGGCTGTTTAACCGATGAAAGACGAGCAATTTTCTGTGGCGGTGCTGGACTGGTATGACCGCCACGGCCGTCACGACCTGCCCTGGCAACAGGGCATCACCCCGTATCGGGTGTGGGTTTCGGAAATCATGTTGCAGCAAACCCAAGTCAGCACTGTGCTCAACTACTTCGACCGGTTTATGGCTTCGCTGCCCACGGTACAAGACCTGGCCAACGCGCCCGAAGACGAAGTGCTGCACCTGTGGACGGGCTTGGGCTACTACACCCGTGCGCGCAATTTGCAGAAAACCGCCAAAATCGTCGTGAACGAATATGGGGGTGAATTTCCGCGCGATGTTGACAAACTCGTCGAACTGCCCGGCATCGGCTTATCCACAGCCGGCGCGATTGCCAGCCTGAGCATGGGCTTGCGGGCACCTATCCTCGACGGCAACGTCAAGCGCGTACTGGCTCGCTACACCGCGCAAGAGGGCTATCCGGGCGAACCCAAGGTTGCCAAACAGTTATGGGCCACCGCTGAGCGCTTCACGCCCCATGATCGGGTCAACGCTTACACCCAGGCCATGATGGACATGGGCGCCACGCTCTGCACGCGTAGCAAGCCGAGCTGCCTGTTGTGCCCGCTCGAAAAAAGCTGTGAAGCTCACTTGCTGGGCCTTGAGACCCGCTACCCGGTGCCCAAGCCCCGCAAGACTGTCCCGCAAAAGCGCACGCTGATGCCCCTGCTGGCCAATGCTGAGGGCGAGATCCTGCTTTACCGTCGCCCCTCTACGGGCCTGTGGGGCGGTTTGTGGAGCCTGCCTGAGCTGGATGACCTGAGTGACATTGAGCATTTGGCCTCGCAACACTCACTGGCGCTGGGCGCGCAGCATCCACTGCCCGGCCTGAATCACACCTTTAGCCATTTCCAGTTATCCATCGAACCCTGGCTGGTTCACGTCAAAGAGTCCGGCCATCACGTGGCCGAGGCTGATTGGCTCTGGTATAACCTCGCCACCCCGCCGCGCCTGGGCCTTGCTGCCCCGGTCAAAAAGCTGCTCAAACGTGCAGCCGAGCTATTGAACGCAGGAGAGTCGTCATGACCCGCACCGTTATGTGCCGCAAGTACAAAGAAGAACTGCCCGCCCTTGAGCGCGCTCCGTTTCCGGGCGCTAAAGGTCAGGACATTTTTGATCACGTCTCAGCTAAAGCCTGGGCTGATTGGCAAAAACACCAAACTTTGCTGATCAACGAGAAGCGTTTGAACATGATGAACGCTGAAGATCGAAAATATTTGCAGGGCGAAATGGATAAGTTCTTCAGCGGCGAAGAATACGCACAAGCTGAAGGCTACGTTCCGCCAAGCGAGTAAACCCCGGTTTTAAAGGGTTTGGCCCGTAAGCGACGGTATTATTTAAAGATTTTTTAAAAAAGTGTTTGACGGGTTAACGAAAAAAGCTTCTAATGCGCCCCGTTGCCCAGATAGCTCAGTCGGTAGAGCAGGGGATTGAAAATCCCCGTGTCGGCGGTTCGATTCCGTCTCTGGGCACCACATTCAGCATTGATGTGGTGTTCACACCACCTCAACGCAAACAAGAAACCCGCCTAGTGCGGGTTTTTTGTTGGGCGCGATTTAATCGCCCGCCGTTATGGCTTACCTGAACGAATAGAGTCCCACTCTGCCACATGCGCCGCTTTCGCCTTTTTGTTATAGAGGCAAAGCTCGGTGCCCTGCTTGCCCTTCATATGTTTCTGCGGATACTCACCTTGCAGCAGAATCGCGGTGTAACCCACCCGATCATCAAATTGCGCTGGCGAACCGACAGGCTTGGCATTTTTCAAGGTGCTGGCCTTGGTGCAGCTTGTGAGTACGGCCTTGTCATAGGCAGCCCATGCGTCGGGACTGGAGGCACTGGCGTGAGTGGCCACAGCCGTCAGGCAAAGGAAGGTCAACGAGGAGAGTTTCATGGTTCGGTGCATCCTTGGGTGTCCGTTAATTGTTGAGATTTGAGTATTGCGCACAGGACAGGTTCAATAACCCCCTTAGCCCGTAAAGGACACACGTTCATGGCAACGCCAACGAAACAGCAGAAACACGCACAGCGGGCCAAATCCAAGGCCAAACAGAACCGCATGGGCAAGCCGGGTAAAACCACGTCTGCAACCCTCATCGACCACCCGTTCGATGACGTAAAAATCGACCTCAGCACCTTTGATTTTCAGGACATTAAAGAAAACGGCTTTGAACCGTCCGATTTCGATGATTTGTTTGAGGCCATGAAGGCCGCCGAAGCAAAAGGGCTGCAAGCGATGTGCAGCCTCTTTCTGCAATACCCGGTGCTGGAATTGGTGATCGCCGAGGAAGAGGAAGACGATGCCACTGACTTCCTGATGGGCTTGTTGATCGCCTTCCGCATGACCGTTCACGGTGATGACGAAGACAGTGCGATGGCGTGGGTCGAATCCCCCGAGTTTTCCAACGCCTACGTTGAGGCGTCGCGCCTGCTGGCTGAGCGGGGTGAGCGAAGCGCGCACTGACGGCAGGGAGGGGCCTTGGCGGCGGCGCTTCAGAGTGTGTGAACGTCAGCTCCCCTCACCCCAACCCTCTCCCGGAGGGAGAGGGGGCTGATAGGGTTGTTTTCGGATTCTGTGCAAGGCTTAAGAACCCCCCGAATCAGCTCTCTCAGTTGTTCACAATCAATAAAACCTGCAAGCATTCCCCGATCAGTCCCCTCGGTTGTTCAGAATCACTACACCCTGCAAGCATCCCCCGATCAGCCCTCTCGGTTGTTCAGAATCACTACAACCTGCAAGCATCCCCCGATCAGTCCCCTCGGTTGTTCAGAATCACTACAACCGGCAAGCATCCCCCGATCAGTCCCCTCTCCCTCTGGGAGAGGGCTAGGGTGAGGGGCTTATGAAGGCTTGCCATGAGATTGGCCGAGCGCTAAAGTCCCCAGCGTCGCGGTCAATCCCGCGGCCGGGCTTGGAAACCCGAATCGTAAACGGTGCTACAGCGCCAATGTGAGTATTTCAGGCGTTTTTTTTTGCCTGAAATAAAACTCTATGGCAGCTGTGCGTGGGAGGCCTCGTGCCTGCCGGGTTCCGTTTACCCCGGTTTTCCAACCTGCGCACGGCTGCCACCCATTCGCTTGGAAACGAACGTGGCAGCTCTCATCAGTAAACGGAGCTTCTCGAATGACCCACTTTCTTACCACCCCTCTCGCCTTCCACCCCACCGGACACGCTCGGCTCAATCAAATGCTGTTCAGCGTCACGCCCAATATTGCAGCCAGCGATGCCTTAAATAGCGCTTCGGACATCCTGTCAGCCGCCGCCCACTCACTGGAGGCCGCTGCAACCGGCGCCTGCATCATTGATGCTCATCAGGCCTTTTTGCTCTGCCACGCCCTGCGTGCGGCTAAAGCAACGGTGGATGCGCTCACTCAGTAACACGATCCATCCCCTGGCCCGCCGGACGGCAACCGTCGGGCTTATAGACCCGTGTGGTCGAAGCAGGATTGTTCGCCAGTTTTTCAGCCGGCCTACGCGGCCGCACCAGCAATTCGCCGCCGCAATTAGGGCAAAGCCCACCCAGCGCCTGCTCTGAACAAGACGCGCAAAACGTGCACTCAAAAGAGCAAATCCGCGCCAGGGGTGAATCAGGCGGCAATTCGCAGTGACAGCACTCACAATTGGGGCGTAATTCGAGCATGGGCACCTCACCTTGAACGAATAGATTTCCAGCCTACATTTAAGACGCTTCACACGATGTGCGACTCACTCGATAGCAAATTAATCGCACTTTTTTAATGCCGTGGCTTCAAATAGCCATGAGCGCTTATTTCATGCGCACCCAGAGAGCCCCGTAATAAGGCATGCCACATGACACTCCCCCCCCACCCTCGTCATCTGTGCTGAGCGCGCTGCGCGCCGGTACTCAGACCTTGCATGTTGCCCTCGAAAAACGCTTGCCGTTTTTCTCCGAGAGGCTTGATCTTGAGCGATACAAACAGTTACTGGCGGCGTATTACGGCTTCTATCAGCCACTGGAGGGCAACCTGCTGGCCTGTGAACTCCCGGAAGGGTTTGAGCTGTCGACACGGCTCAAAACACCGGCGCTGGAGCAGGATTTGCGCGCGTTGAATGTCCCCCTTCAGGCGTTACCCGTGTGCGACAACCTACCACCACTCGATCACCCTGCGAGCGTGCTCGGCGTGTTGTACGTACTGGAAGGTGCCACGCTGGGCGGCAATGTACTGCGCAAACACCTGTCCGAGCAGCTAGGTCTGGAGGCGGGCAACGGCTGCGCATTTCTCTATGTTTACGGGCAAGACACGGGGATGCAATGGAAGGCCTTTCTCGATTTTCTAGGCCGCGTGCCCCTCGATGCTCCGTCGCGAGCGCGGGCCGTACACGCTGCCTGTTCTACGTTTAGTTGTTTCGAGCAGTGGCTCGAACGGCAGGAGGTGTTGTTATGACCCCACTCGATCCTCAAGCCTTTGAGGTATTGCTGGCCAATTGTGCCGATGAGCCCATCCGCTTTCCCGGCGCCATTCAGCCACACGGCCTGTTGGTGACGCTGAGTGAACCCGATCTGCGAATTCAGCAAATCAGTACCAACGTGCACGCCCTCTTTGGATTAAGTGCCCAATCACTGCTGGGCCAGCCGCTCAGCGCACTGACTGGCGACGAGGCGGCAGTTGCCGTGCAACAGGCCAGTGCGTATCCGTCGTTGAGCGAAGCGCCGCCATTAGCCTTGAGCCTGCATGGCGGTGAGTACGAAGGCCTGCTGCACCGCGAACAAGGCGTCCTGGTGCTGGAACTGGAGGTCAAACCCGACGCCTCAGCGCTTGAGGGCACCATGAGCAAGTTGCGCAACCTGAGCCGCATGTTGCAACGGCTCCAGGCCGCAGCGACGCTGCCAGCGCTCTATGAGATCTGTGTGCGCGAAATTCAGGCGCTCACGGGCTATGACCGCGTGCTCATTTACCGCTTTGAGGAAGAGGGTCACGGGCAGGTGATTGCCGAAGCGTCCTCCCCGTCTATGGAATTGTTCAGCGGGATGTTTTTTCCCGCGTCTGATATTCCCGAGCAAGCCCGCGAGCTGTACCGCACCCATTGGCTGCGCATTATTCCCAATGCCGACTACCAACCTGTGGCGCTGCTGCCGCTTCTGCGCCCGGACACCGGGGCCGCGCTGGACTTGAGTGGCGCTTCGCTGCGCAGTGTTTCTCCGATTCACTGCCAGTACATGAAAAACATGGGCGTGCTCTCGTCCATGAGCATTTCTTTGATGGACGGCGACCGGCTGTGGGGCCTGATCAGTTGCGGGCATCGCCAGCCGCTGCACGTATCCCATGAGCTGCGCATGGCCTGTCAAACCATTGGCCAAGTGTTGTCATTGCAAATAAGCGCCCTGCAGACCCTTGAGATCAGCCGCCAGCGCGAGGCCAAGATGGATGCTCTGGTGCTCTTGAACACTGCCATGGTGAACAGCCCTGACGCCGTGTTCGATGGTTTGGTGCAGACGCCTGAGACGCTGATGCAACTGACGGGCGCCAGTGGTGTGGCGATTCTTGAAGACAAGGCACTGCATTGTTATGGCCTGTGCCCTTCGCCGCTGGCTATTCGAGAGCTGTATCAATGGTTCAAGGGCAGCGGCAAGTCGGTGTTCTCCAGCCATAACCTCTGCGGGGTCTATGCACCCGCTGAGCAGTACAAAGACGTCGCCAGCGGCCTGCTGGCCATGAGCCTGCCCAAACCGGTCGATAACGCGGTGATGTGGTTTCGCAGCGAAGTCAAAGAAAGCATTCAGTGGAGCGGCGACCCCAACAAGCCGTTGAACCTGGAGCCCAGTGCCAGCGGACTGCGGTTGAGCCCACGCACGTCGTTTGAAATCTGGAAGGTGGAGATGGAAGGCATTTCCACGCCCTGGAGCCACGGTGACCTGTTCGCCGCCAATGACCTGCGTCGCTCGGCGCTGGAGAATGACCTGTCGCGCCAAGTGCTGCGCGAGCAGGCGGCGGTTCGGGCGCGTGATGAGCTGGTGGCCGTGGTGTCACATGACCTGCGCAACCCCATGACCATCATTTCGATGCTGTGCGGCATGATGCAAAAAGCTTTCAGCAACAACGGCCCACACACCTCTAGGCGCATTACCTCGGCCATCGACACCATGCAGCAGGCCAGCAACCGCATGAGTGTGCTGCTCGATGATTTGCTCGACACCTCCAAGATCGAAGCCGGGCGCTACACCATCAGCCCGCAATCGCTGGACGTAAGTCAGATTTTCGAAGAGGCGTTCTCGTTGCTTACGCCGCTGGCGCTGGAGAAGGCTGTGGAGCTGACCTTTCACGCCGAGCCGGATCTGAAAATGCATGCCGACCCTGAGCGCCTGTTTCAAGTGCTGTCCAACCTGATCGGTAATGCGATCAAGTTCACCCCGGCACAAGGCAAGATCGGTGTGGTCGCGATGGCCAATGGCAATGACATTGTTTTCAGCGTGCGCGATTCAGGCAAGGGCATTGCGCCGGAGCAGTTGCCCCACATCTTCGACCGTTACTGGACAGCCAAAGAAGGCAATGCACTGGGCACGGGCTTAGGCCTGTATATCTCCCAGGGCATCATCAAGGCCCACGGCGGCCATCTGCTGGCCGAAAGCACGCTGGGTGAAGGCAGCGAGTTCCGCTTCACGGTGCCCAAAACGGCCTGACACCCCGCTAGCACCCACAAAAAAGCCGCCACCCCTAAGGGTGGCGGCTTGTTGCGTCACTCAACCGTTACACCGTCCTTGTGCTTAGCTGAGTACTGTTGCCCCCAGTCTCTCCATACGCCGACGGCGTGCCACCAACAGACCCGCCGTCACCACCAGAATGCTCAGCAACCCAGTGGCCATGATTTCCACCCGATGGGCTTCCTGAAACAGCATAACGGTCAGAATCGCCACGATAAACACGATCACCGCCCAGGTCAGGCCCGGAAACAGCCACATTTTGAACGAGATGGTCTCACCCAGCGCCATCCGTTTTTGACGCATGCGCAGTTGCGAAATGGCAATCACCAGGTAAACCAACAAAGCAATTGCACCGGAGCTGGCCAACAGGAACTCGAACACAGCAGCCGGCGCCACGTAGTTGGCGAACACGGCCAAAAAGGCTGCGCCTGTGGACATCATCACGGCCCAGTAAGGCGTGCCGCTGGCGTTGGTGCGCTTGGCCGCAGCCGGTGCGTCACCGCGCTTGCTGAGCGAGAAGAGCATGCGTGACGAGGTGTACAGCGCCGAGTTCAGGCAGCTGGTGACCGCGATCAATACCACAATATCAACGATCAGTTTGGCATTGGGAATGCCCATGCGATCGAGTACGGTCTGGTAGGAGCCAAATTGTGCAAGGCCCGCATCGTTCCACGGCACCAGGGCCACAACGATGAAAATCGACACCAGATAGAACAAACCAATCCGCCAGATCACCGAGTTGGTGGCCTTGGTGATTTGCTTGCTCGGGTCTTTGGATTCCGCCGCCGCGATGGTGACGATTTCGGTGCCCATAAACGAGAACATGGTGGTCAACATGGCGGCAAGCACCGCGCCCAGACCATTAGGCATAAAGCCGATGGTATCGACCAGATGCGACACGCCGCTGACCTGACTGTTCGGCAACAGGCCGAAAATCGCCATCACGCCCAAGATGATAAAGCCCACAATGGCCAGCACTTTGACCAGCGCAAACCAGAATTCGAATTCGCCGTAGTTTTTGACGCTGAACAGGTTGGTCGCGGTCAGTAACAGGGTGATGACCAAGGTAAACACCCAGACTTCGGTGCCCGGGAACCACGCATGCAGGATGGTCGCGGCCGCGACGGCTTCCAGCGGGATCACCAGCACCCAGAACCACCAGTACAGCCAGCCAATGGTGAAACCGGCCCAATGCCCGATGGCACGGTCGGCGTAGGTGGAGAACGATCCGGTGTCCGGTGAGGCAACGGCCATTTCGGCCAGCATGCGCATCACCAGTACCACCAATGTGCCCGCTGCGGCGTAGGCCAGCAGCACAGCAGGACCCGCTTGTGCAATTGCGTGTCCGGAGCCGACAAACAAGCCGGCACCAATGACCCCGGCAATTGACAGCATGGTGACATGCCGTGGCTTGAGCCCTTGCTCCAGGTCGTTAGAGGTTTGCGTATTGCTCATGGAGACTACCTTTGCAGTGAAAGCCATTCCGAGCGCCGTGTAACGTTACCTTCTCGTAAAAAGTAACCTACGGGGCGTTTAAAATTATTGACGCAATAAGTGCGCCAAAATGTGACAAGTGCACAGTTCTAGCGGGCTGCAACGAGGCTGTAGCCCCTTGCAACCGCCTGACAAAAATGGTTTTTCGCGAATTCGTTACCGTAACACTCAGTTACAGAGTGCCAGATGCACCAAAAATACCCAAAACGGCCTATATAGCCCAAAAGCGGTGCACAACTTGACCCTTTAGTAGGTTGGCGCTTCCAACACCGGGCCAAAGCTGGCAACATCGCGACCTTTTTTACGCGACACCTGTCTGGCCGAACGGCGCATAACAGGTTGGTTGTTGTCGACGCGACAGTCTGCTGTAGCGATGCGACACCCGACAACCTTGGCGCTTTTTTGTGCTGCGAGGGCGGCTGGTTGCCTTGGCGGCCTTATGCTAGCTTGGCCTGCGCCAGGCTCCACGCACGCCGCCCAACCGCAGGTTCGCACCCGAACACAATGAGGAACGCACATGGCTTTGGCCACGCCCGCGCTTGAAATCCGCAACTTGCACAAACGCTACGGCGAGCTTGAGGTCCTTAAAGGGATCTCGCTGACCGCACGCGACGGCGACGTGATCTCGATCCTGGGTTCTTCCGGTTCAGGCAAGTCCACCCTGTTGCGCTGCATCAACCTGCTGGAAAACCCGCATGAGGGCCAGATCCTGGTCGCCGGCGAAGCGCTCAAACTCAAAAAAGCCAAAAATGGCGAACTGGTCGCGGCCGATGGCAAGCAGATCAATCGCATGCGCAGTGAGTTGGGTTTTGTGTTTCAAAACTTTAACCTGTGGCCGCACATGACCATCCTCGATAACGTTATCGAGGCGCCACGGCGTGTGTTGGGCCAGAGCAAAGCCGAAGCCATCGAGGTGGCTGAAGCCTTGCTGGCCAAGGTGGGCATTGCTGACAAGCGCCACGCCTATCCGTCCGAGCTGTCCGGTGGCCAGCAACAACGTGCCGCCATTGCTCGCACGCTGGCCATGCAGCCCAAAGTCATCCTGTTCGATGAACCGACATCGGCGCTTGACCCGGAAATGGTCCAGGAAGTACTTAGTGTGATCCGCGCGCTCGCCGAAGAAGGCCGCACTATGCTGTTGGTCACCCATGAGATGGGCTTTGCTCGTCAGGTGTCCACCGAAGTGGTGTTTTTGCACCAGGGCCTGATCGAAGAGCAAGGGTCGCCTGAACAGGTGTTCGACAACCCGGTTTCAGCGCGCTGCAAACAATTCATGTCCAGCAATCGCTAACGGAGCAATACGAATGCAGAACTATAAAAAGCTTCTTCTGGCCGCTGCCGCCACGCTGGTGTTCAGCGCCAATGCCTTGGCTGTGGATAAGTACAAAGTGGGTATTGAGGGCGCTTACCCGCCGTTCAACAACAAGAACGCCAGTGGCCAAGTGGTCGGTTTTGACTACGACATCGCCATGGCCCTGTGCGCCAAGATGAAAGCCGAGTGCGAGGTTGTGACCTCTGACTGGGATGGCATCATCCCTGCCCTGAACGCCAAGAAATACGACTTCATCGTTTCGTCCTTGTCGATCACCGATGAACGCAAGCAGGCCGTTGACTTCACAGACCCGTACTACTCCAACAAGCAGCAATTCGTGGCCAAAAAAGGTGTCGATTTCAAAACCGATATCGAGTCACTGAAAAGCAAAAAGCTGGGCACCCAACGTTCAACTCAGGCCGCAACATGGCTGGAAGATAACGTAGGCGATGACATCGCGCTGTATGACACCCAGGAAAACGCTTATCTCGACTTGTCCTCAGGCCGTGTAGATGCGCTGCTGGCTGACAAGTACGCGATCTATGGTTGGTTGAAGGATGACCCGGCGGGCAAGGACTACGAGTTCAAAGGTGAGCCGATCAACGAAGACGACAAGGTCGGTATTGCTCTGCGTAAAGGCGAAAGCGAATTGCGCTCCAAGTTGAACCTTGCACTCAAAGAAATCAAAGAAGACGGCACCTACAAGAAGATCAACGACAAGTATTTCCCATTCAGCATTGAATGATCTGCCTGACCGGTGCTGCCTTGCGCAGCACCGGTCCCTAGCAAAGCCTGCCTAACCTATGACTATCGATTTATACGGATTCGGCCCGGCGCTTGCCGCTGGCGCGCTGATGACCGTCAAACTGGCACTTGCCGCATTGTGCCTGGGCCTGGTGCTCGGGCTGCTCGGTGCACTGGCCAAAACGTCCCCCTACAAACCCCTTAAGTGGTTGGGCGGCGCCTATTCGACGCTGGTTCGCGGCGTTCCCGAGCTGCTTTGGGTACTGCTGATCTACTTTGGCAGCGTCAACGCCGTTCGCGCTATCGGTGAGTTCATCGGTATGCCGGACCTCACCCTGAGCGCTTTCGCTGCGGGTGTAATCGCGCTGGGCCTGTGCTTTGGTGCCTATGCCACCGAAGTGTTTCGTGGCGCCATTCTGGCCATCCCCAAAGGCCACCGTGAAGCGGGCATGGCACTGGGCCTGTCCAAGCCGCGTATTTTCACTCGGCTGGTGTTGCCGCAAATGTGGCGCATCGCCCTGCCCGGGCTGGGCAACCTGTTCATGATCCTGATGAAAGACACCGCGCTGGTGTCGGTTATCGGACTGGAAGAAATCATGCGTCAGGCGCAAAACGCCGTGACCTTCGCCAAACACCCGTTCACCTTCTACATGGTGGCTGCCGTGATGTACCTGGGCCTGACCGTACTGGCCATGGGCACGATGCACGTGCTTGAAAAACGCGCGGCGCGCGGCTTCGTGAGGAGAACGTAATGTTGTTGGAACTCTTCATCAAGTGGCTGCCCAAGCTGATTCAAGGTGCAACCTTGACGCTGGAACTGACGGCGATCTCGGTCATCGCCGGTTTGATCGTCGCCATTCCGCTGGGCATCGCCCGCTCATCCAAGCTGTGGTACGTGCGCTCGTTGCCGTATGCCTACATCTTTTTCTTCCGCGGCACGCCGCTGCTGATTCAGTTGTTTCTGGTCTATTACGGCCTCGGGCAGTTTGAAGCGGTGCGTGACAGCGTGTTGTGGCCCTATCTGCGCAGTCCATTCTGGTGCGCGGTTATTACCATGACGCTGCACACGGCGGCCTATATCGCCGAGATTCTGCGTGGCGCGATTCAGGCCATTCCGCCGGGTGAAATCGAGGCTGCTCGTGCGTTGGGCATGTCGCGCTTCAAAACGCTGGTGCATATCGTGATGCCCCGAGCTGCACGCATCGGCCTGCCGGCGTACAGCAATGAAGTGATCCTGATGCTCAAGGCCAGCTCGCTGGCCAGCACCGTGACCCTGCTGGAACTGACGGGCATGACCCGCACCATCATTGCCCGCACGTACCAGACGGTGGACATGTTCCTGATTGCCGGACTGATTTATCTGGTGATGTCGTTTGTATTGATTCAAGGCTTCAAGCTGCTGGAGCGCTGGTTGCGCGTCGATGCCTGCCAAGGGCGCTGATCTGCTCGCCCACTTCGAGGCACTGGACACGTACCTGCGTGATCACCAGTACCTGTGGCGCCCACGGCCATTCACACAGTTGAATGTGCCGTGGGAAGCGCACCACCCGCACCTGTCACGGTGGCTGCGCCAGCGTTCGCTGCAAGATGCCGAAGCCAGCCATAACACCCCACACGATTTAATCGCGCCGGCGCCGTTCTCTGAATGGGCGGCGACCTCGCTTGCCTTGAGCGCAATGCCGCGACTGCCTGCACACCCGCTCACGCCCGCCCCCCAGCGCTTGCAGGTGGACGTGCCGGGCCGCAAATGGCAGCAAATCGAAGCCTTCGCGCAACGTCTGAGTTTCCAACACGCCCCTGATCACTGGCTCGACTGGTGCGCAGGCAAGGGCCATTTGGGCCGTCGGTTACTCCGCCCCGGCCAGCACCTGACGTGCCTGGAATACGACCCGGTGCTGATCAAATCCGGCCAGCAACTGAGCCAGCGCCATCATTTGCCTGCCCGGCATGTGCAGCAGGATGTGCTGCTTGCCGATGCAGCGTTACAGCTCACCGCGCAGATGACGCCGGTGGCGCTGCATGCCTGTGGCGATTTGCATGTGCGGCTACTGCAACTGGCCAGCGCTGCGGGCTGTGCACAACTTGCCGTATCGCCTTGCTGCTACAACCGGATTGCGGCGTCGCATTATCAGCCGTTGTCCACAGCCGCCAAATCGTCAACGTTACGTTTGTCGCAAGAAGACTTGAGCTTGCCCATGAGTGAAACCGTAACGGCCGGTAGCCGTGTACGGCGTCAGCGCGATGAGTCGATGGCGCGGCGCTTGGGGTTTGATCTGTGGCAGCGCCAGCGACGTGGCTGTGATGACTACTTACCCACACCCTCACTGCCCAGCGCCTGGCTAAACAAGCCATTTGCGCAGTATTGCGAGGACTTGGCGGCGCTCAAGCAGTTATCCACAGCAGGCGACGAAGACTGGGCGGCATTGGAAGCTGCAGGCTGGGAGCGACTGGCGCAGGTGCGCAATCTCGAACTGGTGCGCGGGCTGTTCCGCCGTCCGCTGGAGGTATGGCTGGTGCTGGATCGAGCGTTGTACCTGCGTGAAAACGGCTACGACGTGCAGGTCGGCGAGTTTTGCGACAGCCAGCTGACGCCGCGTAATTTGATGGTGCTGGCCCAGCGCTGTGGATAACTTCAAGGCCTGCCCTCACCCTAGCCCTCTCCCGGAGTGAGAGGGAACTAAAGGCAAAAGCCGATCAGCTCCCTCTCCCTTGGGGAGAGGGCTGGGGTGAGGGTGCTACTACGACCCGCGATAGGTCGAGAAACCATACGGGCTGAGCAACAACGGAATGTGGTAATGCTGGTCCACATTCTTCACTTCAAAAATCACCGGAATTTCCGGGAAGAAAGTGTCACGCCCAACCTTTTTGAAATACTCGCCCGTTTTGAACACCACACGATACTCGCCTGCCTCCAGCGCTTGCTTGGCCGGAAACAATTCGCCAATGCGCCCTTGTTCGTTGGTCACGCCCTGAGACAACGCCTGCCAGTCCTTGCCCACGTGTTTTTCCAGCGTCACGTTCACGCCCGGTGAAGGCAGGCCGTTCTCCAGATTAAGCACGTGCACGCTCAACGGGTTACCTGCCGCCAATACCAGGCTGGAGAAGGCGCTCAGGCCCAAAGCCGCTACGGTCATTCGCAAAGTATTCATGGTTCATCCTCAAGTAATGGTTAAAAAACGCTCAACTCAGCGTTGAGCTTTCAGGCCAATCTGTTCAGCGGCTTTGATTGCGCACGCTTCGTCTTGCTCCGCGCCTCCCGCGCCGGCTATCCCCAGGGCACCTACCAGTTCACTGTCAGCAAACAACGGCACACCGCCGCCCAACAACAGCAACTCGGCAATGGAGTTGAGGTTGGCCGCTTCAGGGTTGGTGCGGGCACGCTCGGCAAACAGCCGGGTCGGGGTTTTGGTCGACAGTGCGGTGTAGGCCTTGCGCTGGCTGGCCAACAAGTTGTGCGGGCCAACACCTTCCGGGCGCATGGCCGCCAGTACATTGCCGCCCCGGTCCAGCACGGTCAGCGCACCGGTGCACTGTGTGAGCGCGGCGTCGGCCAGTTGACGGGCGGTGGCCAGATCCAGGTCGGCATGGCGCACCAGATTCGGCGCGGCAATCGCACTGCCCGTTACACCCAGGGCAGTCCATATCAGTAGGGTTTTCAACATGATGAGCACACTCCTGTTCGAATGCGTCCACCTTAACCAGTGACCTCCGTCAGAACCCCGTCAGTTGGATTACAAGTTTGTAATAGGCAACCCGGGTGAACACGCCTAGCCTGTGCAGACGATTGATCGAGGTGTGCGATGCGTTTGTTAGTGGTGGAAGACGAAGCCAAGACGGCAGAGTTCGTGGCCAAAGGCCTTAAAGAGTCAGGTTTTGCAGTCGATGTAGCGCTGAACGGGCTGGACGGCCGTTACTTTATTGAGCAGCAGGAATATGACCTGATCATCCTCGACGTCATGCTACCGGGCCTTAATGGCTGGCAATTGCTGCAACTGATTCGCCAGCGCGGGGCTACGCCAGTGCTGTTTCTGACCGCCAAAGACGCCATCGAAGACCGCGTTCGCGGCCTCGAACTGGGCGCCGATGACTATCTGCTCAAGCCCTTTGCCTTTGCCGAATTACTGGCGCGGGTGCGCACGTTGCTGCGACGCGGCCCAATGCGCGAAGCCGAGTCCTACAGCATTGCCGACCTTGAGATTGACGTACTGCGACGTCGCGTCAGCCGGGGCGGACAACGTATCAGCCTGACCAACAAAGAGTTCGCGCTCTTGCAACTGCTGGCCAGCCGCCAGGGCGAGGTGTTATCGCGCACCTTGATCGCCTCTCAGGTCTGGAACCTCAACTTCGACAGTGACACCAACATGGTCGAAGTGGCTGTGCGCCGCCTGCGCTCCAAAGTCGACGACCCTTACATGCCCAAATTGATTCATACCGTGCGCGGCGTCGGCTATCAGCTGGAAGCCCCCGATGAGTAAATCCATCGCCTGGCGTCTGGCCCTGGCGATTGCACTGACCTGCGCCTTAGTCCTGAGTGTGGTCGGGGTGTTTCTGTATCGCTCGCTTGCGTCAGAACTGGCCTTTCGCGACGATCAGGCGTTACTCGGTCGCCTTGAGCAGGTACGCGCCCTGTTGCATGACAGCGACAGCCTGGAGGCCCTGCAAGAGCGCCCACGGCTGTACCAGAACATGCTGGGCAACGTGGACAGCGTGCTGCGGGTAGCGCGCGAAGATGGTAGCCCGCTGATTGCCATTAACCCGCATCAACAACCTTTGCCCAATGTGCCCGCCATTGCTCAGGCACAGGCGCCCCAACGCAGCGACATTCATACCGTGGACGCCATGATCGTACTGGCCGGGGTCGCTCAAGGCCCCGCCGGTGAAACCCTTAGCGTGCTGGTCGGTAAACGCCTTGATGAACGTGAGCACATGCTCGCCAGCTACCGTCTGCGCTTATATGCCGCGGTGGGACTGGGCGCCTTGGTGGCGTTCGGGCTGGGCTTGCTGCTCTTGCGCCGCGGCCTCTTGCCCCTGCGCGAACTGGCGCAAAGCATGCGCGGCATCGACCCGCGCAGCCTTGATCAGCGCATGCCCGCCGATGCGGTGCCGACTGAGCTCAAGGAGCCGGTACAGGCGCTGAATGCCATGCTGGCGCGCCTTGAAGACAGCTTTGCGCGGTTATCGCAGTTCTCGGCGGATCTGGCCCATGAAATCCGTACGCCTCTGCATAACCTGCTGGGCAGCAACAGCCTGGCCTTGAATCAACCTCGCAGTCCTGCCGAGTATCAGGACGTGCTGGCCTCAAATATCGAGGAATACGAGCGTCTTAACCGAATGGCCGAAAACCTGATGTTTCTCGCTCGCGCTGAACACGGCCAACGCCCCCTGCACCTGCAAACGCTGGATCTGCATGACGTGGGTGCCGAGCTCTGTGATTACTTCGAGGCGCTGGCCGAAGATCGCCAACTGAACATCGAGAATCAGCTCACTGGCTCACTGGTGGCCGATCAGCAACTGTTGCAACGGGCACTGGGCAACCTGCTGGCCAATGCCGTGCGCCATGCCCAAGCGGGTTCAACCCTGCACTTGCAACGCCGCGATGATGAGGCGATGTGCTGGGTGGGCGTGCACAACCTCGGCCAACCGATTGCCACGCAACATCTCGACAAGCTGTTTGATCGCTTCTACCGGGTCGACCCGTCACGCGCCCAACCGGGCGACTCGGGTGGGCTGGGACTGGCGATTGTGCAGTCAATCATGCACCTGCATGGCGGCCAGGTGCAGGTGCGCAGCGATGCTCACGGCACACTGTTTGAGCTGGGGTTCAGCAAGCCTGAGCATTCGGTTTGATAGGTCAACGCATCACTGATGGCATGCCCGCTGGCAGTGTTGTCGAAAATAAACCAATACTCGTTGGCTGACCTCGCCCGTGCGTGACGCGCCAAGGCCTGAAGCCGCGCCGCGCCATACTCGCTGTGGTAGATGCGCGGCGAACCATGCAAGCGCCAATATTGCAGCCCCGTCCAGCCCCCCGGCTCAACGCCAGCGCTCAACACCGCTGGATCGGCAGCGACGCGAGCGATGTGCAGGCTGCACATCAATGCATCAGCCGCCACCCACGAATCATGCCTGGGCTCCAGCGCCAATGCCCCTGCGTAGCGAGCACGCACTGCTTGCAAAAACGCCTGCGCGACGTGTGCGTCATAGACCAATGACGGCGGCAACTGCACCAGCACACACCCCAGCCGATCGCCCAGATGGCTGCATTGCGAAAAAAAGTCATCCAGCAGACCTTCACAATCTTTCAGGCGTCGCTCATGGGTGATGCTGCGCGGCAGTTTGACCGAAAAACGAAAATCCGGCCCTACGCTGTCTGCCCATCGTTTATACGTTTGCGGCCGATGAGGGCGGTAAAACGAGCTATTGATTTCCACGGCTGAAAATTGCCCCGCATAGCGCTGCAAATGAGTGCCCTGCTCCGCGAACCGTGGCCAATGGTCTCGCCCGATGCTCCAGCCGGCACAGCCAATGAAGACGCCGCTCAAAACAGCACCGGTGCGGCGTCACGCATGAAAATTTCTACGGTTTTAGGCCCAACCCCGTCGAACTCAAGTAAACGGCGCTCGAAGGCCTGCCGATCATTATTGGCGCTATACAGCGAACTGAAACTACCGCCGTACTCATTGACCAGTTTGAGGGCCAACGCGGACAGGCGGGTGGCCGTGGACTCGTCATAGCGCACGTAATGGGCCTTGCCGAGAATCGCCACCAGTTGGCGATGGGACAGTCGGGCCAGACGGTCTGGCGAGTCGCACCCATGCTCATTCACCAGCACGTGGTAAGCCTTGGCCGCAATAGGGGCCTGAATCCGCTTGCCCATCAAAAAGCTGGCCACAAACCATTTGAACAAGGCGCACTCATCTTTGGCGTCCAGCGTGATGCCCAAATCGTGGGCAGTGATCACTTCAGTCATGGCGCTTGCGCTCCTCAAACCCTGTACAGGTATGAAAAAGACAGCCGTCAGAAGTTCGATTTTTCGGGCCTGCCGACGAAAGAGTAAAAATAGTCTGTTATCAGGGGTTTACAAGCTCAAACATCCGGGTATACTCGTCGCCCATAACGCCGGTATAGCTCAGTTGGTAGAGCAACTGACTTGTAATCAGTAGGTCCCGAGTTCGACTCTTGGTGCCGGCACCATACAAAGCTTCACAGACAGTTTTCACAGTCTTTGAAGCTCCCGAAAAACCCGCCTTCTGGCGGGTTTTTTCGTTTCTGACTCTGATACGGACGAAGGCTGCCCATTAACCGGTTGCCGAGAACAATATTCACAAGGAGCTACACAGATGAAGAAGATTGAAGGTACGGATATTTGGTGGTCTGTTTTGAAAAAGACAGCAAGCAGCCTCATAGGCGCGGTGTTTGGTGCGGTGTTGACGTATTTTCTCGTGTGGGAAAACAGGGATATGCTGGTGCTTTCTTTCTTTATTCTTATTGGCCTCGGTGGATTACTCATCCTGTTCACGTGTTACATCTTCAAAAAACCTGTCGATCGAACCATCAGCGCTAATTATTCACGATACTTCGTCAGAGATGTTTTCAAATCTCTGTTCAACACCCTTCTATTCGCAGCGTCTCTTTTCAAATTAGCCCTCTGTGTCTACGCGTACAAAAGCACCGATAACGAAAGTTTTTACCTTGCTTTGCCTACGGCCTTCCAAAACCAAATCAGCGTAAACAGCCCAATGCTGGATGGTTTTTTAACTGTTTTGATCGCCTCGGCTATCTATATGGCGTTCAACATGACCATCAACTACATCACCGCCGACAGCGAAAAGAAAGCCAAAGACGCCCTAGAAGCTAAAAAATCACTAGCCAACGCGATGTAAGACAACGGCTACGATCAGGCAAAAAAAACGCCCCGAACGGGGCGTTTTTTATTCAGATGTCCAGCCTGTCTGTCAGGCCGGTAGCATCAGAAAATGCTGATCGGGTAATCAACATACACACGCACTTCGTTGCCGCCGACGTTGTAGGCGCTGGCGTTGTTCGACACACGCAACCACGAACCACGCAGGCGCACGCTCATGTCTTTAACCGGGCCGCTTTGCACAACGTATTTCGCCTGGTTGAAGATTTCACGCTCGGTGCCACGACCACGGCCTGTGCCGTCGTCGATGTTGGTGCCGCGTACGTAAGCAATGTTGTAAGTCAGACCCGGAATGCCTACGGAGCCGAAGTCGAAGCCGTAACCCAACTGCCACGAACGCTCGTCTTTGGCGTTGAAGTCCGACCAGTATGAGTTGGCCAGCAAGATGGTATTGCCGCCATCGCCCACGCCTTCCGCATTGCGGTAGCCGCCGTACGGGTAGCCGATTTCGCCGGTGCTGCTCTGGAACGCCAAGGTCACGGTATGCGCGTCAAAGGCGTAGGTGCTCGCCAAGCTCCAGATCTTGTTGTCCTGACCGTCAAGCTTCAGCACATCACGGGCATAGTCTTCGTTGAGGTGCGTACGGTAGCCGTTGAAGTCAAACGTCAGCGACTGTTTGTCTGGCAACGCAAGTACGTAGGTCATGCCCAGGTATTGCTTACGCAGCTCTTCTTTCATTTCGGAGCCGTACAGCGACGCCGTGAAGTTGTCGGTGAACTTGTAGCTACCGCCGAATACGTCGATGCGTTTCAGGTCACCACTGTCGCGGCCCTCGGCACTTTTACGCGATTCGGCGGTGAAACGACCGACATTCAACTCAAGGCCGTCGATCTCTTTGGAGGTCAACAGGGTGCCGGTGTAACTTTCAGGCATCAGACGCGAATTGTCGTACATCAATACCGGCAGGGCCGGCATTTGATCACCGTACTTGAGCACGGTGTTGGAGACGCGCACTTTGACCGCAGCGCCCGCTTTAGCAATGTCGCGCGCGGCTTTGCCGCTGTCACCTTGCTTAAAGAAGTCGATACCACCCGCGCCGCTGTTACCGCGGCCGCCGTCCAGGCGCAATGCGTAAATACCAAAAGCATCTACACCCACGCCCACGGTGCCTTGAGTAAAGCCCGAGGTGAAGGTGCCGAGAAAGCCTTGGCCCCATTCGGCTTTATCTTGTTTGTGGTTTTTGTAGTCACGGCTGATGTAGGCGTTACGCGCCAGGACATCGAGGTGGCTGTCTTCTACAAAACCTTTTGCATCAGCTTGATCATTAGCCATGGCTTGGGTAGCACTGAGTACGCCCAAAGCGATAAGGCCTATTCGTTTTTTGTACATATTATTTTCCTTATTTCTGAATAGAGCGCGCTGTGGATTTCAAGCTGAAACATTGAGTGGTGGTTGCTTCACATAAACAAAAAAGACCCGCACTCAGTTTCAGTGCCGGTCTTCCAAAAAGTTGGTGTATGGCTTTGCGCCACAGGCGTTGGCGCGAATCCTATCCGTCGTGAAGGCGAGGTGTCAATTTCGTGAAAAAATTGTTAATTGGCAGGAGATAGTTTCACTTAGCTGCAAATGACAGAAAGTGTGACTGATGATTAGGCTTGGGCATTACCTGTAGTCGCAAAATGGCACATGTCGGTGCGTCAGGTTTTACGACGGCTTTGCCGCCGATCGCAGCCTTCGTTCCTCGTCAGCGGCTACAGCAATCCTTAACCTGTAGCCGCTGCCGAAGGCTGCGATCGAGCGCGAAGCGGTCGCGGCCTTCGTTCCGCGTCAACGGCTACTCATGTTGTATCGCCTATTATGCTTTGTGCGGCGCGGGTTGCTGTTGAGTCAGGCAGTGAATGTTTCCGCCGCCCAGCAGCAACTCGCGGCCCGGCACCATGACCACTTCGTGTTGCGGGAAGAGGTTTTGCAAAATGACTTTGGCTTGCGCGTCCATCGGGTCGTTAAAGCTGGGGGCGATAATGCCGCCGTTAACGATCAGGAAGTTCACGTAAGAACCGGCCAAACGCTCGGACGGATTGCGATCCTGACTGCCCGCCACTTTATCGACGCCATCGCACTCTTCCTGAGTGGCATGAATCGGCCCCGGAATCGGCATTTTGTGCACCACAAACGGGCGACCTTTAGCATCGGTGCTGGTCAGCAACACGTTCATCGCCGCGTGGCAGCGCACATAGTTTGGGTCGCGTTCGTCGTCCGTCCAAGCCAATAACACTTCACCCGGCGCAACGTAACAGCAGAAGTTATCCACATGCCCGTCGGTTTCATCGTTGAACAAGCCGTCCGGCAACCAGATAATTTTATCCACAGCCAGATTGGAACGCAGGACGTCTTCAATCTCCTCGCGCGACAAGTGCGGGTTACGGTTACGGTTCATCAAACACTCCGCCGTGGTGATCAGCGTGCCTTCGCCATCGACGTGAATGGAGCCACCTTCCAGAACAAAACCCTCGGTGTAATAACGCGAGCACCGTTCAATTTCCAGCACCTTGCTGCCCACTTGCTGGTCGCGGTTCCACGGGAAGTACAAACCACCCTCAAAACCGCCCCACGCATTGAAGTCCCAGTTCACACCACGCACTTCACCCTTATTGTTGATCACAAAGGTGGGGCCGCTGTCACGTACCCACGCATCATCGCTGGACATTTCGACGACACGAATATTGGGCATATCCAGCTGCGCCCTGGCATTTTCGTATTGACCCGCCGATACGCCGACGGTCACCGGTTCGAAGCGTGCAATGGCCTTGGCGACAGCCACATGCGCGGCTTGCGCAGGCTTGCCGCCCAGACGCCAGTTGTCCGGACGCTCTGGCCAGATCATCCAGGTTTGGGTCTGCGGCGCCCATTCTGCGGGCATGTGAAAACCGTCAGCGCGGGGTGAACTGTGCAAAGTAGTCATCGAAATCGGGGCTCCTGAAGGCGGCCAAAGGGGAATTTCACAGGCGACATTTCTGAAATGTGGACACGAGCCTGGCGTGCATCAACTATAGGCGTCTTTATAGTCGATAAATATCCGCAATAAAACGGACTAATCAATTATTAAATAAAAATAAACTGAATATTACCGATATAAATCTATTTTGTGACGCGCCTGTCACGCCTGGGCAGTCAAAGACGCGACTGTTCTGACGTCTTGTACTTGCACCGCATCCGGACTGCCCACAAGCTATGCGCCTCACGTTTGCAGTCCATCAGGGAATAAGGAATATCCACATGCGTATTTTAGTCACCGGCGGCGCCGGTTTTATTGGTTCAGCGCTGATCCGTCATCTGATCCAGAACACTGCGCACGAAGTGCTCAACCTCGATAAGTTGACTTACGCCGGTAACCTTGAATCGCTGCAAAGCATTGCCACCGACACCCGCTACGAGTTCGTCCAGGCGGATATCGTCGATCAGAACGCCGTCAGCGCCGTGATCGAGCGCTTCCAGCCCCAAGCCATCATGCACTTGGCGGCCGAGTCGCACGTTGACCGCTCTATCGATGGCCCGTCGGACTTTATCCAGACCAACATTCTGGGCACCTATAGCCTGCTGGAAGCCACTCGCGCCTATTGGCTGACACTCCCAGAGCCCGCCAAAAGCGCATTCCGTTTTCACCATATTTCGACTGACGAGGTGTATGGCGATCTTCACGGTGTCGACGATCTGTTCACCGAAACGACCCCTTACGCACCCAGCTCACCGTACTCGGCCAGTAAAGCCGCCTCCGACCATCTGGTACGCGCCTGGAACCGCACGTACGGCTTGCCGGTATTGCTGACCAATTGCTCGAACAATTACGGCCCTTTCCACTTCCCGGAAAAGCTGATCCCGCTGGTTATTCTCAACGCCCTGGCGGGCAAACCGCTGCCGGTGTATGGCAACGGCCTGCAAGTGCGTGACTGGCTGTTTGTAGAAGACCACGCCCGTGCGCTGTTCAAAGTGGTGACCGAAGGGGTGGTCGGCGAGACCTACAACATTGGCGGCCACAACGAACAAACCAACATTGACGTGGTACGCGGCATTTGCACGCTGCTCGAAGAACTGGCGCCAGCACGCCCTGAAGGCGTCGCGCAGTTCGCTGACTTGATCACATTCGTCAAAGACCGTCCGGGCCATGACCAGCGCTACGCCATCGACGCCAGCAAGATCGAACGCGAGTTGGGTTGGGTGCCCGAAGAGACATTTGAAACCGGCCTGCGCAAAACCGTGCAGTGGTACCTGGACAACCTTGAATGGTGCCAGCACGTTCAAGATGGCAGCTATCAAGGTCAGCGTCTGGGGTTCACCGAGCCCAAGGATCTGCTGGCATGAACCACGGCACCCCGCCTCTGAAAATCCTTATCAGCGGCAAAACCGGTCAAGTCGCCATCGAGCTGCAAAAGCAGCTTGCCGGGCTTGGCGAGCTGATTGTATTGGGTCGCGACGAGCTTGATCTGAGCCAGCCCGAGCACATCCGCGAGCACGTTCGGGCCCACAAACCCGACCTGATCATCAACGCGGCGGCTCATACCGCGGTGGACAAGGCTGAGAGCGAGCCTGAACTGGCATTTGCAATCAATGCCACCGCGCCCGGCGTCTTCGCTGAAGAAGCGGCAGCACTGGGCATTCCGTTGATTCACTATTCCACCGACTATGTGTTCGATGGCACTAAACCCGCCCCTTACACTGAAGATGACACCCCTAACCCATTGGGCGTTTACGGCCAAAGCAAGCTCGCGGGTGAGCGCGCCATTGCCGCCACAGGCGCCCAGCATCTGATCTTGCGCACCAGCTGGGTGTACTCCACCCACGGCAAAAACTTCTTGCTGACCATGCAGCGTTTGCTGCAAGAACGGCCTGAGCTGGGCGTGGTGGCTGATCAGATTGGCGCGCCGACGTGGGCGGGAACCATTGCCCGAAGCACGCGCGCGCTGATTGAACGCTGGCGAACAGGTCAGGCCGGCGCCTGGGGGGTTTACCACCTCACCGCACAAGGCGAGACCTCATGGTTCGGTTTTACCCAAGCCATCGCCGAGCCGCTGATCGCAGCGGACAAACCCTGCGCTGCGCTCAAACCGATCCCTGCCAGCGCTTATCCGACGCCGGCTGCCCGGCCTCAGAACTCGCGTCTGGATTGCAGCCGCTTGGGCCGTGAATGGGGTGTCACCCAGCCCGATTGGCGTACAGCTCTGAGCGAATGTGTCGCTGAGCAACGCTAACCGCGTGGTGGCTCCGGCAATGAAAAGCTTGAGCCACTACAAGCTTAAATTGGCGTAGGACGCTTCTGATTTCTACGGGCGTGACTTTTTTAACGCAAAAATTCGGATAGGGTCGGTGCTCTTCAGGGCATCGCACTCACCTAGACGGATTTACCATCATGCGGCGAATAGCGTTCAGCAACAAAAAGGTTCGGGGCGTGACAAGGCGGCTCAAAGCGTTGTCACGCTGGGCCAACAGCTTCAAAAACTACTTCCCCGACGACCTCGCTCAATCCTTGCGCTATCGCAACTTCAAGATTCCCGTGCTGGCCACCCTGGTTGAAGGTAAACAAGCCACAGACGCTATTCGCAGCCAGTGTGCGCAACAGTTAATCAACGCCTGCCAACACTTGATCGACGCCCGCCCCAGCGATGCACCCGATTGCCTGGTGGTTGCCTCAATCGCCCTGCCGGACATGTTCTCCAGCGAGGTCTGCATTTACACCGACCGGGATTATCACCGCGCGCATATGCAACCGTCGCACGATCAACATTGCCATAGCCAACCGATTACCGATCAAAACCTCGCCGAACAATGGGGCCTGAAGATCCCCGAAGGCATGCAATGCATTGGGCTTTCACTTGAATGCAAAGCGCTTGACGGGTTGGAGAGCGAGTTTCGTGGGCAACGCTGGTATTTCGGTGAAATCACCCACTCAGCCCCAACACAGCCTCAGTAGCCACCACAAAGAATGGGGTTCGCATTAAGGCTGGGTATACTGCGCCGTACTCTTGCGGCGCATGTATTTGATGATCACGACTCCCTCAGTTCCTCATAGACCCCGGTGGCGTAGCCTCGCCTTGCTGGTGCTGTGCCTGGCGCCCCTGCTGTGGCCGCTCCAGCACTTGGCCGAGCGTTATTACCGCAGTGAACTGGCCGGACAAAACCGGCAGACCCTCGACCTGTACGTCGCTAACCTGTTGGGTTCGCTGCATCGCTATGAGGTGCTGCCGCAAATTCTCGGTGAGTTGCCTGATCTGCGCGCCGTACTCGCCGACCCGGAAAACCCGCAGGTTCAGGCCCGGGCCAATGAGCTGCTTAAAGACATCAGCAACCAGACCGGTGCCGTGGTCATGTACTTGATCGACGCCCATGGCGATACATTGGCCGCCTCCAACTGGGATAAAAGCGACAGTTTTATCGGGCGTAATTTCGCTTTTCGTCCCTACTTCAGCGAGGCGATGCAAGGCAAACTGGGGCGATTCTTCGGGCTGGGCACCACCTCGGGCAAGCGCGGCTATTACTTCGCCGCACCGATACTCGACGACGACAAGAACATCGGGGTTCTGGTGGTCAAGGTCGACCTGGATCACACCGAGCAATTGTGGGGCAACACACCCGAGCAATTGCTGACGACCGACAATAATGGCGTGGTCATTCTAACTTCTCGCCCAGAGTGGCGTTTCAGAGCCACCCGCGAACTCAGCCCGGCGGAGCGTCAGGATATATTTGCCATCCTGCCCTACCCGACACGCGACCCGCAGCCGCTCAACCTGAACTGGAATGCCTGGCTGGTGCAAACCCAGGAAATCGACGAAACCGGCTGGCGCGTCAATATTCTCGCCCCACGCACACTGATCGACCGTCCGGTGCGTACCGTGGTGGCCATTGGCGCCGCCACCTTGTTGGTGATCGTGTTGCTCATCGGCTTGATGATGCAACGCCGACGCCACTATCTGGACCGCATCGCTTTCGAAGGCAAGGCGCGTCGAGAACTGGAAATGCGTGTGGCCGAACGCACCAGCGACCTCGAAGGGCTTAACCAGCGGCTGCGTAAAGAGGTGCTGGAGCGCGAGCAGGCGCAGCAAGAGCTGGTGCGCGCCCAGGACGATCTGGTGCAGTCGGGCAAGCTGTCAGCGCTCGGCACCATGTCGGCCAGCATCAGCCACGAGCTCAATCAACCGCTGGCCGCTATCCGCAGTTACGCTGAAAACGCCGAAGTATTACTCGATCACCAGCGCCTCGACGACGCTCGCGGCAACCTCAAGCTGATCAACGAACTGACCGGACGCATGTCATCGATCATTGCCCATCTGCGCGCCTTCGCCCGGCGTGATCGGCATGCGCCGGAAAGTGTTGCCTTGCAACCGGCGCTGGACGATGCGTTGGCATTACTGGCCAAGCGGCGACGCAGCATGGAAGTTGAGTTGATTCGCGACCTGCCCGCGGCCACCCTGTGGGTCGAGGCAGGTGAAACGCGCTTGCGCCAAGTCTTGGGCAACTTATTGGCCAATGCACTGGATGCCTTGACCGAAAAAGGCCCGCCGCGCCGCTTGTGGTTGAGTGCCCAAGCCACCGAACAGGGCGTCACGGTCTACATTCGCGATAACGGCCCGGGGTTTTGCCTGGAAGCCTTGGGGCGGGCTGGTGAGCCGTTCTATACCACCAAAACCCGAACGCAGGGTTTGGGGCTTGGACTGGCTATCTGCGACACGCTGATCCGTGCCTTTGGGGGTGAACTCCTGTTCGCCAACCACAAGGAAGGCGGCGCCTTAATTACCTTACGACTGCGCGCTGGAGCGCCGGGCGTGAGTTTGCAAGCCAGTGAGGACTCCAGATCATGAGCCAACCCATTGACCCGACCGTACAGGTCATCCTGATCGATGATGACCCGCATCTGCGTCAGGCCCTGTATCAAACACTGGACCTGGCCGGGCTTAAGGTCTTGCCTCTGGCTCAAGCCACCGGCCTTGCCGACCGTGTTGGCCGTGACTGGCCAGGGGTCGTGGTCAGCGATATTCGTATGCCGGGCATGGACGGCCTTGAGTTGCTAACCCAGCTCCATGCTCAAGACCCAGACCTGCCAGTGCTGCTGATCACCGGCCACGGCGATGTTCCGCTGGCGGTACAAGCCATGCGGTCGGGCGCCTACGACTTTCTGGAAAAGCCCTTTGCCAGCGACGCGTTGCTCGACAGCGTGCGCCGCGCGCTGGCCCTGCGTGCGCTGGTGCTGGACAACCGCAGCCTGCGCCTGGCCTTGAGTGATCGCCAGTCACTGAGCACCCGATTGGTGGGGCTGTCCCCCCCCATGCTGCGCCTGCGTGAACAAATTGGGGCGCTGG
This sequence comes from Pseudomonas sp. 2024-210, assembly GCF_045062345.1. Classification (NCBI taxonomy): domain Bacteria; kingdom Pseudomonadati; phylum Pseudomonadota; class Gammaproteobacteria; order Pseudomonadales; family Pseudomonadaceae; genus Pseudomonas; species Pseudomonas sp. 2024-210. The sequence continues at coordinate 87,989 of NZ_JBJGEJ010000002.1, read as the reverse complement.
CAGCGACCAAAGCCGACGTGCTGATTTTGGGCGAAACCGGCTCAGGCAAGGAAGTGGTCGCCAGGGCATTGCATGACCTGTCGAGCAGACGCAATGGACCCTTTGTAGCGATCAACGCGGGGGCGCTGGCCGAGTCGGTGGTTGAAAGTGAACTGTTTGGCCATGAGCCGGGCGCCTTCACGGGTGCGCAAAAGCGACGTATTGGCAAATTCGAGTTTGCCAATGGCGGCACCTTGTTCCTTGATGAAATAGAAAGCATGAGCCTGGATGTCCAGGTCAAACTGTTGCGCCTGCTGCAAGAGCGGGTGGTTGAACGCTTGGGTGGCAATCAGCTGATTGCGCTGGATATTCGAGTGATTGCAGCCACCAAAGAAGACCTTCGCCAGGCGGCCGATCAAGGGCGATTCCGCGCCGATTTGTATTACCGTCTCAATGTTGCACCGCTGCGCATTGCGCCCCTGCGTGAGCGGGGTGAAGACGTGCTGATGCTGTTCCAGCATTTTGCCGACGAAGCCAGCGTCCGCCACGGCTTGACGCCCAATGCGCTGCAACCGGCGCAACGCGCACTGTTGCTGCGCCACACCTGGCCGGGCAATGTGCGTGAGCTTCAAAACGTCGCTGAGCGCTTTGCGCTAGGTCTGGAGTTGGCCCTCGATGATGGCGCGCGCGAGGGCAACCCCATGGCTGACGATGAGGTGGGCGGCCGCTTGAGCGATCAGGTTGAACACTTTGAAAAAAGTTTGATTGCGGCCGAGCTAGAACGCTCCCACAGCTCCCTGCGAAGCCTGGCTGAGGCCTTGGGTGTGCCGCGTAAAACCTTGCACGACAAACTGCGTAAACATGGCCTGCACTTCGAAAGCGGCAGCCATTCCAACCCTGAAGAGTTCGATTGAGAGGCCTGGGTATGATTCGCGACAGTGGTTATCTGGAGTCTGTCCTCCACCACGACATTCCACTCACGCAAGACATGGGACTCAAGGTGTTGAGCTGGCAGGCTCACCAGCTACGCCTGCACTTGCCGCTCACGGCCAATATCAACCACAAAAGCACCATGTTTGGTGGCAGTTTGTATTGCGGTGCGGTGCTCGCGGGTTGGGGCTGGTTGCATTTGAGCGTGCTTGAGGCCGGTATTGAAGACGGGCACATCGTGATTCAGGAAGGGCACATTACTTACCCGCTGCCCGTGACTGCGGACGCTATTGTGCTGTGTGATGCGCCCACCCCCGCGGCGTGGAACAAGTTTTTGGCCATGTACAAGCGGCATGGGCGAGCGCGATTGACGCTGGATACACGCGTCATTAATGCCGAGGGCGGGGACGATGCGGTGCGGTTTAGCGGGCAGTATGTGTTGCATCGTTGAACGCTCCCTCACCCTAGCCCTCTCCCAAAGGGAGAGGGAACTTGATCGGGGGCGTTACGCAAACCTGCTTTTAGTCCCCTCTCCCTCCGGGAGAGGGTTAGGGTGAGGGGCTCTTGACCTTGGCTAAATCCAGCAAGGCCTTGCGCCACGGCGCCTGCGCTGGCAACGCCAAAAAGCTCTCATTGAGCAACGATTCCCGCGCCGGGTAACTGAACGGCTCACCATCGAGTTGCAACACAACGCCGCCAGCACCTTCCAGCACCCCTTGCGCCGCCGCCGTGTCCCATTGCGAAGTCGGCGCCAGACGCGGATAGCAATCGGCCGCCCCTTCAGCCAATAAACAAAACTTCAACGAACTGCCCACGCTGACTAACTTCAACTCGCCCAACTGTTCACTCAATCCAGCCAACAAACGCTCTTGCGCAGGACTGGAATGCCGACGGCTGGCCACCACCGTCAATGCCTCACCCGCAGGCGGCGCGTGACGAACGCTAATGGGCACAATGACGTCGCCATCGGCACGCCAAGCACCCAAACCGGCACCACCGTAGTAACAACGACCGCTGGTGGGCATGGAGACCACACCAAACACGACGCGCCCGTGCTCAATCAGCGCAACATTGACGGTGAACTCCTCACTGCCGCCGATAAATTCTTTGGTGCCGTCCAACGGGTCAACCAACCACCAGCGCGTCCAGCCCGCACGAATGCATTGCGCGATATTGGCGTCCTCCTCAGACAATACCGGGATGCTCGGGTCCAGGGCCGTCAAACCGTCCAGCAGCACATGGTGTGCCGCCACATCCGCCGCAGTGACCGGCGAGTTATCTGCTTTGGCGGTCACTGCGACATCTGCACGCCAGAACGGCAGAATGGCGTCTCCTGCGGCATGGGCCAGTTGGATAACGCCTTGCAACAACGGATGCGGCCACTCACTCACGGCTGAAACTCCCCACGCTGGGTCAGCACATCTCGCGCCAGATACAACGCTGCCAATGCACGGCCTTCGCTGAATTGAGGGTTGAGCACCAAGCTCGACAACTCGCGCAGGTTGACCCGATCAACACGCATGGGTTCAGGCTCATCGCCCTCCAGATGCGCCTCATAGAGGTCAGTGGCCAACACCACCTGAATTTTTTGACTCATGTAACCGGGAGACAGTGACAGTTCGGTCAAATGCTCCAGCTGATGCGCGCCGAAGCCCGCCTCTTCTTTCAACTCACGATCGGCAGCGGCCAGAACGTCTTCACCCGGCTCAATCAGGCCTTTAGGCAAAGAAATTTCGTACTCGTCAGTGCCGCCGCAATATTCTTCAACGAGAATCGCGTGTTCAGCGTCGACCATCGCCACAATCATGACCGCGCCATAACCGTTACCGCGCCCCACTAACCGCTCATACGTGCGTTCAACGCCATTGGAAAAGCGCAGCTGCACTTCTTCGACCCGAAACAATCGGCTGCTGGCAACAATTTCGCGGGCAAGTACGGTGGGTTTTTGGCGCATAGCGGCTCCTCAATATGAACGGGTTACTATACCCCGGCTTTTCCGATTGTCTGTGTCGGATGTTTTTCAATTGCGGGAGAAGTTTTACATGACAGCCTTACCTTGGGGCGACATTGATACCGTATTGCTCGATATGGACGGCACGTTGCTCGACCTGCATTACGACAATCATTTTTGGCTGGAACATTTGCCACAGCGTTATGCCGACCTGCATGGCATCAGCCGGGCGATGGCCGACCTGGAACTGACACCGCTGTTTGAACGCAATGCGGGTCTGCTGAAGTGGTACTGCCTGGATTTCTGGAGCGCCGAACTGAAAATCCCGGTGCGCGAACTCAAGCTCGAAACAGCGCACTTGATTGCGTTGCGCCCTGATGCAGACACCTTTCTGGCCGCAGTCAAGCACGCCGGTAAACGGGTGATCATGATCACCAATGCTCACCGCGATTCGCTTTCATTGAAACTGGAGCGCATTGAGCTGGCCCCTTACTTCGAACGCCTGATCAGTTCTCACGATTACGGCTTCCCCAAAGAAAGCCCGGCATTTTGGGATGCTTTGCAGGCCGATATTGGTTTTGATCCGGGCCGCAGCCTGTTTATCGACGACACCTTGCCGATCCTGCGTAGCGCCCGTGCATATGGCGTGGCTCACTTGCTGGCGGTCAAACAGCCAGACAGCAACAAGGGCCCGAAAGACACCGAGGAATTTGCCGCGCTGGGGGATTATCGAGCGTTACTGGAAGGGCTGTAAACCGATCCGGTGCAGTCGCTGCCGAGGCTACGAAGGGGCGCGCAGCAGCCCGCATAAGCGAGGCCGTCAGCCCATCGCAGCCTGCGGCAGCGACTACAGAGGTTTACTCAGGAATACGCAAGGTCTGGCCCGGGTAGATTTTGTTCGGGTCTGACAGCATAGGTTTGTTGGCTTCAAAGATTTTCATGTACTTGGAGCCATCGCCGTATTCAACCTTGGCGATAGCGCTCAGCGTATCGCCCGCTTTGACCACCACAAAGCGTGCAGCAGTAACCGCTGGCCCGCTCACTGTAATTTGATCATCAACGGTGGCCACACCCGCAATATTGCCCAGTGCCAGCAGGATTTTTTCTTTCTCTTCCTGGGTGGGGACCTCACCTTTGACGGTCACTTTGTCGCCATCGACCTCAGTGGTGATATTGGGATTGCCCAACCCTACCTTTGCCACGTGCTCTTTCAGTTGATCACCTGCATGGGCATTGCCCGGTGTCAGTAAGTCGATCACTTTTTCGCCAGCTTCTTTGATAAAGCTAAAAATACTCATGAATCACGCTCCTAGGGTTGAGATATCCAGATACATAAGCGTAGACCAACATTGGCAGAGTACGTTTCATGGTTGGCACGATAGAATCTGACGGTGAATCACCCGTGGAGCGACGATGGACATTAAACAGCTGAAATTCCTGATTGCCCTCGACGAGACTCGGCATTTCGGACAAGCCGCCGCCCGTTGCCACATCACCCAACCCACGCTGTCCATGCGCCTGCGCAGCTTGGAGCAAGAACTCGACCTGCAACTGGTCAATCGCGGCCAGCGCTTTGAAAGTTTTACCGCGCCCGGCGAACGCGTGCTCGCCTGGGCCAGAGCGGTGCTGGCTGCCTACGACGGTCTCCAGGCCGAGGCAGCCGCCTGTCGCGGTAATCTGATCGGTACGCTGCGCATGGGTGTGGTGCCATTGTCGAGTTTTGACCCGCTGCCTCTATTGCAGCGCTTGCACCAGGAGCATCCCGAACTGCGCTTTGAGCTGTCAGCACTCAGTTCCGAACAAATACTTGAGCAACTCGCCAGCAACGGGCTGGACGTGGGCGTGTCTTACCTCGACCGTCTGGATCACGAACGCTTTGATTTTCTGGCACTCGGTGAAACCCGCATGGGACTGCTTTACGACCAGCGGCATTTCAGCTTCGGCGAGCAGCCCTTGAGCTGGGAAGCGCTGATTGAATTGCCACTGGGCCTGCTCAGCGGTGGCATGCACTTTCGTCAATCCATTGATCATAACTTTCACAGTCGAGGCCTTAGGCCCAAGCCCTTGATCGAAACCGATGCAGTCCATCAATTGCTACAAGCCGTTCACGGCGGGCTCTGCTGTGCTGTGATGCCGCTGGAGGGTGGCCTTGAAGCCCTGACCGATGACTTGCGGCTGCACCCCATTGCAGAGGCCAAAACCCTGGCTCAACTGGGCCTGATCATGCGCCGGGAGGCCCCGCGCTCCGCCCTTGCGGAAGCCTGCTTTGCGCTCTACCAAAAATCACTTAGCCCTGCATGATCGACGCCATCTATCGCTAGATCAATGCTAGCGATTAGACGCGACCTTGTGTCGCGCCTAGGCTTAGTACTGACCCAAACGTCGGTACTGCCTTATGAACGCCAAGCGCCCGGTGTGCGCGGCGCCCGCCTCTATGTCGGCCGCGCCCGCTGCCAGCCAGACCTATCACTACACGTCAATGGACCACAGCAGCAGTGGTGAGACTGCGTTGGCCGAAGAAGTCGCATTGGCGATTGCCTATAACGGCATCAGCCAAGCCGTGATGCTGGTCACCCCCACTGACCTTGAAGACTTTATTGTCGGCTTCAGTCTGGGCAGCGGCATCATTCATGACGCCAGCGAAATCTACGACCTCAAGCTGACCGGCCAAGGCTCGGCTCAGTATGCTCAGGTCGAAATCGCCAGCCGTGCCTTCTGGAATCTCAAACAACAGCGCCGCCAGCTGGCTGGCACCAGTGGCTGTGGCCTGTGCGGCGTTGAAGCGGTTGAGCAAGCGCTGCCTGATCTCAAGGTACTGGCGGGCGCTGCGTTGCCTCCCGCCCAGTGGCTTGACGGTTTACGCCAGCGTATCAGCGACTTTCAACCGTTGGGCCAGCACTGCGGGGCCGTCCATGCTGCGGTGTTCATGGACAGTCAGGGTCAGTTGGTGATGGGCCGCGAGGACATCGGCCGGCACAACGCCCTTGATAAATTGATCGGCGCACTGATTCGTCAACACATTGATCTGGCCGGGGGTGCTGCCATTGTTACCAGCCGGTGCAGCCTTGAGTTGATCCAAAAGGTGCTGCGCGCGGGCATTCAAACCCTCATCAGCCTGTCGTCGCCGACCGGCCTGGCGTTGCAATGGGCCCGTCGGCACAACCTCAACCTTATTCATCTGCCACAAAAAAGCGCGCCTCGGGTGTACAGCCCGGCGCAGGAGAATCAACCGTGAGCACGCATCATCAAGCCGATAAAACCCCGACTCCACGCTATAAGCCTTACAAAGGCCCGGCAGGCGGCTGGGGCGCGCTGATCAGTGTGGCGCAAGCGTGGTTGACCAGTGACAACGCGCTGAAAAACCTGCGCATGATGCTCAAGACCAACCAGAACGGCGGTTTCGACTGCCCTGGCTGCGCTTGGGGCGATTCGCCTGAAAGCGGGCTGGTGAAGTTCTGCGAAAACGGCGCCAAAGCGGTGAACTGGGAAGCGACCAAACGCCGAGTGGATGCCGCGTTCTTCGCCAAATACAGCGTCAGCGCATTGCTGGAGCAAAGCGACTACTGGCTGGAATATCAGGGTCGACTGACTGAGCCCATGCGCTATGACGCCGACAGCGACCGCTATGTGCCCGTCAGTTGGGAAGCCGCATTCGCGTTGATCGCCCGGCATCTGTTGAATCTTTCTAGCCCTGACGAAGCCGAGTTTTATACCTCGGGACGCGCCAGCAATGAAGCCGCCTATCTGTACCAATTATTTGTACGGGCTTATGGCAGCAACAATTTCCCGGACTGTTCAAACATGTGTCACGAGGCCAGCGGCGTGGCGCTGGCACAAAGCATTGGGGTGGGCAAAGGCACCGTGACCTTTGACGACTTTGAGCACGCCGACGCGATTTTCGTGCTGGGGCAAAACCCCGGCACCAACCATCCACGTATGTTGGAGCCACTGCGTGAAGCCGTTCAGCGCGGCGCTCAGGTGGTGTGCGTAAACCCGCTCAAAGAGCGCGGTCTGGAGCGTTTCCAACACCCGCAACACCCTCTCGAAATGCTCACCAACGGCGACCGTCCGACCAACACTGCTTATCTGCGCCCGGCGCTGGGTGGCGACATGGCACTGCTGCGCGGCATGGCCAAGTTCCTGCTGCAATGGGAGCGCGACGCTCAAGCCGCAGGCGAGCCAGCAGTGTTTGATCACGCGTTCTTGAATGAGCACACCGCCGGTGTGCTGGATTACATCGCCAGCCTTGATGACACGCCGTGGGATCACATCGTCGAACAGTCAGGCCTGACACTGGTCGACATCGAGCGTGCCGCACGCATGTACCTTAAAGGTAAAAACGTCATCATGTGCTGGGCGATGGGTATCACCCAACACCGGCATTCGGTGCAAACCATTCAGGAAATCGCCAACCTGATGCTCCTGCGCGGCAATATCGGCCGCCCCGGCGCGGGTCTGTGCCCGGTACGTGGCCACAGTAACGTGCAAGGCGACCGCACCATGGGCATCAACGAACGCCCGCCCGCCGCGTTTCTAGATGCGCTGGAGCGTCGTTTCCAGTTCAAAGTACCCCGCGAAAACGGCCACAACGTGGTTGAAGCCATCCACGCCATGCTTGAGGGGCGCGCCAAAGTGTTTCTCGCGCTGGGCGGCAACTTTGCCCAAGCCACGCCGGACAGCCCGCGCACAGCTGAGGCGCTGCGCAATTGCGACCTGACGGTACAGATCAGCACCAAGCTCAACCGCAGCCATTTGATGCACGGCAAAGAAGCCTTGATTCTGCCGTGCCTGGGCCGCACCGATATCGACATTCAGGCCGAAGGCCCGCAAGCGGTGACTGTCGAGGACTCGTTCAGCATGGTGCATGCCTCAAACGGGCAATTGCAGCCGTTGTCGAACCAGATGCGCTCGGAGCCCGCCATCATTGCGGGTATTGCAGCCGCCACGCTGGGCACGCATCCCATTGACTGGAACTGGGCCGTGGCTGACTACCGCCGCATTCGCGACCTGATTGCCGACACCATTCCCGGTTTTAAAGATTTCAACGAGCGGATTCAGCATCCCGGCGGCTTCTACCTCGGCAACTCGGCAGGCGCCCGGCAGTGGAACACGCCGAGTCAACGCGCCAACTTCCGGCCTAATCAATTGCCGCGTGACCTGGTCGATGCCCGCGCTCGGGCCAATGGCCGCCTGCCTGATTTGATTATGCAATCGATGCGCTCGCACGATCAGTACAACACCACCATTTATGGTCTGGATGATCGCTATCGCGGCGTCAAGGGACAACGTGACGTGCTGTTTGTGAATGAAGCCGACATCATCCGTCTGGGCTTCAAGCCGGGACAGAAGGTCGACATCATTTCAATCTGGAATGATGAGCGTGAACGTCGGGTGAAAAATTTCACGTTGCTGGCTTTCGATATTCCGGCAGGTCAGGCTGCTGCTTACTATCCTGAGGTCAACCCGTTGGTACCGCTTGAGAGCACAGGGGATGGCAGCCACACGCCGACCTCCAAGTTCGTCGCCATCTATCTGGAACCCGCGACAGCCTCGAACATGATTGTGGCCAAGGCCGGTTAAACGCAGGAGGCGAGTGGCGGCCCAGCCGTCACTCACCGAAAAACCTCACCCACAAAAAAGGCCGTTTCCCCACGAAAACGGCCTCATCGAACTAACAAACAGACCGCTTAAAACCTATTAAGTTCCCTATCAAAAACAATAACTTAGGTAATTGTGTACAACTCGTGTTACTGGTCGGATTTCGATTGTAACCAACCCCTTTGAGGCTCAGGATCGCGCCGTCATCCATTTGAGACTCACCTATGAAGCTCACCTCTATTCTCTTGTTGTCCCTTGGCCTGGTCAGTGGCGTTGCCTCGGCCGGTGGCACCACCGAAGCCGGTGTAGGCGGCGCATTAGGCGGAGTTCTTGGCGCCGTAGTTGGACAACAGCTCGGCGGCTCGACTGGCTCTGCGATTGGCGCAGGCGTCGGCGGCGCAGCCGGCAGCGCCGTAGGTGCTGACAAACGCAGCCGTGGCGAGGCTGCCATTGGCGGCGCGCTCGGGGCCGCAGGCGGCAACGTTCTGGGTCGCAGTGTCGGCGGCGGCACCGGCGCACTGGTCGGTGCAGCCGCGGGCGGCGGTGCAGGCGGTGCGCTGGGCAATTACATGGGTAATAAAAGCGACGCCGATGATCGCCGTTACAACAATCGCGATAATCGCCGCTATTACCGCGATGATCACCGTGGCCGCGGCCATGCGTACGGTCATCGCAAAAAGAACAAACATCGTCATCATTGATAACCAACAACGGGAGCCCACAAGGCTCCCGTTTTTGTTGGCGCTCTTAAAATTGTTTCAATGCATTACGCCCGCTTGTTTAGCCTCCATCATGCAAGCTGCATGACCCGGTAAAAAAGTTATTTTTTTAACTACCTGAAAAATATATAAAAAGTCCAAAACACAGATTGGCACAACCTCTGCAATCTCCTGAGTGAACGACACATCCAGTCACTTCAGGAGCACAACAACAATGATCGGGACAACAGAAAATTACCCCGCTGCCCTGCAAGACACCTCAGGACACTCAGGTGTTTCCTGGGCTACCATCTTTGCAGGTGCCGCCGCTGCCGCCGCACTCTCTTTGCTGCTCCTGATGCTGGGCGCAGGACTGGGCTTTTCCGCCGTATCGCCTTGGGCGAATGAAGGTGTAGGGGCCAAGGGGCTAGGCATTACGGCCATTATCTGGCTCGCTGTTACACAAATTATCGCTTCGGGCATGGGCGGCTATCTCGCCGGCCGTTTGCGCGTCAAATGGGCCAGCCTGCACGGCGATGAAGTGTACTTTCGCGACACCGCGCACGGCTTTCTATCGTGGGCAGTCGCCACGCTGGTGACGGCCACGTTGGTAGCAGGTTCCGTCAGCAGCGTGATTGGTAGCGGTGTGCAAGCGGGTGCCAGTGTGGCCTCGGGTGCCGCCACGGCCATGAGCAGCGCAGCCGGTAGTGCAGCAGGCAGCCAAGCGAATAAAGGTGCAGGCAATGGCACTGATTACTTTATCGACACGCTGTTTCGTGATGATCGCGGCACCGCAGTCAGTGAAGACGCTGCCCACGGCATCGTGACCCGCATCTTTGTACGCAGCCTGGGCAACGATGGCCAACTGAGTAACGAAGACCGTACGTACTTGGCGCAGATCGTCGCTCAACGGACCAACCTGAGCCAGCCAGAAGCTGAACAACGGGTTGATCAGGTCTACGCCAAAGCTCATCAAGCCATCGAAGACGCCAAAGTAAAAGCCAAGGAAGCCGCCGACACCGCAGCCAAGGTTGCCGCCTGGACCACCCTGTGGATGTTCATCACCCTGTTGATCGGCGCGTTCTTCGCCAGCTTGTGCGCAACCTTCGGCGGTCGTCGCCGCGATGCAGTGACGTACGTTGACCACACCACTACTACCCTTCGTTAATTCTGGAGAATAAAAATGCGCTCACTTCTGCTGTTATTTCTCGGTATTCCAATCCCGATCATCATCCTGATTGCGCTGTTTGTTCATTGATCAAACCGCAATAAGCCCAGAACGGCCTTCTCTTTGAAGGCCGTTTTTTTTTGCGGGCTAACCAGACAAGCAAGGGCAATCTGACCCGTGTTTTCAGCTTGGAACTGCAACAGGTCTGCACCACCAGGGCACGGTGCGACTGATTTCGGGGTAATAGCTGGCAACGAATCCCTACAGGGGCGTAAACGCTTTGCATCTAGGCTTTGCCGTAAGCCCGGACAAGGACCTGTCTGAGCACGTGCTTGCAGGAGCGTTTATGCACACCGCCCCACCCCATGATCAGTGGTTGGATCTCACCACCCTTCTCCCTCATTTGCTCACCCAGGGCCGCGTTCATCACGCATGTGCCGAACAGGCCATGATCCGCAGCCGCGAAGCCCTTCAGAAGCACGGGCACCCCTTGGTGTTTCTGGCCAGCCAGCAGCTCAGTGACCCCAGCCGACCCGGCAAAACCCTCGATATTGAAACCCTTACCGCCTGGCTGGCCCATCAGTGCCATTTGCCTTATTTGCGCATCGACCCGCTCAAAATTGATGTGGCCGTTGTGACCGGGCTGATGTCGTTCGCGTTTGCTCAACGCCATCAAATCCTGGTCGTGGCGACAGATGAGCACACCGTCACCATTGCTTGCACACAGCCGTGGGTGCGCAGTTGGGAGGCAGATCTCAAACAGGTGCTCAAACGACCTATCAGACGAGTCATGGCCAACCCACAGGAGATTCAGCGTCTGACGGTGGAGTTTTACACCTTGGCAAAATCGGTCACTGGCGCAGCGTTAAATGATCAAAAAAACGCCAGCCAGCCTCACCGCGAACAACTGCTCACCCTCGGTTCCAGCCATCCAGAGCCTGATGCCAATGATGCGCACATTGTGAACATCGTGGACTGGCTTTTTCAGTACGCCTTTGAACAACGCGCCAGCGATATTCATATCGAGCCGCGTCGAGAGCAAGGTTGCATGCGCTTTCGTATCGACGGCGCACTGCATGACGTTTACCCCTTCTCAGCACAGGTCACGATGGCGATCGTTAGCCGCCTGAAAACCTTGGGCCGCATGAACGTTGCCGAAAAACGCAGACCGCAAGACGGCCGCTTGAAAACCCGAACCCCAGCCGGGGCGGAAGTTGAATTGCGACTTTCCACGTTGCCCACCGCCTTTGGCGAAAAATTGGTGATGCGTATTTTCGATCCTAAAGTGCTGCTTAAAACCTTCGATCAGTTGGGTTTTAACGCCGATGATTTGCAGCGCTGGGAGCGTATGACCCGTCAAACAAGCGGTATTATTTTGATAACAGGGCCTACCGGCTCAGGCAAAACCAGCACCCTCTATGCCACTCTCAAACAACTGGCCACGCCGCAGGTCAACTTGTGCACCCTGGAAGACCCGATCGAGATGATTGAACCGGCGTTTAATCAAATGCAGGTGCAACCCACTATCGACCTGACGTTCGCCAGTGGTTTGCGCGCCCTGCTGCGTCAGGACCCGGACATCATCATGCTGGGTGAAATACGCGATCTGGAAACGGCTGAAATGGCGATTCAAGCCGCGCTGACCGGCCATTTGGTGCTGTCCACCCTGCACACCAACGATGCGCCGAGTGCCATCAACCGCTTGCAAGAACTCGGTATTGCCCCCTATCTGATAAAAGCGACGCTGCTCGGTGTCATGGCGCAACGGCTGGTTAAAACCCTGTGCCCGGATTGCAAGGCCGAACAGCCCTTAAAGCAAAGTGACTGGCAGAGCTTTGCTACCGACTGGCCCACCTCGGCGCCTGAACACACCTGTCATGCGAAAGGCTGTCAGGCGTGCCGGGAAAGCGGTTACAGCGGGCGAGCCGGGGTTTACGAGATCATGTTGATGAGTGACAGACTTCGCGCCCTTATTGGCCCGCAAACCGATGTAAGCGCCCTGCGTCACCAAGCCTGCGCTGAAGGCATGCAACCCTTGAGAATGGCGGCAGCCCGCAAAGTGGTCGCGGGCCTGACGTCAATGGCAGAAGCATTACGTGTGACGCCCGAATTGGGCTCGCAACGGGCCATTAATATTTAGGACGATGGCGGAGCCACAGCGGAACTAGACTGACATATGGAGTATCAAACACTCATATTATGTCTTCGGAGTTACCGTTATGCGCCTCAAATATGCTGTCGCCGCTATCGCCCTGTTGTCCCTTCCTGTTGGCTCAGCCATGGCCGACACATTCTGGCGTAATGTGTTGTCTTCGGGCGCCACAACCGGGTCCACCTACCTGACCTTCAAAAAAGACCGAAAAGTCATTGCCGCCCAAGATGATGCGGGCAGCTTTGTCGCCAGCAACGGCTCGATTCGTGGCCCGTACCTCGAATCGGCCATGCAACAAGTGCGCGCTGATAACCCGCAGTTAAACGTCAGCGACATGGAATTGGCCAACGCCATTCTGGCCAAGAACGCTACAGCGGAGTAATGCTCCCAGCTCCCGTAATGACCTGAACGGCCCAAGCCGCGACGCGGTCATTACGGGATGCTGACCTGCCATTCAGCCCCCATACAGAAATTTCACCCGATGTGAGTCACGCTCTGGGTATGATCGGAGCCTGTGTTCCCATACCTATTCACATCGGACGTCTTGCCGCTATGAGCTCACTGCCTTTCCTGCCGTTTTCAAAACCCACTATTGATGAAGCCACCATTGCTGCCGTGGGCGACGTGTTGCGCTCAGGCTGGATCACCAGCGGGCCAAAGGTTCAGGCGTTCGAAGCCCAGCTTTCCGAGTATTTTGGCGGTCGCCCGGTGCGTACCTTCAACTCCGGCACCTGCACGATGGAAATCGCTCTGCGCATTGCGGGCATCGGTGCTGGAGATGAAGTCATCACCACCTCTATTTCATGGGTCGCCACCGCCAATGTAATTCTCGAAGTCGGCGCCACCCCTGTATTTGCCGATATAGACCCGGTGACTCGCAATATTGATCTGGCAAAAGTCGAGGCGGCCATCACGCCCCGTACCAAGGCCATCATCCCCGTCTATCTGTCGGGCTTGCCGGTGGACATGGAAGCACTCTATGCACTGGCCAAAAAATACAACCTGCGGGTGGTTGAAGATGCCGCTCAAGCCTTGGGCTCCAGCTGGAACGGTCAACGCATCGGCGCACGCGGTGATTTTGTGTCGTTCAGTTTTCAGGCCAACAAAAACATCACCTCATCCGAAGGCGGTTGTTTGGTTCTGAATAATGAAGAGGAAGCACGTCTGGCCGAGAAGTACCGCCTGCAAGGTGTGACCCGCAGTGGCTTTGACGGCCTGGACGTCGATGTGCTGGGCGGCAAATTCAATATGACGGACATTGCGGCCGCCATTGGTCTGGGCCAGTTTGCCCATATCGAAGCCATTACGGCGCATCGTCGGGAGTTGGCTAAGCACTACTTCGACTGCTTCGGCCCAGAGTTTGAGGCGCAGTACGGGGCACAACTGCCGGTGGCTGACTTTAATAACACCAACTGGCATTTGTTCCAGCTCGTGCTGCCGGAACGCAAAGACGGCGAACCTGCCCGCGCCACCTTCATGAAAGAGATGCAGGCGCTAGGCGTTGGCGTGGGTTATCACTACCCTCCGATTCATTTGTTGAGCTTGTATCGCGCGCAAGGGTTTGGCGAAGGCATGCTGCCGATTTCCGAACGGGTCGGCCGCCTGATCGTGTCGCTGCCGATGTTTACAGCAATGACCAAAGCCGACGTAGAGCGTTCAGTGGCGGCGGTGAAAGCGGTATTGAAAGACGCGTAAACCACATCTCCCGTAGCAGCTGCCGAAGGCTGCGTCCGGCGACACCGTCGTCGTAAAACCTGTGATCACGGTCTATCAATAAAATCGTGAGCACCGAATTTACGATTGCTACGCAACCGAACGCCGCCTGCGGCAGCTGCTACAAGAGTGGTTTACTCGCCAATCGTGGCTTTGTAACCGGCAGCGTCCAGCAGTTTTTCCAGTTCAGCGGTATCGCTTGGCTTGAGTTTGAAAATCCAGGATCCGTACGGATCAGTGTTCAGGCCTTCCGGACTGTCAGCCAGGGCTTCGTTGACCGCGATCACTTCGCCCGACACAGGCGCGTAAATGTCCGAGGCGGCCTTCACCGACTCCACTACGCCTGCCGTATCGCCTGCGGCAAATACTTTGCCGACTTCGGCCAGCTCAACAAACACCACATCCCCCAAGGCTTCCTGAGCGTGATCGCTAATGCCCACGGTCACCGTGCCGTCAGCTTCCAGGCGGGCCCACTCGTGACTTTCGGCAAAGCGCAGGTCGGCAGGGATATTGCTCATATTCAGTGTCCTCAAAAGGGATTGTCAGCGGCTTGCACAGGGTGCAAGCCTGCAAGTAAAGGTTAGATCAAGGCTTTGCCAAGACGAACAAAAGTCGGTTTAACCACGCGAACCGGATACCACTTACCCCGAATTTCGACCTCGGCACGGTCAGCCGTAGCGGTCGGAACTCGCGCCAAAGCAATCGATTTGCTTAGCGTAGGAGAGAAACTACCACTGGTGATCTCCCCTTCGCCAATACCCGCGATACGAACGACCTGATGCGCACGCAATACGCCTCGTTCTTCAAGCACCAAACCCACCAGTTTGAGGGGCACGCCGCCGGCTTTTTCAGCCTCCAGCGCCGCGCGCCCAATAAACTGACGTGAAGCGGGTTCCCACGCAATGGTCCAGGCCATATTGGCTGAAAGTGGCGAGACAGACAGGTGAATATCCTGCCCATAGAGGTTCATACCGGCCTCAAGACGCAAGGTATCGCGCGCGCCCAGGCCAATAGGGGATATACCGGCGCCCACCAGATCGTTGAAGAACGCCGGAGCCTGGTCAGCCGGGAGCAGAATTTCCAGGCCATCTTCACCGGTATAGCCGGTGCGGGCGATAAACCAGTCGCCGCAGCTCTGCCCTTCAAAGGGTTTGAGCTCCTGGATAAGCTGGCCACGGGCCTGACTCACCAGCTCGGCGACTTTGTGTCGGGCTTGCGGGCCTTGTATGGCCAGCAGCGCCAGCTCGGGCCGCTCCAGCAGTTGCACGGCATAACCTTTAGCCTGAGCCGACATCCAGGCCAGATCTTGTTCACGGGTAGCGGCATTGACGACAAGCCGATAACCCGTGGGCATCAGGTAGACGATCATGTCGTCTACCACTCCGCCTTGTTCGTTGAGCATGGCGCTATACAGTGCGCGGCCGGGCGTGTTCAAACGGTCGACATCGTTGGCCAACAAATGCTGTAGCCATTCCTTGGCCTGATCCCCGATGACGTCAATCACGGTCATATGCGAGACATCAAAAACCCCACAGTCGCGGCGCACCTCATGGTGTTCCTCAACTTGCGAGCCGTAATGCAGGGGCATATCCCAACCGCCAAAATCGACCATTTTCGCGCCTAGGGCGAGATGCAGGTCATACAGAGGCGTACGCTGTCCCATGGGTTTCTCCTTCCGGGCGTGGCGAAGGTGCGGACAGGCGTGCTAAACGATTCAGATCTCACGCACAGACCTTGAAGCGTTTAACAGAGAACCCGGCCTGACAGACAAACCGCACCGAATGCGGCGCATTGTAGCCGCATGGGCAAGCACTGGCACCTAACCGTTGCGATGGGCGGAGCGACGAATTAACCCGATGACCGGCAGCAGCCCGACCAGCACCAACGTCAGCGCTGGCAAAGAAGCCCGCGCCCATTCGCCTTCACTGGTCATCTCAAAAATACGCACCGCCAGGGTGTCCCATCCAAATGGACGCATCAGCAGGGTGGCTGGCATCTCTTTGAGCACATCGACAAACACCAACAACGCAGCACTCAACGTACCGGGCAGTAATAAAGGCAGATACACGTTGAAAAAAAGTCGTGGCCCGCTGACGCCCAAACTCCGGGCGGCTTCCGGCAATGAAGGACGAATGCGCGCCAGACTGCTTTCAAGCGGGCCATAAGCCACAGCGATAAAGCGCACCAGATACGCCAGCAGCAAGGCTGACAGGCTGCCGAGCAAGAGCGGCTTGCCCGCCCCGCCCAACCAGCCAGACAGCGGAATCACAAGCTCACGATCCAGGTAGCTGAAAGCCAGCATGATGGAGACCGCCAACACTGACCCCGGCAAGGCATAGCCCAGGTTGGCCAGGCTGACCCCGGCCCGGATCGCTGGAGTGGGTGCCTGACGTCGGGCAAACGCCAGCACTAATGCGACGCTGACCGTAATCAACGCGGCCATGGCACCTAAATACAAGGTATGGAGGATCAGCCCGGTGTAGCGCTCATCCAGATCAAAGCGTCCGCGCTGCCAGAACCACACCACCAGTTGCAGCATGGGAATCACAAAGGCGCAGGCAAAGACCAGCAGGCACCAACCACTGGCCAACCATGCCTTGGGCCCACGCAAGTGATACAAGGCCTTGACCCTTGGCCGCTCGTTGCTGGCCCGGCTGGCACCACGTGCCCGGCGCTCGCCGTACAGCACCACCATGACCACCAGCAACAACAAACTGGCCAGTTGCGCAGCCGTCGACAGGCTGAAGAATCCGTACCAGGTTTTGTAAATGGCAGTGGTAAAGGTGTCGAAATTAAACACCGACACCGCGCCGAAATCAGCGAGGGTTTCCATTAATGCCAGTGCAACGCCAGCCCCAATCGCCGGTCGCGCCATCGGCAGGGCGACGCGCCAGAACGCCTGCCACGGGCTTAGGCCCAGCACGCGAGCGGCTTCCATCAAACCTTTGCCCTGAGCAAGAAATGCCGTACGCGCCAGCAGGTAAACGTAGGGATAAAACACCAGAATCAGCACGATGATCACACCGCCGGTGGATCGCACCCTCGGCAAGCGCAGCCCCATGCCAAACCATTCTCGCAACAGGGTCTGCACGGGCCCGGCAAAATCCAGCAGGCCGACAAACACAAACGCCAGCACATAGGCCGGGATCGCAAAGGGCAGCATCAGCGCCCAGTCCAGCCAGCGCCTGCCTGGGAATTCGCACAAGCTGGTCAACCACGCCAGGCTGACACCCAGCAGCGTCACGCCAATACCGACCCCGACGATCAACGTCAGGGTGTTGCCCAGCAAGCGCGGCATTTGCGTGTCCCAGAGGTGGCTCCAGATCTGCGAGTCGATACTTTGCCAGGAGAGCAACAGGACGCTCAGCGGTAACAGCACTAGAGCTGCAACGGTAAAAACCAGCGGATACCAGCGACGTTGGGCAGGATGGGCCACAAATAACTCTCGGAAGGTGGTGAATGCAGCCCTCACCCTAGCCCTCTCCCAAAGGGAGAGGGAACTGTTTTGAGGTGTATCGAAGATCTGCTTTAGTCCCCTCTCCCTCTGGGAGTGGGAACTGATTTGAAGTGTATCGAGGATCTGCTTTTAGTCCCCTCTCCCTCCGGGAGAGGGGCTTTTCATCAATTCCAGCCCGCGCGATCCATCATGCGTATCGCTTCGGCCTGTCGCTTGCCTGCCACTTCAACCGGCAGCGCGTCAGCCTTGAAACTGCCCCAGCTGGCCACTTCAGCCGAAGGCTCAACCGCGGGGTTAGCCGGAAATTCCTGATTAGTACCGGCAAAAATCGCCTGCGCCTCTGGCGTAGTCATCCATTCCACCAGCGCCTTGGCAGCTTCAGGATGCGGGGCGTATTTGGTCAAACCGATCCCCGACAAGTTGACGTGCACGCCACGGTCCGCCTGATTTGGCCAGAACAGCTTCACACCCAGATCCGGCTTTTGCTTGTGCAGGCGGCCGTAGTAGTAGGTGTTGACGATGCCGACGTCGCATTGCCCGGCGTTGATGGCTTCAAGCACCGCGATGTCATCGGAGAACACGTCAGTGGACAGGTTATTGACCCAGCCCTTGAGAATTTCTTCGGTTTTCTGCGGGCCGTTCACTTCGATCATCGTGGCCGTGAGCGACTGGTTGTAGACCTTTTTAGCCGTGCGCAGACACAAGCGGCCTTCCCACTTCTTGTCGGCGAGCGCTTCGTAAGTCGACAACTCTTCTGGTTTCACCCGGTCTGTGGCATAGGCGATGGTGCGTGCACGCAGGCTCAGGCCTGTCCACTGGTGGGATGAGGAGCGGTACTGAGAAGGGATGTTTTTATCAATCACGTCGGACTTGAGCGGCTGCAAAATGCCCATTTGCTCAGCTTGCCAAAGGTTACCGGCGTCTACAGTGAGCAACAGGTCGGCGGTGGCGTTTTCACCCTCGGCCTTGATGCGCTGCATGAGTGGCGCTTCTTTATCGGTGATGAACTTGACCTTGACCCCGGTCTTGGCGGTGTAGGCATCAAAGACCGGCTTGATCAGCTCGTCGATACGCGAGGAATACACCACCACTTCATCGGCGGCAGACACACTGCTCGCAAAAACGGTAAGGGCCAGGGCAGTCAGTAGACGCTTGGGTGCCAGCATGGGAGGCGGTCTCTCGTGATGCGAATCGGGTGTAAATGGTAGTGAATCACATTTGCCATCTCAACCGAACTCGCCCTCGAGCCGTTACGAGATGTTACTAAAAAGGCATGAGCCCATTAAGCAACCTCTTCACGCCTTGGCCAACGGCGGCAAATCGCCGCTCAAGCCCAGCGCTTGGCGTACGAACAGCGCTTTCGCTTCAGGCATTTTATCGACCCACTTCAAACCGGTATTGCGCACCAGCCGCGCCGTCAGCGAATTGGACTGAAACAGTCGCTCAAAACCTTCCATCGCGGCCATCAGCGCCAAATTGTGCGGCATGCGGCGACGTTCATAACGGCTCAGTACCTGCACATCCGCCAGGCGTTCACCACGGTCCTGCGCATGCAACACCACATCGGCCAACACGGCGGCATCCAGAAAGCCCAGATTCACCCCCTGCCCGGCGAGCGGGTGAATGGTGTGCGCCGCATCGCCGATCAAGGCGAGGCCTTCGGCCACGTAGCGCTTGGCATGACGCTGGCGCAGGGGAACGCACACCCTTGGATCAGCGCTGAGCACAGCGCCCAGTCGCCCCTCAAAAGCGAATTCCAGCTCGCGGCAAAACGCCTCGTCATCCAGGGCCATCAACTGTTCGGCTTGTTCAGGCGTGGTCGACCAGACAATAGAACACCAGTCTTGCTCGCCTTCACGTTCCAATGGCAGGAATGCCAGTGGCCCGTTGTCAGTAAAACGCTGCCAGGCGGTTCGCTGATGCGCCTGCGCGCAGCGCACACTGGTCACGATGGCGTGATGCTGGTAATCCCACTCGCGGGTCTCGCAGCCCGTGAGGCGGCGCACAGCGGAGTTGGCACCATCGGCAGCAATGACCAGTGGCGCACGCAAGGTGCGGCCATCGGCCAACGTCAGCAGCCAGTCGTCACCCGAGCGGCGCATCTGCTCAAGTCGCGCATTGGCTAGCATTTCAATGTCAGCCCCCTGCAAACACTCCAGCAACGCGTCCTGCACCACGCGATTTTCGACAATATGCCCCAGCACCTCGGCATGCACACTGGCTGCCGAGAAGTGAATCTGCCCGGTGCCGCTGCCATCCCACACGTGCATGTGCGAGTACGGACTGACACGCCGCCCAGTAATGCCCTCCCACGCCCCCAAACGCTCAAGAATGCGTTGGCTGGCCGCCGATAATGCGCTCACGCGAGGCTCGAAAGGGTCTTGGGCCGTGAAGGGTTTAACGCTCAGGGGGCTGCCATCCAGCAACAGGATATTCAGCCCGCTGTTTTTGAGCGCCAGCGCCAAGGCGCTTCCGACCATTCCGGCCCCAACAATCAGCAAATCTGCGCGCATTTCCATGCTTTAAGCCTGTCTCGTGAGCGGCAACGGCCGCATCTGAAAAAAGGATTCGACCCGGCACAAGAGCGCCGGTCGTTATCAACTGTCTGCGCGAGTGCCCAGCCCCATGGCCTGACGGGCAAACCAGCGTTTGGCTGGCGGCATCAGGTCAAGGCCCAGCAAACCCAGGTTGCGGCCCAGCGATATCAACGTTTGATCGCTGCCAAACAAACGCGTCACTTGGTCCGAGAAACCAATGGTCAGTTGCTGATCAGGCGTCTGGTGCTGTTGATAGCTCAAGAGCGTCGCCAAATCTCCGGGCTTTTTGTCACTCGCCAACAGCACATCCGCTAAGGCCTGGGCATCGCGCAGCGACAGGTTAAAGCCCTGTCCCGCGATCGGGTGCAGGCTGTGAGCCGCATTCCCCAGCACCGCCAGATGCGGCCGGACCTGTTCTTCAGACTCGACCAGTGTCAGCGGGTACAAATGCCGCGCACCGACTTGTTTAAGCGTGCCCAGACGATAGCCGAACACGCCCTGCAATTCGCGCAAAAAGCTGCGCTCGTCCACATCAGCCAGACGTTTGGCATCCATTCCCAGACGCGTCCACACCAATGCGCAGCGATTGTCGGGCAAGGGCAACAAAGCCATCGGCCCTTCGTCGGTGAAGCGCTCAAACGCCATGCCTTCGTGGGGCTGACTGGGGGTGATGTTGGCAATGAGCGCGCTTTGGTCGTAAGGCCGCTTACGCACATGGATACCCAACTGTTCGCGCAACCCTGATCGTCCGCCATCAGCCAGTACCGCAAGGTCGCAGTCCAGCGATGTTTCGTCGTTGAGGGTCAAGCGGTAGCCCGTGTCCATCGGCTGCATGTGGATAACTTCTGCCGGACACCGCCAGCTGATCACTTCAGGGTCCAGACTTTTCCACAAACATTGACCCAGCCAGGCGTTTTCGACCACATAGCCCAACGCCGGAACACCTTCTTCACGAGCGGACAAACGAGCGGTGGAGAAGCGACCGCGATCAGAGACGTGAATATCCTTGATCGGCTCGGCACGCTCGGCAATCGCCGGCCACACGCCCATGCGCTCATAGATAAGGCGGGCACCATAGCTGAGTGCCGAAGAGCGGGCGTCATAACTCGGCTGGTAACTGTGGCCGGGCGCAAAAGGTTCAATCAGGACGATTTTCCAACCGCGCGCCTTCGCCCCGGCTTGCAACGCCAAGGCCAGGCTGGCACCGACCAGACCTCCACCAATGATTGCCAGACTGACACGGCTCATGCTGCGCTCGTCCGCGCAGAGGCCATCAAGGCTTCGATTTCAGCGACGGTTTTAGGCACGTCGCCCGTCAGAATTTCACAGCCATTTTTAGTGACCACTACGTCATCCTCGATGCGAACACCAATGCCGCGCCATTTTTTTGCGACGTGCATGTTAGAGGGGCTGATGTAGATACCCGGCTCAACCGTCAACGTCATACCGGGTTCCAGCACGCGCCATTCACCGCCGACCTTGTATTCGCCAACGTCATGCACATCAAGCCCCAGCCAGTGCCCGGCGCGGTGCATATAAAAGGATTTATAGGCTTCGCTGGCGATCAGCTCATCGACATCGCCCTGCAACAAACCGAGTTCAACCAGCCCCGCAGTGATGACCTGAACCGTGGCTTCGTGTGCCTGGTTCCAGTGTTTGTTGGGTGCAATCTCGGCAAAAGCGGCTTCTTGCGAGGCCAGCACCAGCTCATAGATGGCTTTTTGTTCCACCGAGAACTGGCCGCTGACAGGGAACGTACGGCTAATATCGCTGGCATAGCAGTCAATCTCACAGCCCGCATCAATCAACACCAGATCGCCGTCCTTGAGCAGGGCGTCATTCTCTTGGTAGTGAAGGATGCAGCTGTTATCGCCCGCAGCGACGATTGACCCATAGGCGGGCATTTTTGCCCCGCTTTTGCGAAATTCGTAATCGAGCTCTGCTTCAAGGCTGTACTCGTGCAAACCGGCCCGACTGGCCTGCATGGCACGGATGTGGGCACGGGCCGAGATCTGCGCAGCGTGGCGCATGACCTTGAGTTCAGACGCTGATTTATACAGCCGCATATCATGCAGCAGATGGTCCAGCGCGACGAACTCCTCCGGTGGCTGGGCCCCCAGGTCGGCCTTGGAGCGAATCGTATTGATCCATTCCATCAGGTGACGATCGAAGGGTGGGTTGCTACCCATCGCCGAATACACCCGGTCACGCCCTTCAATCAAGCCCGGCAGGATGTCGTCAATGTCAGCGATAGGGAACGCGTCATCTGCGCCAAAGTCGCGAATAGCGCCTTCTTGCCCCGCGCGCAGACCATCCCACAGCTCTCGCTCGGGGTTGCGCTCGCGACAAAAGAGCACGTATTGCCCGTGGGCACGACCGGGGATTAAGACGATCACCGCCTCAGGCTCGGGAAAACCGCTCAGGTATTGGAAATTGCTGTCCTGACGGTAAAGGTATTCGACATCACGATTGCGAATGGCCACTGGCGCAGCAGGCAATATCGCGATGCTGTTAGGCCCCATCTGCTCCATCAGTGCCTTGCGGCGACGTGTGTATTCCGATTTCGGGATATGGATCATGGGCAGACGGGTTCCCTCTGGCGATCAATCAGTGCAGTGAAGGCTTGGCAGCCGGCGCGTCGGTCTTTTTGGTTTCGGTAAACAGCAACAGCGGCGCGACACGCAGGTATTCCATCACTTCCATGTAGTCGGTTTCGCCGTCTTCGGACTCTTCCAGGGCGTCTTGCACCTGAGAAATAGCCGCCAGGTCGCGCAGCACTTCGCTGGCTTCATCGCTCATCGCATATTCGCGACGGGTCAGGCCGAAACCACTGAGGAAACCCCGGCACCACTCGCCCAGCGCTGCGGCCCGCTCGGGCAACGGTGCGTCGTCAGTTGGCAACAGCAATACGACGGTCATGTCGTCACTGGTCAGTTCACCTTTGACCATCTCTTGCAAACCGATCAAGGCATTGCGTACGTTGTCCTGCGGCTCGCCGGAAAGTAGCTCAGTGGCCTCAGCCAACCAGCTATTGTTATCAAAACCGGCGCCAGCACAACTGCGGCCCAATAAATGGCCGTGCAGTTCAGCAGGCGAGACGGAATGGCCGCTGGCAGTCAGCAGGGTTACAAAGGCTTGATACGGGGAATTCTGAATAGGCATGGTCAGCTAGGCGCCAAGCGGCGCTATGTCTAGAATGGAGGCCTTGTATCGTAGCATCGGCAGACGAGCCAGACCATCAAGGCGTCAATACGGTTGACTTTTACCCTCCATCAGAAAAACACAGTAGGACCTAATGGAAGACACTGACCTGCATGCACTGATGGCTAGACTTGAATTACTGATTGCGCGAGTCGAGCAACTTAACCGCCAAAACGGACTCTTAGTAGCTCAGGAAAAGACTTGGCGCGAGGAACGCGCGCACCTCATTGAAAAAAACGAAATCGCCCGACACAAGGTGGAATCGATGATTTCGCGCCTCAAAGCCCTGGAGCAAGACTCATGAGTTCAAGTAACAGCATCACCGTACAGATTCTCGATAAAGACTATTCGATCATGTGCCCCCAGGAAGAACGCAGCAATCTGGTGAGCGCCGCTCGGTATCTGGACGGTAAAATGCGCGAAATTCGCAGCAGTGGCAAAGTTATTGGGGCCGACCGTATCGCCGTGATGGCCGCGCTGAACATCACGCACGATCTGTTGCACAAACAGGAAGTCGCTGAAGTTCAGACCAACGGTTCCACCCGCGAACAGGTGCGCGATCTGCTCGAACGCGTCGATGTGGTGCTCGCCGCTGATCCGAACGAACGTCAAAGCTGATTCAAAAGGTTTCTTTGGGGTATACTCGCGCCACTCCCTGGAGTATTCGCCAGTTAGCGATGTCCCTGAGCCGATTCGCACTACCCTGGAGCTTGCACGTTGGGCCGGTGTGCATGTCCGCTAGACGGAAAGCCTTAAGGTCTACTGCAACTTCCACCTTGAACTTTCGGGTTCAAGGGCCAAGCCGACAGCGGTACGTCGGGGAGCCTGATTTATTAGCGCAGTGCCAGCTTCTTGCTGGCATTGGCTTTCACGGGTACACCGTCCGGTGACTCGACCTTGAATTGCACGCCACCATGACCGAACCGGTGACACGCCCGCAACTTCGCCGACAATTGCGCAAAGCGCGCCGCGAACTATCGCCCTGCGAGCAACGTCAGGCCGCGCGCGATCTGTATCGACAATTGGCGCAACACCCGCTGTTTCGCCGCGCCAAACACATTGCCCTGTACTTGCCAACAGACGGTGAAATCGACCCGCGGTTGCTGCTCAAAGAAGCTCAACGGCGGGGCAAGGTCACCTACCTGCCGGTGCTTAGCGCGTGGCCTAAAACCAAGATGGTGTTTCAGCGCATCGCTCCGGGCGAGAAACTTATGCCCAACCGTTTCCGCATTCTTGAACCGTTTATCAATCGCGCACGTCAACGCAAGGTCTGGGCACTCGACCTGGTGCTGTTGCCACTGGTTGGGTTTGATGCGACAGGTGGGCGGCTGGGCATGGGCGGCGGCTTTTATGACCGCAGCCTGGCGTATCTGGCGCGACGTCAATGCTGGCGCAAGCCAACGTTACTGGGGCTGGCCCATGAATGCCAAAAAGTACCGACACTGGCCCAAGCCAGCTGGGATGTGCCATTACAGGGCACCGTCTCGGACAGTCGTTGGTACGTCGCCCACTGACAGCCAGGGCATCACTGAAAAAAGCGATACCCGAACCGGAAGGTGCTTAGCGTTTAAACGGTGGGACTTGCTGTTGCGCCAGTTCAATCGGCGCGTCGATCGAGTTAGACCAGAGGCTTTGCGCATAACCGGTTGTAACCACGCCCAAACCGAACAAAATAACCAACATCCACAGTAAATCCGGTTTGCGTTTCATTGATTGCCCCCCTTCAGGCACATCAATACGATGACAGCAACGGTTTTTGTTATAGGCCGTGCAGCAGCGTCAAGCTTAAAATCCCGGCATTCTGAGGCAACACGACAGGACACGCAAATGCTGACGTCAACCGACTGTCGGTTTGCAAACCGCTTGCCAGACAATATGACCACGCAGCATTTAAGGAGCCGCAAAAATGGCCTATTGGTTGATGAAATCCGAGCCGGACGAGTTCTCGATCAAAGATTTGCAGAAGCTGGGCGAGGCCCGTTGGGACGGTGTTCGTAACTATCAAGCACGCAACTTCATCCGCTCCATGGCCGTCGGTGACGAATTCTTTTTCTATCACTCCAGTTGCCCACAACCCGGGATTGCCGGTGTGGGGCGAATTGTTCAGGCGGCCTACCCGGACCCTACTGCGCTTGATCCACAAAGCCACTACTTCGACCCCAAAGCAACCCCCGAGAAAAACCCGTGGAGCGCCCTGCAAGTGGCCCACGTACAGACCTTCCCCAAGGTCATCACGCTTGACTACCTGAAACAACAAACTGCACTGGCCGAGATGCCACTGGTTCAAAAAGGTAGCCGTCTTTCTGTGATGCCCGTGACACCCGAGCAATGGGCGGCTATCGCAGTGCTGCACGCTTGAAGCTGAAAACTTACCGCCGACCGCTCAAATGCCGTCTAAGCTCTCGACTTCCTTTGATTGGAATCAAGGTCCATCGGACTTGAAATCGTCAAACTAGAGCGCTCAGTGACACAGGATGTCGGCATGTCCACTAATAACCGTATCTCCCATTACTTTGTTATTCCGTTGGCAATTTTGCTGATCGCAGCAGGCGGATTCGGTTACTGGAAGTCCCAACATGATCGCCTCCCCGAAGGCATCGCCATGGGCAACGGTCGGCTCGAATCCACCGAAGTGCAAATCGCCGCAAAAATCCCGGGCCGTCTGGCCGAAGTACTGGTAGACGAAGGCGACCACGTCACCAAAGGCCAGCTGCTGGCACGCATGGACACGCGCACGCTGGAAGCCTCCCGCGCACAGGCACAAGCAGAAGTACAAAGGGCCCGTGAAACCCTGGCGGCCAACGAAGCCAACGTCAAACTGCGCCAGAGCGAAAAACTGCTCGCCAGTCAGGAACTCAAACGCATTAGCCAACTGGCCCAGCGCGGGTTTGCCAGCGGTCAACAGCTTGATCAACTACAGGCGAAATTCAGTACCAGCAACTCCGCCGTCTCTGCTGCGCAAGCCCAAGTCGCCGCCGCCCGTGCCGCCATCGTTTCCAGCGAAGCGCAGGTGGCGCAACTGACCAGCGAAATAGAAGACAGTAGCCTGCGTGCGCCTATCAACGGGATCATTCAGTTGCGCCTGGCTGAGCCGGGTGAGGTGCTCGGTTCGGGTGGCCGCGTCTTCATGATGATTGACCCCAGCGATCAGTACATGAACCTCTACTTGCCCGCCGCCGTGGTCGGCAAACTCACCGTCGGTGGTGAAGCCCGTATCGTCCTTGATGCGCTGCCCGATCAGCCGCTGCCGGCAAAGGTTTCGTTTGTCGCCGACAAATCGCAATTCACACCTAAAGAGGTCGAAACACGCGATGAGCGGCAAAAACTGGTGTTCCGCGTCAAACTGCGCCTGACCAATCCCGGCGCCGTACCGCAAGCCAAACCCGGCATGCCAGGGGCAGGTTATGTGCGAACTGCTGACGTAGACTGGCCGGCCAATCTGCAATGACCGCCCCGGCGATCAACGCCAGTGGCATCAGCCACCGGTATGGCAAACAACAGGCGCTAGCGCAGGTCACCTTCAGCCTGCCTAAAGGCACGCGCTGCGGATTGATCGGCCCCGATGGCGCTGGCAAATCGAGTCTGCTCGGGCTGATTGCCGGGGTCAAAAAGCTTCAGCAGGGTGCGCTGGAGGTACTGGGCGGCCCTATCGATGATCGTCGCCATCGCAACACGCTCTATCCGTTGATTGCCTTTATGCCCCAAGGGCTGGGCGGCAACCTGTATCCGGAACTGTCGATCAGCGAAAACATTCGCTTTTTCGGCACTTTGTTCGGCCTGTCAAAAGACGAATGTGAACAGCGCATGGCGCAGTTGCTTAAAGCCACTGACCTTGAGCGCTTTGCCGAACGTCCGGCGGGCAAACTATCGGGCGGGATGAAGCAAAAACTCGGCCTGTGTTGCGCCTTGATCCATGAACCCGACCTGCTGATCCTCGACGAACCCACCACCGGCGTAGATCCGCTGTCACGCCGTCGTTTCTGGGAGTTGGTCAACGATGTACGCAGCCAGCGACCCCAGTTGACGCTGCTGGTGGCCACCGCCTACATGGAAGAGGCTGAACAATTCGAGCATTGCCTGATGCTTGATCGGGGCACCTTGATTGCTACCGGATTGACTCAGGATTTGGCCGCCGTTTCACCCACCGGCAAACTCGATGAAGCCTTCACTCATTTTCAGGGGGACAGCGGTCACAACAATGAACCGCTGGTGATACCGCCGCGCGCCAATGACAACAGCGATATCGCGATTGAAGCGCACGACCTGACCCTTAAATTCGGTGATTTCACGGCCGTGAACAACGTCAGCTTTGCCATTGGCCGTGGTGAAATATTCGGCTTTCTCGGCTCAAACGGCTGTGGCAAAACCTCCACCATGAAAGTGCTCACGGGGCTGGTTCCCGCCACTGAAGGCAGCGCCGAACTGTTGGGCAACCCGGTGAACGCCAGCGACTTGGCCACACGTAAACGCGTGGGCTTTATGTCGCAGAATTTTTCGCTGTATGGCGAACTGAGCGTGCGCCAAAACCTGGTGCTGCATGCCCAACTGTTTGACATGGCCAAAGACGACAGTCGAGCGCGCATCGAAGAACTGATTGAACGCTTCGACCTCGGCGATGTGGCCGAGCAGCAATCCGGCGAGCTGCCTCTGGGGCTACGTCAACGTTTGTCACTGGCGGTGGCGGTGTTGCATCGTCCTGAGGTGTTGATCCTTGATGAACCGACTTCCGGGGTCGACCCGGCCGCACGCGATGACTTCTGGCGCTTGCTGATCGAGTTGTCGCGTGATCAAGGGGTGACAATATTCTTGTCGACTCACTTTATGAACGAAGCCCAACGCTGTGATCGCATCTCGCTGATGCACGCAGGCAAGGTACTCGCGTGTGATACACCGGCCGCCTTACAGCAGCAGTTCCAGGGCGATACTCTGGAAGCCGCTTTTGTCACCTGCCTTGAGCAAGCGCAAAACGAACAAACTCCCACGCCTGCCGAAACCGCAGCCAGCTCCGTGGTAAACACACCACCGCCGCCTAGCAAAAGCGGTTTTAGCCTCACGCGTTTGTTTGCGGTGGCCAGCCGCGAAACCAAAGAGCTGTTACGCGACAAGGTGCGTATGGCGTTCGCCTTGCTAGGTGCCGTTTTCATGATGGTGATCTTCGGCTACGGCATTTCGCTGGATGTGGAAAACCTCGCGTTTGCCGTTTACGATCAGGATCAAAGCCCGCAAAGCCGTGCCTACCTCGAAGCCTTTCGTGGCTCGCGCTATTTTGAAGAACACGCGCCGATCCACAGCGCCGAAGAACTACACGAACGTCTGCAACGCTCGGAAATCAAAATCGCGCTGGAGATCCCTCCAGGCTTTGGCCGGGATCTTTACGCCGGTCGCCAGCCTACTGTTGCCGCGTGGCTCGATGGCGGCATGCCATTTCGCGCAGAGACCAGTCGCAGTTACATTCAGGCCGTGCACCAAGCCAACCTTGAGCAGTTGGCCGCCCTGAGCAGTCTGGCGCAAAACAAACAGGCGGCGGCAAAGCTCGAAACCCGGTTTCGCTACAATCAGGACGTCATCAGCGTCAACGCCATCGGTCCCGGTGTGATGGCACTTATTCTCGCCTTTATCCCGGCGATGCTCACAGCACTCGGCATCGTGCGCGAAAAAGAGCTGGGGTCGATTACTAACTTCTACGCCACTCCCCTCACGCGTCTTGAGTTCCTGCTGGGCAAACAGGCGCCCTATCTGGCAGTTAGCCTGGTCAATCTGGCATTGCTGGTGGCCATGAATCGATGGCTGTTTGGCGTTCCGTTTAAAGGCAGCGGCCTCACTCTGGCGCTTGGTGGCCTGTTGTATGTCCTGTCGACCACCAGCATGGGTCTGTTGATTTCCGCGTTCACCCGCACCCAAATTGCAGCCATCCTGGGGACCATGATCATCACCAGTCTGCCCACCATTCAGTTTTCCGGATTGCTGGTGCCGCGCTCCTCGCTGGAGGGTGCATCGGCCATGATGGGCATGCTGTTCCCGGCCGGGCACTTCCTCGATATCGCGGTGGGGACCTTCACCAAAGCACTTGATCTTCGCCAGCTATGGCCACAATGCCTGGCGTTGTTCGGCTTTTTTGTCGCCTTTACCGGGCTGAGTCTGATCATGCTTAAGAAACAGGAGGTTTGATGCACAAGCTCTCACACATCCTGCGACTGGGCCTCAAAGAGTTCACCAGCCTGCGGCACGACAACGTCCTGCTGCTGTTTTTGCTTTATGCCTTTACCGTAGCGATCTATATGCCGGCATCGAGCTCTATCATTGGCGTGCACAACGCCAGTGTTGGCTTCATTGATGAAGACCACAGCACCCTGTCGCGCAAACTCAGCGAGTCGCTGCTGCCTCCAGAATTCAAGACACCGCAAGCCTTGCCCTATGACCAGTTTGATCAGGCGATGGATAACGGCCAATACACGTTTGTGATCAATGTGCCTGCCAATTTTCAGGCTGACCTGCTGGCGGGTCGCGAACCCAGTGTGCAGGTCAACGTCGACGCAACCGCCATGAGTCAGGCTTTTATGGGCGCAGGTTACATCGGCCAGATTTTCCAGCGAGCACTGCTTGATTACGCAGGCCAAAGTGACGCCGCTGCAAATACCCCCGCGCGGATTTCAACCCGCGCACTGTTCAACTCCAATTTGGAAGGCGGATGGTTTTTGGCGGTGATCCAGATCGTCAACAACATCACCATACTGGCGATCGTGTTGACCGGTACTGCGCTGTTGCGCGAGCGTGAACACGGCACCCTCGACCACTTGCTGGTACTGCCGCTGACGGCACTGGAAATCATGCTGGCGAAAATATGGAGCAACATGCTGGTTGTAGTGGTGTGCACCTGGATATCGCTGGAGGTCATCGTGAAATGGGCGCTGGGCATACCGTTGGCCGGATCGATGGCGTTGTTCTTGCTGGTAACGGCGCTGTACCTGTTCGCCAGTACGGCGCTGGGGATATTCCTCGCCACATTGGCCCGCTCTACGCCGCAGTTCGGCTTGCTGGCGATCCCGGTGGTCATCCCGATGCTGCTGTTATCAGGCGGCAGCACACCGCTGGACAGCATGCCTGAGTGGTTGCAATGGGTAATGCAGTGCTCACCCTCGACCCACTTTGTCAGCTTGAGCGCCGCCATACTGTTCCGCGGTGCGGCGGTTGAGGTGGTGTGGCCGGACTTATTGGCACTGATCGCCATTGGCCTGGTGTTTTTCGCCATTGCGCTGGCGCGTTTCCGTAAGAGCCTGGCGTCCTAGGCACGAGGCAGCGGCCGGCTGCGAAGCAGCCGTAAACAAGCCCCGCAGCCTCGTGCTTCGGCAGCGACTACAGGAAACACAGGGTGCATGAACCTTTACCGCAGAGGCTTTGAGCGTTACTGAACAATTAAATTGTTAAACAACAAGTCGTCCACCATCGGCTTCCCGGTCTCGTCGTTCATGACCTGTTGAATCTGTTTCAACGCCTCTTGTCGCAGGTTTTCCTTGGCCTCCACGCTGCTCAGCGTGGCGCTGGTCTGTTGGGCAAACAACCCCACCAACTGATTACGGATCAGTGGGTCATTGGCCTTCACCGCCTTGGCTGCCTCATTACCTGTTACGCGCAAGGAGATGTCGGCTTTAAACACTTTAAGTTTTGGACTGCCGTCCAAACCATAGTTACCCACAAAGGGTGGGCTCAACGTGATGTAGCTGACCTTGGCAGCGCCCTCTTCAGCCTCTTCAGCAACCGCTGCCAGTGGCAAACACAGGGCCATCATCAATACGATCCACGCTTTCACAATTCGCTCCTTTGTTGGGTTTGGCAGCGCACGGGATACCCCATTCAGAAGCAGAACAGCGACCACCCCATGAACGCTTCATAGGGTTATCGGCCGATTTTTTCAGAACAATAGAATCATGGACTTCACCCCCATCGTCGAGATTGGACATTGCTACGTGAAATAAGAAGAGCCCGTTGAGCAGCACTCACAGCGCCTGTCTTATTGAATGAAAGCATGATGGCCATAGGGGGCAGACCATACTCAAACGCAGGTAATTCTTTTATGTGTCGCCCCTTCGTTTGTTAAATAGGCTGGCTTTCTATCGGGCCTTTTAAGCCCGCCGTGCGCGCTAAAAGCGCCTGAACACTCTCCGGTAATTTCTCGACAAATCGGCGGCTGATCGTTCGCTGACAGGTTCTTACGATCCTTTCTGTTGCCTGAGAAAGATCAAACA
The DNA here is from genome assembly GCF_045062345.1 of Pseudomonas sp. 2024-210. Lineage (NCBI taxonomy): Bacteria > Pseudomonadati > Pseudomonadota > Gammaproteobacteria > Pseudomonadales > Pseudomonadaceae > Pseudomonas > Pseudomonas sp. 2024-210. Next base: position 56,362 of record NZ_JBJGEJ010000002.1, on the reverse strand, counting down.
GTGCAATCGCTAACTCCTCACTGGAATAGCGCTGGGCCACCAACCCGCTAATCAGTTGGTGGCGCGTTTTGCTGAACAGCTTCAACTGAGCCAACGGAGCATTTACCTTGCGGCGCATATGGTTTTCAATTTCAGTGTTCAGTTGACGGCACGTAGACGTCTCAAGATCGATGGCGCTCAACGGTTTATTTTTGGCGCTGGAATCACCGCCAAACAGCACCGGAGCGACGACTTCGACCTGCTCCGGCCTACCTTCACCCGATGTCCAAGTGCTAAAGCGCCACGCGCGTATAACCTTCAAGGTCGCGCCCGCAAACTCCGGATGAGAGCTGTAGAGAATCACAGGGTCAACGACGGTGCCATCGGGATTGACCAAAACCCTAACCCTTACGTCACCCACGATGCCCAAACGCATCAATTCATTTGGGTAGGCGGGTTCCAACAGGTACACAACTGAAGGCGGAAAATTTTGCGCCCAGGTATTGAACGACATCAACACTACTGCCAACCCCATCAAATGCTTCATCACCGTTCTCCAGAACTTGCGGCAAGCCGCCTCGGCATCAGTACCGTTGGGACGAATACTATTAATGTGGAGCCAATTTTTTCAGCTCATGGGTTCCGATAGTTACGTGGGATATGTCCGAATGTTTATATCAAGTTACTATTTGTCCACCTGTGTTTTAAATCTTCTATACAGCGGGAATTATTCCCCAAGCACGAGAGAATAAAGCGCTTTCAACCGCTCACCTAAAATACATAATTAGAAGCAATATGAAGAGAGGATGAGTGGATACACATGACGTACCATCTCGAAAAAATCACGGACGATATCGAGATGAACACGGCATACGCCATCAATAAAAATCAATATAAAAAATCTCTGGACTTCTACACTGCACTTATTAAAAAAGTAATGACGCCGCACGTCATCCCTAAAAAGATTTTGCTGGTCTGCCCACGTTACAGTTCAACCTTGGCCATGATAGAAGTCCTTGCCAGGCATTTCGATTTGTGCGGAATAATACTTAAAAATTCGACGAAGAAAAACGACGCCACGTTGCAGTTTTTGAAAAGTGCCAATTATCCGGTTCTAGACATATCCAAAGCCGATATGATTGCGCTTTCACCTTCCACTGTTGAAATACTGGAACAGGCCATCGGCCCAGGGTCCAGCTGTGTCGTGCTTGACCATGGCGGCTATTTTTCCTTGAACAGTCAGGCGTTGAGTATTTTAAAACCTGATCTAATATCCGGTATTGCTGAGTACGCTATTAATGGTGAAAACCGATACTTCAACACGTCCATTGACGACAGACCCTTCATATCAGTGGGGCGTTCCACCATAAAGAAAAACAGTGATCTGGCCTCCGCAAACAGCATCATGTTGATCACCGAACTTTACCTGCAAAACCAGGGCATCATGTTATTCGGCAATGATGTCAGGGTCGGCGTTATTGGTCACGGCACATTAGGCGCACGCATACGCAGCCTTCTCCAAGAGCGGGGAGTGGATCATTTTCTTATCCATGATTTAGACCCAAACAAGCTAGGTGATATTCCTTTAAAAAACATTGCACACAGCACCGCTCATCTTTGTCAGCAGTGCGATATTTTATTTTGTGCAACGGGCAATTACGCGTTAACGAGAGACGACCTAAAGTTCATCAAAGATGGCACCATCGCCTTTACCGTAACCTCGCCGGATGACGAGCTTGACCTGCATACCCTTAAAAAAGATCGCATCATCACCTTAAATACCGACCGCAGTCACGGTGACACGGTTGTTTACACCATTGCAGAGACGGGCCATGCATGGGTTCTTCCCTTTGATGGTGAGGCACCCAATACCCAAATCAATTTTGGGCTTGCCGATGCGTCCATCCACCAGCCGTGCGCAACACACATCGTGGCCGCCGTACGCCTGATGCAAGGGCAACTCGAACACAACCCTCAGTACTTGAGCCTGGAGGACGAACAGTTGGTTAAACAGCTATGGGACGAGTACTACCAGCCTTCAAAAACCCGTGACCATGCCACTGCCTGACCCTTCCAGCTGGGCCGCATCGCAGCGTTTGAGTCGTGCTTCCAGATTGCGATCGGGCATGGCATGAGTGCGCAGCGCTTTTACAGTCTGCTCAACATAATCGCGAGTAGTACCGTAGCGCCCGCTGGCATTGGCTAGCACTTGGCGCAGCACATTGTCCGGCAGGTTACCTGCATAGCTGGGTAAGTGGCGCTCCAGCACAAACCCCAGCGCCTGTACCTCCGTGCCATTATCCAACCGACAGCTAAGCCACCGTGGCCGATAGGAGGGAACCGGCATTTCACGCAGCCACAATGCGTACAAGGCAGCTTCCAGGTTGTCCTCTGGCAGCCTGTAAGCAAAGCCACTGCATGAGCCACCACGATCCAGACCAAATACCAGACCCGGCCATTGAGGCGTTCCACGATGTTCGTGAGACCACAGATACAGCCCGCGATGGTAGCCATGCACCCGCCCGCGCACGCGCTCGACCGCCGAACATTCGGGGCGCCAGTTCAGTGAGCCGTAGGCAAACAACCACACCGGCCCGCCTTGGTGACGCGCCATGGTGCTGCGAAGGGAATGGTGCAATTGTTCGGGGGTCAACGGCGCCCCGAGGTCGAGTCGCGGCGGATAGTGAGGGTTCAGGCAGGCAGTGTCTATAACAGTCATAACCAGTGATCGCGGCCTTACACGCTTAACATTAAGTAAACAAAATAACGTGTTGATTCTTATAGCACTGAAAAATCAGACGGTGTGGTTTGTCTGATGAACCGTGCAGGCAAGCCAAGTATGAGTCAGTAAAAATTATGGCTTGCCTGCCCCGTTTTCAAGGGCGTGGACAGTAGGCGAACACATCGGCGCGCATTTGATGCGGGTCCATGCCAGCGCTGACCAACGCATCGAGGGTGCCGTAGATCATCGCCGGAGAGCCACTGGCATACACATGCACAGCGCTTAAATCACTGATGTCTTCGCAGACCGCCTCATGCAGCAACCCACAGCGACCTTCCCAGCCACACAGGTCACTGACAACTTTGTGCAGGAACAAATTGGGCGTGTTCTGCCAGGCCTCCCATTCTTCCAGCCCGTAGAAGTCCTCGGGACGACGCACGCCCCAATACAGGTGCACCGGGTACTTGAAGCCTTTCTCGCGGCAATGCTCGATCAGGCTGTGCATTTGCGCCATACCGGTTCCGGCAGCGATCAAGACCAAAGGGCCGTCTGGCAACTCGGCCAAATGGGTATCCCCAAACGGCAGCTCAATTCGGATCATCTGGTTGCGCTGCAATTGCACAATGAGGCTGAGCGAACTGGCCTCACGAGCCAGAACATGCAGTTCCAGCTCTCGGCCGGAGTGCGGCGCACTGGCCAGCGAGAAGGCCGATTTTTCACCATTCTCGCGCGTCAGCATCGCGTATTGCCCAGCGTGATAACGCGGGAGTTTGCCGGCCGGTGCACGTAAACGCACCCGCCAGACATCCCCCCCCACTTCGACACATTCGACCAATTGACACGCCAGAGTTCGCACCGGTATTTCTCCTAACGCAAGCACGCCATCCCACAGCACTACGCAGTCTTCAAGTGGTGCTGCCAGACAGGTATACACCTCGCCGTGGTCGCGCACTTCCCCCGCCTGCTCTACCTGCCCTTCAACCAGCAAGGCCGCACACACGTGGCAATTACCATTGCGGCAACTCTGCGGGCATTCATAGCCCAAGCGTTGCGCCGCATCCAGAATTCGCTCACCAGGCAGGGTTTCCAGCACCGCACCTGAAGGCTGCAAAGTTACACGCATCAATCTATTCCTAATTGATTCCAGATGTCATCGACCCGGCGGGTAACAGCTTCGTCCTTGACGATAACCCGGCCCCATTCGCGGGTGGTTTCACCCGGCCATTTGTTCGTGGCGTCCAACCCCATCTTGGAACCCAGGCCGGAAACCGGCGAGGCAAAGTCGAGGTAGTCGATAGGCGTATTTTCAATCATCACCGTGTCGCGCTTGGGATCCATGCGCGTGGTGATGGCCCAGATTACGTCGTTCCAGTCGCGGGCATTGATGTCGTCGTCGGTCACGATAACGAATTTGGTGTACATGAACTGGCGCAAAAACGACCACACACCGAGCATCACGCGCTTGGCGTGCCCCGGGTACTGCTTTTTCATGGTCACAATGGCCATGCGGTACGAGCAGCCTTCGGGCGGCAGATAAAAGTCAGTGATCTCCGGGAATTGCTTTTGCAGGATGGGTACAAACACTTCGTTCAATGCCACACCCAAAATCGCCGGTTCGTCAGGTGGACGGCCGGTGTAGGTACTGTGGTAGATCGGTTTGACCCGATGAGTGATGCGCTCAACGGTAAAGACCGGGAAGCTGTCGACTTCGTTGTAATAGCCGGTGTGGTCGCCATACGGGCCTTCAGGGGCCATTTCACCCGGGTGAATCACGCCCTCAAGAATGATCTCGGCAGTGGCTGGCACTTGCAGGTCGTTGCCTCGGCATTTCACCAGTTCGGTCCGATTGCCCCGCAATAGGCCAGCAAAGGCATATTCGGACAAACTATCCGGAACCGGCGTCACAGCGCCCAAAATAGTTGCTGGGTCTGCACCCAACGCAACAGAGACAGGGAACGGCTGGCCGGGGTGTTTTTCACACCACTCACGGTAGTCCAGCGCCCCGCCGCGATGGCTCAGCCAGCGCATGATGACCTTGTTGCGGCCAATCACTTGCTGACGATAGATGCCAAGGTTCTGTCGGTCCTTGTTCGGACCTTTGGTCACGGTCAGGCCCCAGGTAATCAATGGCGCCACGTCGCCCGGCCAGCAATGCTGAACCGGCAACAGTCCAAGGTCGACGTCATCACCTTCAATGACCACTTCCTGGCACACCGCGTCTTTAACGACTTTCGGGGCCATGGAAATGATCTTGCGGAAGATCGGCAGCTTGGACCACGCGTCTTTCAGACCTTTAGGCGGCTCAGGCTCTTTTAGAAATGCCAGTAGCTTGCCGATTTCCCGCAGTTCACTCACGGCCTCGGCGCCCATGCCCAAGGCCACACGCTCCGGCGTACCAAACAGGTTGCCGAGCACAGGAATGTCATGACCGACCGGGTTCTCGAACAGCAACGCCGGGCCTTTGGCGCGCAGCGTACGGTCGCAGATTTCGGTCATTTCCAGATTCGGGGAGACTGGAAACTGGATGCGCTTGAGTTCACCGCGCGCTTCCAGGCCGCTGATAAAGTCGCGTAAGTCGCGATACTGCATGCATGAGCCTCATATTGGCCGGGCGTTGGGAGGAAGAGTGTAGCGCCCAAGTCGGCTGTTCAGAAGAGAGCGCTGTCTACCTCAAGAAAAGTCAGACAGCAAAAAGCCGGGTTTCCCCGGCTCTTGCTTGGCTTCCGGCGATTTACTTGCGCTTCATCGACAGGAAGAACTCATCGTTGGTCTTGGTCTGTTTCAGCTTGTCGATCAAGAACTCGATAGCCGCGACTTCGTCCATCGGGTGCAACAGCTTGCGCAGAATCCACATGCGTTGCAGTTCGTCATCCGCGGTCAACAACTCTTCGCGGCGTGTGCCGGAGCGGTTGATGTTGATTGCCGGGAAGACGCGCTTTTCAGCGATCTTGCGGTCCAGAGGCAGTTCCATGTTGCCAGTGCCTTTGAACTCTTCGTAGATCACTTCATCCATCTTCGAGCCGGTTTCAACCAGCGCGGTAGCGATGATGGTCAGCGAGCCGCCTTCTTCGATGTTTCGCGCCGCACCGAAGAAACGCTTTGGCTTCTCAAGGGCGTGAGCATCAACACCACCCGTCAACACCTTGCCGGAGCTTGGGATGACGGTGTTGTAGGCACGGGCCAGACGGGTAATGGAGTCGAGCAGGATCACCACGTCTTTTTTGTGTTCGACCAGGCGCTTGGCCTTTTCGATCACCATTTCAGCAACCTGCACGTGGCGGGTGGGTGGCTCGTCGAAGGTGGAAGCAACCACTTCGCCGCGAACGGTACGCTGCATTTCGGTCACTTCTTCAGGACGCTCGTCGATCAACAACACGATCAAGTGCACTTCAGGGTTGTTACGCGAAATGTTCGACGCGATGTTCTGCAACATGATGGTCTTGCCCGCTTTAGGCGGAGCAACGATCAGGCCACGCTGACCTTTACCAATCGGGGCACAGAGGTCGATCACGCGGCCGGTCAAGTCTTCAGTGGAACCGTTACCGATTTCCATCTTCATGCGCACAGTCGGGAACAACGGCGTCAAGTTCTCGAAGAGAATCTTGTTTTTCGCGTTCTCTGGACGATCGTAGTTGATCGTGTCGACTTTCAGCAGTGCGAAGTACCGCTCGCCTTCTTTTGGCGGACGGATTTTGCCGACGATGGTGTCGCCAGTGCGCAAGTTGAAGCGACGAATCTGGCTAGGCGAGACGTAAATATCATCCGGGCCGGCCAGGTACGAAGCGTCAGCGGAACGGAGGAAGCCGAAGCCGTCCTGGAGAATCTCCAGCACGCCATCACCCGAGATTTCCTCGCCGCTTTTCGCGTGCTTTTTGAGCAGGGAGAAAATCACGTCCTGCTTGCGCGAACGGGCCATATTTTCTATGCCCATCTGTTCGGCCAATTCGAGGAGTTCGGTAATCGGCTTTTGCTTGAGTTCAGTCAGGTTCATATAGGAATGACGTAATCATTTATGGGGAGGGAAATTAAGCTTTTGGCTTAATGAGGCCGCGCCGCAGAGAAGGCGACAGGATCGCGTACTAATTCGATAAGGAGTGCGTCGGCGACGGCTTGCAGGGGGCAGTGGAGAAACCAGTGCGGGGCCGAATGTACCACTTGAGTTTCATAGCGTCTAGTCCTTGAGCCATGAAAAAGCCCCGCATTTAGCGGGGCTTATATCGACGCTTAAATGTTTGCGTCGAGGAATGCTGCCAACTGCGACTTCGACAAAGCACCTACTTTGGTGGCTTCAACGTTGCCGTTCTTGAACAACATCAGAGTAGGAATACCCCGTACGCCGTGCTTGGCCGGAGTTTCCTGGTTTTCATCGATGTTCAGTTTGGCAACAGTCAGCTTGCCTTTATAAGTCTCGGCGATCTCGTCCAGAACGGGCGCGATCATTTTGCATGGACCGCACCATTCAGCCCAGTAATCGACCAGTACAGCGCCTTCAGCCTTGAGAACATCGGCCTCAAAGCTAGCGTCGGTGACGTGTTTAATAAGATCGCTGCTCATGGAAGTCTCCGTGGTTGTAAGCAAAAACGTAGCACATCATAGCCGTCATCAACGCGTTCAGGAAGCTGAGCGGTGATTGACTCTTACTATAGTGGTACGTAATCAAACGTATCGATCATGTCACTCAACGGTCATGGTGCGCACAATTAAGGTGCGCCAGTACCTTAACCCACGCACCATTGCGGCCCTTCATCTGCCTGGGAGCACCCTGAACAGGAGCAATCTTCCCCTGAAACGACTCTTGGCATGGCCTGTGCTCTGCTCACTACAGACCTTCCCCTGCCTGTTTTCGGAGACGTGCCATGACCCAGCGCTACAGCGCCCTGATTTGCGCCCTGTTCGCCAGCCTGATGCTGAGTCAGGCCCCCGCCCACGCCAATGGCCTTGAAGAGGTAATGGCAAGGGGCACGCTCAAGGTCGCGGTGCCTCAAGACTTCCCACCCTTTGGCTCGGTGGGCCCTGACATGAAGCCTCGCGGACTGGACATTGACACCGCCAAACTGCTGGCCGACCAGCTCAAGGTCAAACTGGAGCTGACCCCCGTTAACAGCACCAACCGCGTGCCTTATCTGACCACCGGCAAAGTCGACGTGGTTATTTCTACCCTGGGCAAAAACCCGGATCGTGAAAAGGTCATCGACTTTTCCCGCGCTTACGCCCCCTTTTACCTCGCCGTATTCGGCCCGCCCGACGCTGACATAAAGACGCTGGATGACCTGAAAGGGAAAACAGTCAGCGTGACGCGGGGTGCCATCGAAGACATCGAGTTAACCAACGTGGCCCCGGCAGGCGTCACCATCAAGCGCTTTGAAGACAACAACTCAACCATTGCCGCTTATCTGGCCGGTCAAGTTGATCTGATTGCCAGCGGCAACGTGGTGATGGTGGCCATCAGCGAACGCAATCCCAAGCGCATTCCGGCCATGAAACTCAAGCTCAAGGACTCACCGGTCTATGTGGGCGTCAACAAAGGCCAACCCGAGCTGCTGGACAAGGTGAACCAGATTATTAGCGCTGCCAAAGCCGACGGCAGTCTCGAAAAGAACGCGATGGTGTGGCTTAAAGAGCCGCTTCCCGCTGACCTCTGATTGATTTGGGCGAGGTTCATCATGGCTTATCACCTCGACTTCTTGCCGGTCCTGCAAAACAGCGACCTGTTATTGCGCGGCGCCCTGTTCACGCTTGAGCTGACGGCCATAGGCACCGTGCTGGGCGTTGGTTTAGGCATCGTCGGAGCAGTGGCACGGGCCTGGAACATCCGCCCCCTGTCTACAGTGTTCGGGGTTTATGTCGAATTGATCCGCAACACACCGTTTCTGGTGCAGTTGTTCTTCATCTTCTTCGGCCTGCCTGCGCTCGGCCTGCATATCAGTGAATGGCAGGCCGCCGTGTTGGCGATGGTGATCAACCTTGGGGCTTATTCAACGGAAATCATTCGTGCCGGTATTCAAGCCATCCCCATAGGCCAGCTCGAAGCCGCCTCGGCATTGGCCATGAGCCGCTTTGAAGCGTTTCGCCATGTCGTGCTGCAACCCGCGCTGGGCAAGGTATGGCCGGCACTGAGCAGCCAGATCATCATCGTCATGCTGGGGTCGGCCGTGTGCTCGCAGATTTCGACCGAAGAACTGAGCTTTTTTGCCAACTTTATTCAGTCGCGAAACTTTCGGGCCTTTGAAACCTATGCACTGACCACGCTGGTGTATCTGTGTATGGCCTTGCTGATTCGCCAACTACTCAACGCCTTCGGGCGCCGCTACCTGACCCGGAGTCGTTAATGGATTTCACGCTCTGGGACATCGTGCGCAACTTGCTGATCGGCTTGCAGTGGACGGTTGGACTGTCGCTGGCGGCGTTTATTGGCGGCGGCGTGATCAGCTTGCTGGTACTGCTGATGCGCATCTCCAAAAGCCGTTTCGCGCGCGTTCTGGCACGCGGCTATATCGAGCTTTTTCAAGGTACGCCGTTATTGATGCAATTGTTTTTGATTTTCTTCGGCATCGCCTTGCTCGGTATCGATATTTCACCGTGGATGGCCGCCGCGCTGGCCCTGACACTTTTTACCAGCGCGTATCTGGCTGAAATCTGGCGCGGCTGTGTCGAATCGGTAGCCCATGGCCAATGGGAAGCCTCGGCCAGCCTGGCGCTTAGCCCGCTGGAGCAATTGCGCTATGTCATTTTTCCGCAGGCCTTGCGCGTGGCCGTTGCGCCCACCGTGGGGTTTTCGGTGCAGGTCATCAAAGGCACCGCCGTGACCTCCATCATCGGTTTTACCGAGCTCACCAAAACCGGCAGCATGCTGGCCAACGCAACCTTTGAGCCGTTTATGGTGTACGGCCTGGTGGCGCTCGGTTATTTCTTCCTCTGTTACCCCTTGTCGCTCAGTGCGCGCTATCTCGAAAGGAAACTGCATGCCTCTGCTTAGAGTGACCGCCCTGCATAAATATTACGGGGATCATCATGTCCTCAAAGGCATCGACCTGACCGTCGAACAAGGCCAGGTCGTCGCCATCATCGGGCGCAGCGGTTCGGGTAAAAGTACATTGCTCAGAACCTTGAATGGCCTGGAGTCCATCAACGACGGTGTCATCGAAGTCGATGACGAATACCTCGACGCCGCCCGCGCCGACCTGCGCAGTCTGCGCCAGAAGGTCGGCATGGTGTTTCAGCAGTTCAATTTGTTCCCTCACCTCAGCGTGGGTGAAAACGTCATGCTGGCCCCGCAAGTCGTACAAAAAGTGCCCAAGGCCAAAGCAGTTGTATTGGCACGCGAGATGCTGGAACGGGTCGGGCTTGGCGACAAGTTTGATGCCTTTCCCGAGCGCCTGTCGGGCGGCCAGCAACAGCGAGTGGCGATTGCCCGGGCACTGGCCATGTCCCCCAAAGTGCTGCTATGTGACGAAATCACCTCAGCGCTGGACCCTGAACTGGTTAACGAAGTACTCAGTGTCGTGCGCCAGTTGGCCCGTGAAGGCATGACACTGATCATGGTCACTCACGAAATGCGCTTTGCCCGGGAAGTCGGCGACAAGCTGGTGTTTATGCATCAAGGCAAAGTTCACGAAGTCGGCGACCCTAAGACCCTGTTTGCTAACCCGCAGACCCCGGAACTGGCGAATTTTATCGGTACGGTGCACATGGCCTGACAGTCGCTTACAGCGTGTAGGCATTATCACGACCGACAATAAGAAAAACGAATTATCCGGGAGCGGCTAATGTCTTTGCTTACGTGTTCCATATCAACGCATCTGACACTACGCGTTGGCGCGAGCCTTTGATCGTGGCACGATGGCGACGTTATCGACCGAGACTTCTCAACTATGCCCCAATCCCAAGCCAAGAGTCCGCCCCTGATCGCCGCCATTGATCTGGGTTCCAACAGTTTTCATATGGTGGTGGCAAAAGCGCAGAACGGTGAAATCCGTATTCTCGAACGTCTGGGTGAAAAGGTTCAGTTAGCTGCGGGCATCGACGAAGAGCGCAAGCTCAACGAGGAATCCATGCAGCGCGGGCTTGATTGCCTGAAGCGTTTTGCCCAACTGATCAACGGCATGCCGCTGGGTGCCGTGCGTATCGTGGGCACCAACGCCTTGCGTGAAGCCCGCAACCGCCATGAATTTATCGTGCGCGCCGAAGAAATTCTGGGCCATACCGTAGAGGTCATTTCCGGCCGGGAAGAAGCCCGTCTGATCTATTTGGGCGTGTCGCATACCCTTCCTGACACGCCGGGCAAACGCCTGGTCGCCGATATCGGCGGTGGCAGCACTGAATTCATTATTGGCCAGCGCTTCGAGCCACTGCTGCGCGAAAGCCTGCAAATGGGTTGCGTCAGTTTTACTCAGCGTTACTTTCGCGACGGCAAGATCACCCCGGCGCGATACGCTCAGGCCTACACGGCGGCGCGCCTCGAAATCATGAGTATCGAAAACGCGCTGCACCGTTTGGGCTGGGATGAAGCCATCGGTTCTTCGGGCACTGTTCGGGCCATCGGGCTGGCCATCAAAGCGGGCGGGCACGGCAGCGGCGAAGTTAATGCCGAAGGCTTGAACTGGCTAAAACGCAAACTGTTCAAGCTGGGCGAAGTCGACAAAATCGACTTTGAAGGGATCAAACCGGATCGTCGGACTATTTTTCCGGCGGGTCTGGCCATTCTTGAAGCTATCTTCGATTCTCTTGAACTGCAGCGTATGGACCACTGCGACGGCGCACTGCGTGAAGGCGTGCTGTACGACCTGCTGGGTCGCCATCACCACGAAGACGTACGTGAGCGCACCCTCAGCTCGCTGATGGATCGTTATCACGTTGATCGTGAACAGGCGGCGCGGGTGGAAGCCAAGGCCCTGCGGGCTTTCGATCAAGTAGCCAAGTCGTGGGACCTCAAGGACGGTGTGTGGCGCGAGCTGCTGAGCTGGGCTGCCAAAGTGCATGAAGTCGGTCTGGACATCGCCCATTACCACTACCACAAGCACGGTGCTTATCTGATCGAGCACTCCGACCTTGCCGGTTTCTCACGCGAAGACCAGCAAATGCTCGCGCTGCTGGTACGCGGTCACCGACGTAACATTCCAAAAGATAAATTCGCCGAATTTGGTGCGGACGGCATCAAGCTGATTCGCCTGTGCGTGCTGCTGCGCTTTGCGATTTTGTTCTACCACATCCGGGGTAATCAGGAGGCGTCGCAAGTCAAGCTGCGCGCCCACGGCGACCACCTTGAAGTGATATTCCCCGAAGGCTGGCTGGCTCAAAACCCGCTGACACAGGCTGACTTCGAGCAAGAAGCACAATGGCTGACCCGGGTCGGAATTGTGCTGACGGTGTCTTGAAAACCTGCGCCCCGTAGCAGCTGCCGCAGGCTGCGTCCGGCGGTGAAACCGTCGTAAAACCTGATATCGCGGTGTTTCAAATTCACCGGGACTTCAGGGTTTACGAGCGCTTCGCACTCGGACGCAGCCTGCGGCAGCTGCTACGGATCTGGGCCTTTACACCGACGGGCCGGTGCTGACGGTCAACACCGGCAAGCTCAAACGCTCAAGCAAGGTCGCCTGCGCGCTACGCGGGTTTTGGTTGCCGGTCGGTGTATTACGCACATATCGACCGTCGGACTGCAAAATCCAGCTGTGAGTGTTGTCCGTCAGGTAGCACTCCAGTTCCTTCTTGACCCGCAGGATCAGCTTTTTACCCTCGATCGGGAAGCACGTCTCCACGCGCTTATCGAGGTTGCGTTCCATCCAGTCAGCACTCGACAGGAACATCTGCTCCTCGCCGCCATTGAGGAAGTAGAACACCCGTGTGTGCTCCAGGAAGCGACCAATGATCGAGCGCACGTGGATATTGTGCGATACACCGGGAATCCCTGGTCGCAAGCAGCACATGCCACGCACAATCAGGTCAATTCTCACGCCCGACTGGCTGGCTTTATACAGCGCGCGAATGATTTTCGGATCGGTCAACGAGTTGAACTTGGCAATAATGTGCGCAGGCTTACCCTCCACCGCGAACTGCGTTTCGCGGGCGATCATGTCGAGCATGCCTTTTTTAAGGGTAAACGGCGCATGCAGCAGTTTCTTCATGCGTAACGTTTTACCCATCCCAATCAATTGGCTGAACAGCTTGCCTACGTCTTCGCACAGCGCATCGTCCGACGTCAGCAAGCTGTAGTCGGTGTAGAGCTTGGCGTTGCCGGCGTGGTAGTTGCCCGTGCCCAAGTGCGCATAGCGGACGATTTCACCCGCCTCACGACGCAGAATCAGCATCATCTTCGCGTGGGTTTTAAAACCGACCACACCATAAATAACCACCGCACCGGCGGCCTGTAGACGGCTGGCCAGTTGCAGGTTGGACTCTTCGTCGAAACGCGCACGCAGCTCAACCACCGCTGTCACTTCTTTGCCGTTGCGCGCAGCGTCCACCAACGCGTCAACGATTTCGGAATTGGCACCACTACGATAGAGCGTCTGGCGTACGGCCAGCACATGAGGATCTTTGGCTGCCTGACGCAACAAATCGACCACCGGGGTGAACGACTCAAACGGGTGGAGCAGCAAAATATCCTGCTTGCTTACCACGCTGAAAATGTTCTCACTGTTCTGCAACAGCTTGGGGATCGCAGGCGTAAACGGCGTGTATTGCAGCTCCGGGTGGCTGTCCAGCCCGGTGATGCTGAACAGTCGTGTCAGGTTGACCGGGCCATTGACCGTATACAGCTCGGTTTCGTGCAGGTTGAACTGTTTGAGCAAGTAATCGGACAGATGTTTAGGGCACGTATCCGCCACTTCCAGACGCACTGCATCGCCGTAACGACGTGAAAACAACTCGCCACGCAGGGCGCGGGCCAGGTCTTCTACGTCTTCCGTGTCGACAGACAAGTCTGCGTTTCGGGTCAGTCTGAACTGATAGCAGCCCTTAACCTTCATGCCTTGGAACAGGTCATCGGCGTGGGCATGAATCATCGACGACAGGAACACATAGTTGTCCCCCGTACCGCCCACCTCTTCAGGCACCTTGATCACTCGCGGCAACAAACGCGGTGCCGGGATAATCGCCAGGCCCGAATCACGGCCAAAGGCATCAATGCCTTCAAGCTCGACAATAAAGTTCAGGCTTTTGTTAACCAACAAAGGAAACGGGTGCGTCGGATCAAGGCCGATAGGCGTGATAATGGGTGCTATTTCATCGCGGAAAAACTTGCGAACCCATGCTTTGATCTTGGTATTCCAGTGGCGCCGACGAATAAAGCGCACCTGATGCTTTTCAAGTTCAGGTAACAAAATGTCATTGAGGATCGCGTATTGGCGATCAACGTGACCGTGTACCAACTCACTGATCCGCGCCAGCGCTTGATGCGGCTGCAAGCCATCAGCGCCCGCCTGCTCACGCGCGAAGGTAATTTGCTTTTTCAGGCCCGCGACACGAATCTCAAAAAACTCATCCAGATTGCTGGAGAAAATCAGCAGGAATTTCAGCCGTTCCAGTAACGGATAGGACTCATCCAGCGCCTGTTCAAGCACGCGAATATTGAACTGCAATTGCGACAGTTCGCGATGGATATACAGGCTGCTGTCATCCAGGTTCGGAATGGCGATCACTGGGTGCGCCGCCGCAGGCGTTTCCGTCACCGCAGGCGCCGGGGCGTCCTGCACGGGTGGCGTTTGCGGGGCCGGCTCAACCTTCGGTTGGGCCTCGGTAGCAACGAGTTCTGTCAGTCCTTCGGTATTCATTGAATGTTCCTGTAAGAGCGGGTTGACTCTCGTAACAGTTAGGCGGCGCATGCGGTCAAGCTGCCAGAATGCCACCAACGCCGGCGGGATTAAACCGCTCGAAGGTGCTTTGTGTGAGTCGGAGCCTGTTAGAGGGCGTTTTGTCAGTTTTGTTCGTGTTAAACACGCCCGCACCTGCGCGCGCCCTTTATACCGACCTGCCATGAACACTAGATGACAACGCCTATGACGTAGGTCAAATCGACATCATTTGTAGGAATTGTTAACAACTAGAGACCTTACGAGACTTTCCTGAACGTGCCTTAAGGCGTAGGCTGCGCGTTCAATTTCGCCAGCTTCCAGACAATGCTCCAACAATTTCTTCAAGAATTTGGCTACTTCGCCCTGTTTCTAGGGACGTTCTTTGAAGGTGAGACCATTCTGGTTCTCGCAGGCTTCTTGGCGTTCCGCGGATACATGGACCTCAAACTGGTCATGATTGTGGCGTTCCTCGGCAGCTATGCCGGCGACCAGCTGTGGTATTTCCTGGGGCGCAAACACGGCCGCAAATTGTTGGCGCGCAAACCGCGTTGGCAGCTGATGGGCGACAAGGCGCTGGAGCACATCCGCAGGCACCCCGATATCTGGGTATTGAGCTTCCGATTCGTCTACGGCCTGCGTACGGTCATGCCTGTGGCCATTGGCCTGTCCGGCTATCCGCCGGGTCGCTATTTGCTGCTTAACGGTATTGGCGCGGCCATCTGGGCCATCGCGCTGGCGACGGCGGCTTACCACTTTGGTGCGGTGCTTGAGGGCCTTCTGGGCAGCGTTAAGAAGTATGAGCTGTGGGTGCTCGGCGCTTTGCTTCTGCTCGGCGTGTGCCTGTGGATACGCCGCCGCATCAAAAATGCGCGTATTGCAAAACAGACGGCGCTGGAAGAAAAGAAAAAGGCAGATGCCGACGCTAACACCCCACCCACTGAGTGAGCCCGAAAGTTGATCGCGTGGGGACGAGTCAGTGCCAACATAGGCTGCCACGCTCGTCCTCAAGTATTAATTTTGTAACCCCCACCCTCAGCACCCTCATGCAAAGCAGCTTGAATACGCTCGTATAAAGCATTGGCTTCCTGAGTAGTGATAGACCGAGAGCAATCTCGAAGCACCACTCTAAGCAGAACATTTTCTTGCCCTTTTAAAAGACCGAGACGCTCTACTGCCTGATTAGGCAAGTCCTCCATGGCCCATCGCCCTTTAACTTGCATTTCCTCAATCCAGCTCGAGTGCTCGCCCGCAGCAACTAACATTTTTTCTGTCAGCACCTCTTCGCTCAAACCAGGTGTGACAGCGAGTGATATATCCCGGGTTATGGAAGGCAAACGCGAAACGGGAGTCCAAGGATGCAAGTCATGCAATTGAGCCTGTACACGCTCATTAGGGTCGCGTAACAACCGTATATCAGGGATACCTTTGCGTAACATGGTCAAGCGATCCAACCCCATCCCCAAAGCCAAGCCCCCATGCTTCGCGGGATCGAGACCCAGTCGTAGCAAAAGTGAGGGAGCAATGCAGCCGCACTCAAGTACTTCCACGGGTTGCTCTTGAGAGATCACGTTCACTTCAATGCCGCCCTCGGTGTAGTGGTGTGGGCTGGGACTGTGCACCCACGGCATATTCGGAACGGCACATTCAAGAATGTCACCTACTAGCTTTAGTAAACGCTCCCGCGTTGAAAGGGCAGTGTCGCCAAGCACCCAAATATCCATCTGATGGGGCTCAGCACAGTGCCACCTGTCACGACTATCTCGCCTGAATGTAATCCCTGGAGCAGCCAAAAGAACGAGCTCTTCGGGTTTACGAACATGTGCAATACGCTGCAAAGCTCCAGGAATTAGACTCGTTGTTTGCGTACGTAAAAGTGAATGCTCATCTACCCAGCGAGTATGCTCGCTCCCCAATGTAACTTCCGCAGGGTCATAGCCAAGCAGTCCATAATTATCTTGTGCCGTCACAATGCGGGGCCCTCTGAGCAATTTTCCAACAGGCCACCCCTTGGTTGCCAACCCCGCGAGCACTTCACCCACTAAAAGCCCAATGGCGTGAACAGGCTCGTCCAGTTCGGTAAGATCGGCAAGTTCAAGCGCTTCATTAACCGACCGTTCACTCAGGTATTTTTTCAACGTAGACATTATTAATCCTCTAGCAAAATGTTAAAACCTCAAATCTATATTAATAAAATAAAATTCCACAATAGGAAAAGCGCTAAAAAACGGGATAAGAAAAATAATCAGACACGGACTACATATGTTTCCTACAGTTATTCCTCTTGTTCATAAATAGGCTCACCCTGCTCCGAAACGATATAAAAATTAAATAAATATCCCTTTAGTTTATTAATTTTTCTCACTTAACATACTGACGCCCTGAACCTATCAGGAGCACCTCTTAAACCAATAAAAAGGTACATCTAATGACCACATTAACTTTGGCAAAACTAAAATTTAACCGCATCACCTCAGGGCCTGATAATTTTGGCTGGGCACCGCTTGCCTGGGCTTACCTGCCAGACTAATTAGCCAATGTAAACGTGAGTGCCTCAGTAATCGCGTCAATAGGCACTCACACTTACCGCGAGGTCATGCCTGTGGCTACCAAAATATCTCCATTCAATTCACATGAATCATGGGTTATTTCCGACGACCCGATTTTTCTTCAACACTGCGCCGCTCAGGGATTCACGACGAGATTACTCAGTCAAATAGACTCGCTTCCTGCACAGAGCATCATTTTTTCCTTCTGCAATGAGGCCGCAAAGCGAACCTTCGACATCGCAAAAAACACGCCTGTGCAACAAAGCATTTTTTGCGCAACTCATGTGTTCGAACCTTCAGTCAACAATGCCTTGTACAGCTTGAACCTCATTATGAACAGTGATTTCCACGCAGCTCTCTATAAACAGAGGTTGGTATTAACACTGCTTGAGACACATACACACTTTAAACTGGAAGGTGCCTCCTCTGAGGCCAGCGTTGTTATTTCGGAGCAGTCCACGCCTTACGCGATGCTTGAGGAAGATATAAACAAACCGTATATACATTCAGTCGCTGAATTCTTTGAAGTCCACTACGCTCATATGCACGCTTCCGCACCTTGCCCTTTTAATTTTGAGGGGCATTTAATAATAACCGGGATTTTAACGGTGCTACGAAAGCCTTTAACACCCCCAGACAAAGAATTAAAAATGGCACTTCTAACCCTAATTCAAGAGGTCGCACAGCACACAGCCCTACTTACCATAAAGCACAACTGCATCACTTCGTTCACGGTTAACAGCATTGAATACAGATCGTTACTTAAACGCGCGGCAGGTGCTCGAGCTTTGGCGCTGACCGAGTTTGCAGTCGGCGTTAATGAAGCTATTGAACCGCTTATAGACTATCGTTTTAACTCACAAATGAACGAAGGCATTAACGGCGTGCATGTTGCAATAGGCGATGGGTCTACGGGTTATCACGTTGATTTCCTCAGTCCCACCGTGGCCTTCAGTCCTTATCAAAAATAACAGCGATAAATGCGCCAGATGAAGCGAACCTCGATCGACTGCTCCACCGGATGACACCGCCGCCTTGATGATGCAAGCGCTGGCGGTGTACAAAGCCCTATAGCTTCACACGCCGAATCCGGCGACATTAGGGCCATGTCCAAAGGAGACCTCCCATATGACTCAGAAAAAAGTTGCCGTGATTCTCTCCGGGTGCGGTGTCTACGACGGCGCTGAAATTCATGAGAGCGTTATTACCTTGCTGCGTCTGGATCAGCGCGGCGCCAAGGTTCAGTGCTTCGCACCCAACATTGCGCAACATCATGTGATTAACCACCTGACGGGCGAAGAAATGCCGGAGTCGCGCAACGTGCTGGTCGAGTCGGCGCGTATCGCACGCGGGGATATCAAAGATATTAGCGAAGCCAATGCCGAAGCGTTCGACGCGCTGATCGTTCCGGGCGGGTTTGGTGCAGCCAAAAACCTTTCGGACTTCGCCTTTCAGGGCACCGATTGCGCCGTGCAACCGGATGTACTGGCGCTGGCCGAAGCGTTCGCCGAGGCCGGAAAACCGATTGGGCTGATGTGTATCTCGCCTGCCATTGCCGCCAAAATCTATGGCCCGGGTGTGATTTGCACAATCGGCAAAGACGCTGATACAGCGGCGGCTGTCAGCAAAATGGGTGGCGAGCATCAGGAATGTGAAGTGTCTGAAATCGTTGAAGACAAAGCGCGCAAACTCGTCAGCACACCCGCCTACATGCTCGCCAACTCCATTAGCGAAGCGGCTTCGGGCATTAACAAAATGGTCGACCGTGTGCTGGAACTGACTCAACAGGAGTAATCAGCTGCGCATCAATCGGGTCAGAATCCGGTCAAGTGAATTGGCGAACGCCTGTTTTTCGCGCTCGCCATAAGCCCCCTGCCCGCCGCCCATCTGGCCCTGTTCCCGCAGGTCGGTGAACAGGTTGCGCACCGCCAACCGCTCGCCCATGTTCTGCGGGTCAAACTCCTTGCCGCGGGGGTCCAGTGCCGCCACGCCTTTCTTTACCAGCCGGTCAGCCAGCGGCACATCGCTACAAATCACCAACTCACCGGGTTCGGCATGCTCCACCAGGTAGTCATCTGCTGCGTCGGGGCCACTGGGCACCACGATCAGCTTGACCAGTGCGTACGTGGGTTTGATCTGGCTCTGACCTGCCACCAGCACCACTTCGAACTGACGCTTGAGAGCGAACTTGATCACTTGATCCTTGGCAGCCTTTGGGCAAGCGTCTGCGTCAATCCAGACACGCATGGTGGGTACTCCTGAAGTGTGATGACTAAAAACTCAAGTATTCGCTGCCGAGGAACGAGAGCTGCGACCGCTTCGCGCTCGATCGCAGCCTTCGGCAGCGGCTACAGGTTACGCGTGCACCCGGCGTCTTTCAGCCAGTTTGCTGCGCCCGAAGAGCACCCCAATCGCTGCCAGCGCCACTACTTGTGCGCCCAGCGAATAGGCGTCCGCATGAATGCCCAGCCAATCAAATTCGAAGAACGCCACGGGCCGTGTTCCAAAAATACCGGCTTCTTGCAGGGCCTTCACGCCATGCCCCGCGAACACGACAGACAAGGCGCAGAGCAAGGCCGCATTGATGCCGAAGAACAGCGCCAGCGGCAATTTGGCCGAGCCGCGCAGAATGACCCAGGCCAGACCGATCAACAGCACCAAAGCCGTGGCACCCCCCGCGAGCACGGCATTGTGGCCGGCCGGACCGGCTTGCAGCCACAGGGTCTCGTAAAACAGGATGACTTCGAACAATTCTCGGTAGACCGAGAAGAACGCCAGAATCGCGAAACCAAATCGACCGCCACCGCTGACCAGACTGCTTTTGATGTAATCCTGCCAGGCCGCCGCATGCCGCCGGTCGTGCATCCACACGCCCAGCCACAGCACCATGACGCTGGCGAACAAGGCGGTACACCCTTCGAGCAGCTCTCGCTGGGCACCACTGACGTCGATCACATAGGCAGCCAAGGCCCACGTTGCCCAACCCGCTACCAATGCCAAGGCCCAACCCGCGTTGACGCTGCGTACCGCAGATTGCTGACCCGTGTTGCGCAAGAAAGCAAGAATCGCCGCCAGCACCAGAATCGCTTCCAGCCCTTCGCGCAGCAATATCAGCAAACCGGAGATGTAGCTCAATGACCAGCTCAGACCGTCGCTACCCAGCAACCCGGCTGACTCTTTGAGCAAGGTTTTAGCCGCCTCCAAACGCTGCTCTACCTGTGCAATCGGCATCCCGTCCTGCAACGATTGCCGATACGCCATCAGCGCTTTCTCGGTGTTTTTGCGCACGTTGCTGTCAACGTTATCCAGCGAGCTTTCAACCAGCTCAAAGCCTTCCAGATAAGCAGCTACCGAGAGGTCGTAGGCCTGTTCGTGATCGCCGTCTCGGTAAGCGGCCAAGCTTTTGTCGAGGGTCGCCACGGTGTAGTCCAGCAACTGTGCAGGACCTCGTTTGACCTGCGGTGGCTGGGCCCGTTGAGCGCGGAACGTTGCCGCCGCTTGCGGGCCTTCGGCTGTCAGTACTTCATTGGGGGTTTGACGGGCAAGGTCGGCCAAGTTGTAGGTTTTATCAGCCTTGGCCGCTGCCGGGTCGGCACTCAACCCTGCGACATAGGTGGCCAGATCCCAACGCTGGCGCTCGTCCAGCTGGTCGGCAAACGACGGCATGTCAGTGCCTTCAACGCCTAAAGTCAAAGTGTTGAAAATGGCGTAAAGACTCAGACGATCCAGGCGCACCGCATCGCGCAGATTGGCGGGTGGCGGGGTCATGCCGACGCTGGCAGGGCCATCTCCGGCACCGGTTACGCCGTGGCATACCGAGCATTGCTGTGTATAAAGCGTCGCACCACGAGCCGGGTCAGGGGTAATCACAGGGGCTTGGCTAACCTCGTAAGCCGCCGCCAGTTTGGCCCCTAGCTGACGCGCTGCACGGGCCACATTGACGCCATCCTCATGCTGCTCAATGGCTGTCTGCAAGGCGCTGACGCCCTGCACCAACTCGGCATGCTCAGGACGATCTGGCAGATCAGCAATTAAACCCTTGAGCACCGCCAAAAATTCCAGCTGCTCGCGATACTCGGTTTCGTCGATGACTTTGCCATCTTCAACCGTAGGCGGATAGTCCGCCCCGATGTAATCGATCAGGTGCAGCGCTTGTGAGGCGCCCTCAGGGGAATTGGCAGATACGGCAAAGCTACACAGCGCGAGCACTGGCACGATCAGCCAGGCCAAGAAACGCGAGCGGGCGGTCATGAATAATTCCGGAATGGAAATGAGAAGTAACACATTGTTCACTTCTCATGACCGCGACTCAAGATTTTTAAGTGGTGGCGCGGTGCAATGTCGCCAGAAAACCGGCCGCGCCTACGAACAACCCCGCAAAAGTGCGGTTCATGCGCCGTTGCTGTCTGGGGGTACGCAGCAAGCGCAGCACTTTGGAGGCAAGCCCGGTGTAACCGGCCATGACAATCAGGTCAACGCAGATCATGGTTACGCCCAACATCAGGTATTGGCTCACCAACGGCGCATGCGGATCGACAAATTGAGGCAACACCGCAAGCATGAATACCAGTGCCTTGGGGTTACTGACGTTGACCAGAAAGCCGCGAAACACCAGTGCCAGCGGTTTGCCAATGGGGCGTAAGGTGGTGTCATCGCTGAGGTCAGCGGGTAGCGCACGCCACTGTTTGACCGCGAGGTAGATGAGGTAGGCAACGCCGAACCATTTGATCGCGTAGAACGCCGTGGAGGATGCAGCGAGGATGGCGCCGACACCGGCGGCGACGATGGCAATTTGCAGGGCCAGCCCCAATTGCAGGCCCAGCGCGTTCCAGTAGCCCCGCAAGAAGCCGTATTGCAGGCCGCAAGACATCGAGGCAATCGCCCCTGCACCCGGCGAAAGGCTGATGACCCAGCAGGCCGCGAAAAAGGCTAACCACGTTTCCAGCGACATATCGCACCCCGGACAATTGTTGTAACAAGTCCACTAAGCTAATGCGCCGTTTGGGAAGAATCAACCGCGGTTCGGCGTCAGATGTCGCCTTCGCGCCAGCGGCGCACCGAACGCTGAAAGAACAAACTGTTGGGGACCTGCACCATGCTGCTGCCGCTACCGGCCTCTACAGGCTCGACCAGAGTGGTGTAGAGCAGGTTGATGGCCACGACACGGCCTTTGACGCCCGGCTTGTCGAGGGTGTCGAGCAGCTCCACCACATCACCGATCCGGAAGGGCCCGACGGTGAAGATCAGCACCGCGCAGAGTAGGTTGGACAACACACTCCACATCGCGAAGAAAGCAATCGCCGCGACAGCGACGAAGCCTGAAAGCGCCGTCCACAAGACCGTGGCCGAAACACCGAGGCGTTCGAGCACGAAAATCAGTGCGCTGCCCATGATGAACCAGCGCAACCCACCGCGCAGCGGGATCAGCAGCTGCGGCGGCAATGGGTAGCGCTCCCCCAGACGGGTTAGAAATCGCGCCACCCCGCGCTGCATGAAGTAACCCGCCAGCAGGATCAGCAAGATCTGCACGCCAATCCACAGCGGTTCGATCATCTGCGCCGGCAGAGGCAAGTTAAGCGACTCCATCAGGACAGTGCCTCCAGCTCCGCTTGCAAGGTTTCAAGCAGTTCCAGCGCTTCCATCCAGCGCTCTTCGAGCTGGCCTTCTAGCACTTTGAGCTTGGCCTGCTCAGCCAGCAACTCACGCAGTTCGTCTTTACGAGCCGCTTCGTAAACACCGCTGTCGCCCAGACTGGTTTCGATTTTTGCGAGTTTTTCGTTGACCTTACCCAGCTCGCTTTCAAGCTTGTCGGCTTCACGCTTGTGCGGGGCCAATTGTTGACGCAGTGCTGCCGCGGCCTGACGTTGAGCCTTTTTATCGGTCTTGTCAGGGTTGACCGGCGTATTGCTGGTCGGGGCATTGCGCAAGCGGTAGTCGGCTAACCAACGGGCGTAGTCTTCGAGGTCGCCGTCGAACTCCTCCACCTTGCCATCCGCCACCAACAGAAACTCATCCGTGGTGCTCTTGAGCAAATGCCGATCGTGAGAGACCACCAATACCGCACCGCTGAACTCTTGCAGGGCCATGGTCAGCGCCAGACGCATTTCGAGGTCAAGGTGGTTGGTCGGTTCGTCGAGCAGCAACAGATTGGGACGGCCCCAAGCAATGAGCGCCAAAGCCAGACGGGCTTTTTCACCCCCGGAGAAGTTCAAGACCGGCTCGTCGATACGCGCACCACGGAAGTCAAAACCACCGAGGAAGTCGCGCAGCGTTTGTTCACGCTCAGTCGGCGCCAGACGTTGCATGTGCAGCAACGGACTGGCTTTGGAGTCCAGTGAGTCCAGTTGATGCTGAGCGAAGTAACCCACCACCAGGTTTTCACCACGGGCCAGACGGCCCGACAGCGGTTCCAACTCGCCCGCCAGGTTTTTGATCAGCGTCGATTTACCGGCACCGTTCGGCCCGAGTAAACCTATGCGCGCACCCGGAACCAGTTGCAGCTTGACCTTCTCGAGGATGGTCTTATCGCCATAGCCCAAACGTGCATCAGACAAGTCGAGCAGCGGGCTGGAAAGCTTCACCGCCTCACGGAACACGAAGTCGAACGGCGAATCAACATGGGCCGCGCTCAGTTCTTCCATGCGCTCCAGGGCTTTGATCCGGCTTTGAGCCTGACGTGCCTTGGTCGCTTGAGCCTTGAAGCGAGCAATGTAGCTTTCCATGTGCGCACGTTGCGCCTGTTGCTTTTCGTAGGCTTGCTGCTGCTGAGCCAGGCGCTCGGCACGGGCGCGTTCAAAGGCGCTGTAGCCGCCGCGATAGAGCGTGATTTTACGCTGATCAACATGGGCGATGTTATCAACCACGGCATCAAGGAAATCCCTGTCATGGGAGATCAGCAGCAAGGTGCCCGGGTAATTTTTAAGGAAGTCTTCAAGCCACAGAATGGCGTCGAGATCCAAGTGGTTGGTCGGCTCATCGAGCAACAACAGATCAGAGGGGCACATCAGCGCCTGCGCCAGGTTCAGGCGCATCCGCCAGCCACCCGAGAAGTCAGCAACCGGACGGTCCATTTGTTCGTTGGTGAAGCCCAAGCCGGCCAGCATTTTGCGAGCGCGCGCATCGGCGGTGTAGCCATCGGCGCTGTCCAGCTCGGCATGCAGACGCGCCAGCGCGGCGCCGTCTTCTGCGGCTTCGGCCTTGGCCAGATCGGCTTGCACCTGGCGCAAGCGCTGATCGCCATCGAGCACGTAGTCGACCGCAATACGGTCGAGGGTGTCGATTTCTTGCCGCATGTGGGCAATCCGCCAGTCGGCCGGCAGCAGACATTCCCCGGAATCAGGCGTCAACTCACCCAGCAGCAAGGCGAACAAAGTGGATTTACCGGCGCCATTGGCGCCGACCAGACCGGCTTTGTGGCCGGCGTGCAGGGTCAGCTCGGCGTCTTCTAGCAGACGTTGCGGGCCACGCTGTAAAGTCAGGTTCTGAAGTCGGATCATAATGGCGGCGGAGTCTACCAGCTTCCCTCTCAACTGGCGCGAATTGCACAATGCAGACTGACCTGTGGAATTACTGTTTGAACCTCTATGCCCGGCCGGGTGTTGAGCACGCGTGTTTGCGCCTGCAAGACCAAGGTCTAGACGTGTGCCTGTTGCTGTGTGCGGTATGGCTGCAACAGCGTGGCATCGCCTGCACTGCTGCCCGGATGGCGCAATTAAAGGATTGCGCCGAACCGTGGCAGCGCGAAGTGGTGCAACCGTTACGGCAATTGCGCACACAGTGGCGCGACGCGAGCGCACAAGATGAGGCGCTTGCAGCGTTGCGCGTGAAGGTCAAGGCATTGGAACTGGAGGCTGAACGGACGTTGTTGAGTCGTCTGGAGGCGGCGAGTCAGCATTGGCAGCGTGCTCAATCGCAAGACAACTGCGATTGGCCAGCCATGATGGCGGCCACTATTGACCACCCGGATTGCGGCGCGCTGCAAACATTACGCGCCGCAATCGGCCCCGCTTAGGACGCGCTGGAAGGCGTTGCTGCTGGCGTCGTTGAAGCTGTTGGGGATGTTGCGGGCGCGGTGGCTGCTGGCGCACTGGCCGTTGCTGTGGCCGGTTTGGTCGGCGCGCTGGCAGGTTTAGCTGCCACTGGTTTTTTAACGGCGGGCTTGGGGGCTGCTTTTACAGCTGGCTTGGCTACGGGCTTGGCTGCAACCGCAGGTTTGGCTGCTGGCTTGGCGGCAGGCTTGGTAGCAACCGCAGGTTTGGCTGCTGGCTTGGCGGCAGGCTTGGTAGCAACCGCAGGTTTTGCTGCTGGCTTGGCGGCAGCCGGTTTAGCGGCGGCAGTGTTCGGTGCCGGCTTGGCTGCGGCTTTTACGGGCGCCTTAACAGGTGCTTTGGCTGCTGCTGGCTTGGCAGCCGAAGTTTTAGCAGAGCCGGGCTTGGCTGCAGGTTTGGCGGCGGCAGTTTTAGCGCCAGTTTTGGTCGCTGGGGCTTTGGCTGCAACCGGCTTGGCAACTGGCTTAGCGGCTGGTTTGGCAGCAGCAGTACGAGAAGCTGCAGGCTTTGGCGCAGGTGTTTTAACAGCAGGCTTGGCGGCGGCTTTTACCGGAGCCTTGGCAGGCGCTTTAGCCGAAGATTTTTTAGCGGAAGATGCCGGTTTGGCGTCGCGAGTCGACAACGCTTTGTTTACCGCTTCTTTAACGCGACCCACACCTTGAGCCAACTTCAAACTTTCTTGGGCATCACGCTTGAGTTGTTGAATGTAATCGCGGGTTTCAGTCTGGCGTTCTTTGAGCGAATCAAGAAGGTGCTCAAGCTCTTTAACTGCAGACTTGGCCTTGGACTGAGCTTTGGACTTGCCTGCATGCGCAGCGTCTTGCAACTTTTCACGCGACTTGTGCAATTTTTCCTGTGCTTTGCCGCGCTGCTTCTCAAGCTTGGCGAGCAATTTCTCAGCATCAGCCAACGCTTGGGAACAAGCGTTTTCCAAATGCTCAAGCAAGCTGCCTGAGAGCTGTTGGAGCAGGTGCAACGGCGTATTTACTGGCTTCTTTTTGGCCGACATGATTTACCTCCTGGCTGAAGTGAGTGCGACTCATACTAGACCTCTGTAAGAACCGCCGCTAGATCATCTTGACACTAACCATAGCTGTGGGTTGCATGCCGTCTAGAAACTTGTGCCGGATACTTTTTAAATCATCATCGCGTTCATTTCTCAGGGTTCATTAACTCGTTAGCCAGCCCCGAATAAATTAACGTTCCCACGATGGGGCACTGGCATAATCCTGCGCACTTCAGGCCGGAGAGTGTCCATGCCGCGTTACCTTTTTTTAACGTTATTAAGCCTCGCATCTTTGACCCACGCGGCCTCGCCTCCAAGCCCGGACGTCGCCCACGACCTTGCTTACAGCCTGGGTGCCAGCCTCGGTGAGCGCCTGCGTGACGAAGTGCCCGAGTTACAGATTCAGGCGCTGGTTGAGGGCCTGCGCACGGCGTATCAAGGCAAACCGCTGGCATTGAGTGATGAGCGCATCAAAGCGATTCTGACCGAGCATCAGGCAAACGCTGAAAACGCGGTCGCGGCACCCCACAGTGAAATGGCCTTGGCCTCCGAGCGGGATTTTTTATCGACAGAGAAACGTAAGACGCATGCGCGAGAACTGTCCGACGGCCTCATCGCGACAGAACTAAGACCCGGCACGGGCGCCAAACCGGGCGCGCAGGATTCGGTGTATGTGAACTATGTAGGCCGTCTGCCTGACGGCACCGTATTCGATCAGAGCACCCAGCCCCAATGGTTTCGCCTGGACAGCGTTATTGCCGGATGGCGCAGTGCGCTAGTGCAGATGCCGGTAGGGGCAAAGTGGCGACTGGTGATTGCCTCCAGTCAGGCTTACGGCGCTACGGGAGCCGGGGATTTAATTGCGCCCTATACGCCGCTGGTGTTTGAAGTCGAATTGCTCGACAGCAAAAAATAATCCCTCGAAAACGAAAAACGGCGCGCAATGCGCACCGTTTTTTTAAGCGTAAAGGCTTAGGCCTGTATCGCTTCGACTTCTTTTTGTTTGTGCGCGTTGTGCAGCACTTCGATCAGGCAGTCTTCAAGCTCAAAGCGCTCATCCAGCAAGGCACCGAGCTCTTTGAATTTGGCGGCAAGTCTGTCGCAAGCAGGGTCGTGGTCTTTTCCACAGCGCTCATGGAAGGCCAAGGCGGCCTCTGTGCTGACATCAATTCGCGGGTAAATGCTTTGGGCAAACTCCAACGCCCGCACATCATTAAACGCTTTGGCTTCCTCAGCCAGCTCCGCGTAAATCTCAAAATGACCAGCGGAAACGTAGTCCACCAAAATCACACAAAAATCTTTTTGAGGCTTTCGCTTAGGGTTTGAACTCATTTGCTCAAGCTTGACAGCCTCATACGCCTCGATAAGTTGTTCTCGCTCTGCAAGCCAGCGATCAATCAGCTTATGGACGCCATTGAAACGTTCCTGAGCATTCTTGCAACTCTCGAGCATGACGATCTCTCTTCCCTTGTGGGCTTAGGCCGCCTGGCATTAGCCAAGCCTGTCTGAGCCCAAATGTGCAAAGCGCACCTGGATTGGGCGGCATATTTCCAATAATGCGTGCGGGCCAGATTATGCCCGCACGGCGACGTCTTCAAGGTACGCACGAGAGAAAGTTCATACAAGCGTTTAATCTTGGTTGCTACGCCACGTCGCATGCGCAGGTCATACGCGGTATGAGAGCGCTCGAATAATTTGATAACTACTCAGCACACTCAAACCGGCAAATGCCAGCAAGCTCAGCTCAGCCACGCGCAAATCGAAAAAGCTCCAGTGAGTCAGCACACACGCTTCACTCCCTCGATAGATGGTCGACACCACTTCAGACAGCGGCAGGTTGAGCCAGATCGCGCCGAGATCGGGCTGACAAAACATAAGTTGCTCAGGGGCCTGGCCTTGTAACAACACCTGCCTGACGGCACTGCCAGCGCCTCCCAGGGCTAACACCGTGCACACAATGGCGTAGGCCATCATGCCGCTGCGGCTTGGCCTGTGGAGGAATGCTGCCAGATTGACAATGCACCAGCCCAACAAAAAATACCGCTGGATCTGGCATAGCAGGCACGGCTCAAGCCCCAAGCCATATTCCAGAAATAAAGAAGCCCCCATGACGAGGACGCCAAGAAGGAAAGCAAGCAGAAAAATGAAACGTGAGCAGGCCAAAAACATGGCTTTTCCGTAACAAAATTGGTAGCTGGTTACGGTAGATGAAAGCCATTGGCCCTTTCAAGATGGCTCACTGACGAACCGTCTTTAAGGTTGTAGGGAATAACAAACAGATCTTGAAGGCACGATGCAATTAGCCTGTAGGAAATAACTTCAAGTGCTATTTTGAGCCCGTTTTACACCTGTCGCGGTATCAGTTCCTGCACTCAACCTTCGCTTTAGGCGAAGGGATTGTAGGAAACGGCAAACGAGGTGAATGCGGTGAGTGGCTGTATCAAAAGCCTCCGCTCACCGCGTTCATTCATTGTTTGAAGAGTCCGTGGAGGCGCTCAAGCACGGAAAGGGGTTTAGGCAGGCAACGGCAGCGCCAGCAAGCGTTCATCCAGCATATTCAAGCCTTCCTGAAACAGCTGATTGCTGCGTTCCGTATCGCCCAGCTGGGCCAGCAAGCGCGCCAGCTCTGCGCAGGTCTCCGGATTACGCTCAATCTTCAGGCTACTTTCAAAGTAGTCACGCGCTTTACCCCACAAACTGTTCTGCAAACACAGACGCCCCAACGTCAACAGCAGACTGGCGTCACCAGGATACGCCTTCAGCCACCCTTCGGCCGTCTGCAACTGCTTCACCGGGTCACTGCCACGAAGCAAGCCATAGAGGCGCACAAGGTGGCTGTCATAGTTGCGTTTGAGTGCGCCACGCAAGACTTCCTCTGCCTCGGCCTGAGCACCCAGTTGACGCAATTGTTCGGCATAAGCCAGTACCAGTGCAGGCTCATGACGCTGGGCCGATGTCAGTTGTTGCCATGCACGCTGCAAGGCTTGAAGCCCCGCCTCGCCTTCTGTTTCACGTTGCGCAGCCAAGCTCAGGTTTTGACCCCAGGCGCGACGCTCCAGCTCGGCCAGCTCATTTGCGGGCAGCACTTTATCTTTGCGCAATTCGGGCAATAAGCGGATCAAGGCAGCCCAATCACCCCGCTGCTGGTGCAAACGCTGCAACTGGCGGAGCACTTGCACGTTGTGTGGGTGACGCTCGTGCATGGCCTGCAAAGTGACCAGCGCACCCTCGGTGTCGGCACGGTCGACTTGCAACTGGGCATGGCTCAAGGCAATCGCCAGCTCGGCTTGAGGCTGGCGTTCAAGTGCACGCTCCAGCAAGTGGTCGCTGTCTTCGTAGCGGCCTAGCTCATTGGCGGCCCTGGCGGCGCCAAGGTAGTAAAGCAATGGCTGGCGCTCGGCTTCGGCGGCTCGTGCGAGGTGTTTTTGCGCACTGGCCCAACGCCCCTCGGCCAAGTCCATCTGGCCTTGTTCGATGGCGATTTGCACACGGCGGCTACGGTTACGTCGCGACCAGGGATTGACCAGACCGGTCGACGTGGTCAGCAGCTCGACCAGCAGCTTGATGCCCCAGACCAGCAGCCAAAGCACCAGCACCAGTGCCAACGTTGCCCACAGACTGGATTCGTAACGGAAGCTTTTGTAGGCAATCAGCACATAACCCGAGTCTTCGGCGATTGCCAGGCCGATGCACGCCGCCGCTGCGATCAACAAAAACACAATCACATAGAAACGTCTCATGGGCTGGTCTCCTGCGCGGGATTGCCAGCCGCCTTGCCCGGCTCGTCAGCAGAGACGTGGCGACGTTCAAGATAGGCCTGCACTGCGCTCAAGGTGCCAGCGAGGTCGGGGGTCTGCACCGTAACCGGCTGTTTGCTCAGGGCCACTACCTGCTCTAGCAACTTTTTACTTTGAACGTTATCCGCGTTGAAATTATTTTTCAGCACGTCTTCGGCCTGCGCCAGCGCTCGGGTATATACCGGTTCTTGAGCATTGAGAGCGGCCCACTGCGCCTGCTCCAGCGCCAGACTCAAGGCAAGACGCACTTGAGTCAGGCTTTGGCCGGCCAACAGTGGCCGTACATTTTTATCCGCGTTGAAGTCGATACGGATGTAATGCGAAATTTCATCCCACCACTGCGCCCAACGACTCGCGCCATCACCGTCGGCTGTCAGGCCTAACAGGGAGTCGCCCGCGTCCTTGTAAGACGGGGCCAGCGCATTGAGCTGTGCCACTTGGTCACGCAAGGCAGCCAATTGCAGGAAAAGGCCTGTGCGATCGGGCTGTTCGACGCTGCGCAGGGCTGCAAGGGTTTTGGCCAATTGCTCACGGGCAGCGAATGAACCGGGGTCATTCTGCTCACGCAAAATATCGTCAGCACCCTGCACCAGCGCTTGCGCACTGCTGATGTCTTGCAGGGCTGACAAGCGCAGGCTGGCCAGGCGCAGCAAGTGTTCGGCCTCGGCCAAGCGCCAATCCTTGCGGCTTGCACCCAATACAGTTTCAAGACGCTGGTTCAAACGCTGTTGATCACCTTGCAACTGCACAACCAATTGACGCTGATTATCCAGCTCATTGGCAGACGGCAACTGGTTGAGACGCGTCAGCAGTTGTTGCTCTCCCTGCCTGATCGACAGCGTTTGCGCCGCCAGCGCTGGCACTTCGCTTAACTGCTGCTCGGTGGTGACTTGCAGATGACGCACCTGCCACACCCCCCAACCGCCGACGGCAACGCCAGCAGCACCGAGCAACAGCGCCACCACGGCCAGACCATTGCCCCGCCGCTCGGAGCGTGTATCGGGCTTTTGAGCCGGCGCTTGAGGCGCGGGCTGCACGGATTCTTTTGGCAAGACTGTTTCGCTCACGTATCCATCCTTTGCATTAGAAAGCAGGTACGGGATGTTCCCGTAACGCCGCCAGCAAAGCCGTGGCACTGGCACCACGACAATCCACAACGTTTAGCGCCCCGGCATTTCGCGCCATCTGCGCAACCCGAGGGCTTGGAACAAACAACGGTAAATGTGCCAATTGCGGCCAGGCATCGCCTGCCAATTGGCATAAATGTTCGAAACCCTGCCCACTGCTGACCACCAAGCCGTTCAGGCGTTCCACTTTCACGCGCTCAACCAGCACTGCTGGCGGATAGGAAGGCAGCTCGCGACGGTACAGCTCAAGGTAGTCGACTTGTGCGCCAAGATCGCGCAAACGCTCGCCAAGCATCTCCCGCCCGCCCTCGCCGCGCAAAATAAGAACCCGGGGCTTGTCACAGGCAACAGCCTGACTTAACGCTGGCAACCCCAACAAGGCTTCACTGTCATCCGCGCTTTGAGGGTAGCTAACATCGAGACCATAGTCGGTGAGAATCTGTGCGGTCGCGGCTCCGACACTGAACCACTTCTGGGCAGGAGGCTGTGGCCAGTATTGGCTGACCAGATCGAGACCCAGACGCGCTGCGGGCTTGCTGACAACAATAACCGCGCAATAGCGATCAAGATGAGCAATCAATGCCCGCTGCGCGTCAGTCAAGGTCAGCGGCTGGATCGTCAGCAGCGGCAAGCTGCTGCTGTAAACCCCCACACTGGACAGCTCACACGCCAGCGCTGCCGACTCTTTTGCGGGCCGGGTCAGCAACAAGCGCCAACCTGTCACTCGTGACCTGCCTCACCGTAAACAGCCTTTAGGATGGCGCCTGCACCTTGATCCAGCAACGCTTCGGCCACCTTGACCCCAAGCTCTGTCGCAGCACCTTGAGGCCCTCGCGCTTGAGCTGTCAGGAGCACGCTGCCATTAGGGTCGCCCACGAGGCCACGCAACCAGATTTGGTCGCCTTCGAGAACGGCATAACAGGCAATTGGCACCTGACAGCCGCCATTCAAATGCTTGTTCAACGCGCGCTCGGCCGTCACACGCACGGCGGTGTCGGCATGATGCAAAGGTGCTAGCAAGGCATGAATTTCACTGTCGGCACTGCGGCACTCAATGCCTACAGCGCCTTGGCCGCCGGCCGGCAAGCTGTCATCAATGCTGATCGCAGAGGTGATGCGATCTTCGAAGCCCAGGCGAATCAAACCTGCTGCCGCAAGAATAATGGCGTCGTATTCACCCGCGTCCAGCTTGGCCAGACGCGTATTAACATTGCCACGCAAAAAACGGATATTCAGGTCGGGCCGACGGGTCAACAACTGCGCCTGTCGACGCAGACTGGACGTGCCGACAACGCTGCCTTCTGGCAAGGCATCCAGGCTCGCATAGGTATTGGAGACAAAGGCATCGCGCGGGTCTTCGCGCTCGCAAATACAGAACAAGCCCAAACCTTGCGGGAAGTCCATCGGCACGTCTTTCATGGAGTGCACGGCGATGTCTGCTTCGTTTTCGAGCAGCGCAGTTTCGAGCTCTTTAACGAACAGGCCCTTGCCGCCGATTTTCGACAGTGGCGAGTCCAGTAACTTGTCGCCACGGCTGACCATAGGCACCAGCGTCACCAAAAGCCCTGGGTGAGCCTGCTCCAAACGGGCTTTGACGTACTCGGCCTGCCACAGTGCCAAGGCGCTTTTACGGGTAGCGATGCGGATTTCGCGAGAGGACATGGATCAATCCGTACTGAATAGATACGGCTGATAATAACAGCTCAGCCAAAACAGCTCTGACTTGTATCAGAAAGTACGTGGCCTCCCTGGCCCGTATCCTGGCCCTACAGCTGCTGCATCATTTTGCGGACCCCAGCTACATGACGTCTGCTGACAATCAGCGCATCACCATTGAGCCCGCGCAGGTAGAGCTGGAAATGCCCTAACGGCGTACGTTGCAGGCGTTCGATTCGGTTACGTGCCACCAGCGCATTACGATGAATACGCACAAACCGTTTGCCGAATTCATCTTCAAGGGACTTGAGTGGCTCATCGAGCAAGACTTCGCCGCCTTCGTGACGCAACGTCACGTATTTATGGTCGGCGATAAAGTAGATCACTTGTTCGATGGGGATCAGCTCGATCCCTTTTCGAGTTCGGGCACTGATATGGCTGCGCGGGCCGCTGCCCGATTGCGCAGCAGGCCGGGTAAGCGCAGCCAACTGGCTTCGGTTAGGCCGATGCGCCTCTTTCAATGCCGCGCTCAATGCCTCGGCACTGATCGGCTTGAGCACATAACTGAGCCCGCTCTCTTGCAAGGCTTGCAGTGAGAACTCGTCTGGAGAGACGCAAAAGACAACCGAAGGGGGTAGCTCGCGCTCGCATAATTTGGCTGCAACCTGCAAACCGTCCAGCCCCGGCAGGCCAATGTCGAGCAACACGACATCCGGCTTGAGGCTTTCGATCAGGCTCAAAGCCTCTTCGCCATTAGTGGCGGTGGGTTCCAGCAATGTGTGGCCACCAAGCGCGCCAACTAAACGGCTCAAATGCTCGCGGGCCAAGGTTTCGTCATCAACGATCAGGACATTCATATAGCGCTGTATTCCTGCGTGAGTCTCGCACAAGGATAGCGTAGACAGGTGAAGTGACGGCTGTCACGGCGATCCACGCTAAGACTAGCGCGAAGGCCAAAAAGTGCCGCAACATCGCAGCAATATTCACCTGTGTCTGTTGCTCGATTTAATACCGAATCAGTTTAGTTATCTATAAAGACCTGCAAAGACTGATCCATACGACCAACTGTAGACGGTTGCCAAGACGAATGGGGGTAATCAGTCAATTTCGTTCCTGTATTTTTTAATAACTTACTTCATACAAAAGGTTACCGACGTACGTCAACGTCAGCGCTGGCAACCCTGTTATGATCTGCAGCAACTTTTTGTGTACCTTTCCTCAGCCGATTACGAGCGAATTCATGAGCACCGACAAGACCAATCAGTCCTGGGGCGGCCGCTTCAGTGAACCCGTCGACGCCTTCGTTGCGCGCTTCACTGCCTCCGTCACTTTTGACCAGCGCCTTTACCGTCACGACATCATGGGCTCCGTGGCTCACGCCACGATGTTGGCCAAAGTCGGCGTACTCACCGATGCCGAGCGCGACAGCATCATCGAAGGCCTGAACACTATCCAGAGCGAAATCGAAGCCGGCACGTTTGACTGGCGCATCGATCTGGAAGACGTGCACATGAACATCGAAGCGCGCCTGACCGACCGCATTGGTGTGACCGGAAAAAAACTGCACACCGGGCGCAGCCGTAACGATCAGGTCGCCACCGATATTCGTCTGTGGTTGCGTGACGAAATCGACGTGATCCTGGCTGAAATCACCCGTTTGCAGAAAGGCCTGCTGGAGCAGGCAGAGCGCGAAGCCGAGACCATCATGCCCGGCTTTACCCACCTGCAAACCGCGCAGCCAGTGACCTTCGGCCATCACATGCTGGCGTGGTTCGAAATGCTCAGCCGCGATTATGAGCGCCTGGTCGACTGTCGCAAGCGTACCAATCGCATGCCTCTGGGCAGCGCCGCACTGGCTGGCACCACTTACCCGATCGACCGCGAATACACCGCTCAATTGCTGGGTTTTGACGCCGTGGGCGGTAACTCGCTGGATAACGTGTCGGACCGCGACTTCGCCATCGAATTCTGCGCCGCGGCCAGCATTGCGATGATGCACTTGTCGCGCTTCTCTGAAGAGCTGGTGCTGTGGACCAGTGCGCAGTTCCAGTTTATCGACCTGCCCGACCGTTTCTGCACCGGCAGCTCGATCATGCCGCAAAAGAAAAACCCGGACGTCCCGGAACTGGTACGCGGTAAAAGCGGCCGGGTATTTGGCGCGCTGATGGGCCTGTTGACCCTGATGAAAGGCCAGCCACTGGCCTACAACAAGGACAACCAGGAAGACAAAGAGCCCTTGTTCGATGCAGCTGATACCCTGCGTGATTCGCTGCGCGCCTTTGCCGACATGATCCCGGCGATCAAGCCCAAGCACGCCATCATGCGCGAAGCTGCGCTGCGCGGTTTCTCGACAGCCACTGACCTTGCCGATTATCTGGTGCGTCGTGGCCTGCCGTTCCGTGACTGCCACGAGATCGTTGGCCACGCGGTGAAGTATGGCGTTGAAACGGGCAAGGACCTGGCTGAAATGAGCCTGGAAGAACTGCGCCAGTTCAGCGATCAGATCGAAGACGACGTGTTTGCCGTGTTGACTCTCGAAGGCTCGGTCAACGCCCGTAATCACATTGGCGGCACTGCGCCTGCGCAAGTGAAAGCGGCTGTTGCCCGTGGCAAGGCGTTGCTGGCTAACCGCTAAGCACAACGGCAGTGCAACCAAAAAAACGGGCACATTATGTGCCCGTTTTTTATTCCGCACTTAAGCCAGGCTTTATTTCTTGCTACTGATCCAAGCCAGGAACTGAGGCATGGCCGCTTCTTTATCCGCCGCGATTTTCTGCACGTGCGTGTTTTGCTCAAGTCGATCGAGCAGCGCCTTGGCCCCTGGCATATCGGCCATTAAGTCCAGGCCAAACAATTTATGCCCTACCGCACTCGCCAGACTGACGCTGTACAGGAAGTAGATATCCGCCAGGGTCAGCGCCTCACCCGCTACGAAGGGTGCGAATTTGCCATGACGCCCCAGCGAGGCAATACCTTCCAGCAACTCGGTGCGGGCTTTAGTTTTAATGGCCTCAGGCACCGTCATCCCGAAGAACGCCTCCGAGTACAGCGCACGGGCCGGTAACTCGATATACAGTTCTATTTCCTTGGCGAGCGCCAGCACTTGAGCGCGTTCGAAAGGATCCGCCGGCAGCAGCTTTGGACCTGACTGGGTCTGTTCGATGTACTCAAGGATTACGCTGGTTTCGTTGATAAACCCTTGCTTAACGCCCAACACCGGGACTTTGCCACGCGGGCTGATGGTCAACGCTTGAGGGGTGGTGCCGGCAAAGAAGGGAACCTCTTCGAAAGCAACGCCCTTTTCCAGCAGCGCCAATTTGACCATGTTGTAGTAATTGCTGACTGCGAATCCATAAAGCTTAAGCATTGCAAAGCCTCCAGGCCGTGTTGGGGTTGGCTGCAGCTGTTATAGAGGTTCGCCGCTAAGCTGGCTAGCAGCATCACTGAGCTGAATGCCGTTAGACTGCCAGCCTTTACTTAAGGAGCCTGCCCATGAGCGAGCCAACTGATATCGACAGCGACGAAGAAGAATTTGCCGAAGATACCCTGATTCAGGCGATTGAAAACCAGATTGAAAGCGACAACCCCCCTGCCGCTAAAGCCACGTTCAACAAGCTGACGCTGGTTGGCTACGAGCGCGACGATATTCTCAACATGATGGCGCACGTGCTGGCCGTGGAAATTGACGCGCTCCTCGAAGAAGACCGAGCCTTTGATTCGCAATGGTACGAAGCGGCTCTGCGCGCGCTGCCGACCTTGCCGCCCGAGAAGAACTGAGTCCGGCTTAGCTGTGAATCGCGGGAGCTCGCTGCCAGTCCAGTTCGCTGGCGGGCATCGGGCGTCCAAACCAGTAGCCTTGGCCCAAATCACACGTGAGGTCGAGCAGCAATTGCGCCTGCTCGACTTGCTCGATCCCTTCTGCCTGCACGTGCAAGCCCATGCTTTGAGACAGTGCGATGACCGCGCGAACAATCGCCACGTCATCATTATCTTCCGGTAGCCCGGCGACAAATCCTTGATCGATCTTGAGCTTCTGCACAGGCAACTGCTTGAGCCGAAGTAAAGACGAAAACCCCGTTCCGAAATCATCAATCGCCAGCCGCAGCCCCAACGCACGCAGGCGATGCATTTGCTCCAGCGCGGCCTGCGAATCGTCCATCACAGCACTTTCCGTGACTTCCAGCTCCAACAGCGTCGGGTCCAGACCGGTATCAGCCAGAACGGTAGACACCAGGGTGAACAATTCGGGGCGAGCAAATAAACGGCTGGAGATATTAACGGCCACAAACGACAACTCGACACCAGCCGCTTGCCACTGGCCCATTTGCCAACACGCTTGCTCCAACACCCACGCATCGATTTCGGCAATCAGACCGGTACGTTCGGCGATCGGAATAAATTCGCCCGGCGATATCAAACCTCGCACCGGATGCTGCCAGCGTACCAACGCCTCAACGCCAATCAGACGACTGGTCTTGAGGTCGTGCACTGGCTGGTAGTACACGCGCAGCTCTTGTTGCTCCAGTGCCCGGCGCAAATCGCTGGCCACTTCAACCCGGTACTGTGCGTGAGTGGTCAGCTCTTCGGTGTAGAGGGCATAGCCCTCACGGCCGGTTTGTTTGGCCTTGTACAAGGCCGAGTCGGCGTTGCGCAGTAATTGCTCGGCGTTTAAAGCGTCACGCGGGAATACGCTGATGCCCACGCTGGCGCTGATAAACAATTGATGCTTCTCTACCTCAAAGACCCCTTTCATCCCCTCCAGCACCTGCTGCGCAGCCAACGCCGCCTCAGCTGTGCGCGAGCAATTGTCGACCAACACGGCAAATTCATCGCCACCTAATCGAGCCACTGTGAACCCTTTGCCGAATAGACGCTGCAAACGATCCGCGACCCCCTTGAGCAATACATCACCGATGTTATGGCCCAAGCTGTCATTGACGATTTTGAAGTGATCAAGATCGATCATCAGCAGCGCACACCCCGAGGAGTGTCGTAAGGCCGAGGCTAACGCCTGCTCTGTGCGATCGGTAAACAGCAGTCGATTGGGCAAGTCGGTCAGCGCATCGTGGTGCGCCAACCGGGTCAATTCGGTCTGAGATTTTTTTATCGCCGAAATATCCGTGAACACCGCAACATAGTGAGTCACATGCCCTTTGCCATTGGTGATCGCGCGGACGGTTTGCCACTGCGGATACACCTCGCCATCTTTGCGACGGTTCCAGATCTCGCCACTCCAGTCACCGCCATCTTGTAATGACTTGAACACCGCCTGATAGAACTCGGGGCCGTGACGACCCGACTTGAACATATTGGGGCGTTGGCCTAAGACCTCGTCAGCGGTGTAGCCGGTAATTTCTACCAGCGCACGGTTCACATGCACAATCGTGCCACTGCAGTCTGTGACCAGTACCCCTTCACGGGTGCAATCGAACACCACGGCCGCTTGGCGCAGGCGCTCCCGATCCTCTCGCAGATGCTTCAAACGGGCGCCCACGCCCATAAAACTGAACAGCCGTGCACGGGCAATAAATATCAAAACGGCGCTTAAAAACGCCCAGAAATAACCGTTGATCCGTTGCCATTGGGCCAGATGCCCCCAATCATCGAAATAACTGTTCAATAAATGATCAGATATTTGCAGCCACAAAACCGATAACAGCCCGTACAACAAGGCCGCACGCAAGGCATCACGATAAGAAACCGACATAAGAAAGTGAAAGAACCTACAAAAAAAGAGGAATTATAGTGTAAGAAACATCTGAATACTCTTATCTGAAAGGTCGACTGGTTTTATCTGGCAGCAAGGGGATAATGCGTGTTGCAATTTTTTTATCTTCCCGAGGGCCAAACAGCCTATGTGGTACAACGGTTTTCTCGACTTGTCAGCCTGGCAACTGGTTGCAGTCACCCTGTTGATGACCCACGTGACCATTATTGGGGTCACGGTTTATCTGCATCGCTATTCAGCGCACCGCTCTTTGGAGCTTAACGGTGGTCTGAAACACTTCTTTCGCTTCTGGCTGTGGTTGACCACGGCGCAGAATACCCGCGAGTGGACTGCCATCCACCGTAAGCACCACGCTAAATGCGAAACCGTTGATGACCCGCATAGCCCGGTCATCAAAGGGTTATCGACCGTTTTGCGCAAAGGGGCAGAGCTGTACCGCGAAGAGGCACAAAACGCCGAAACATTGCGTATTTACGGTAAAAACTGCCCTGAAGACTGGATAGAGCGAAACCTGTATTCGCGCTACAAGTTACTGGGCGTGGGCATCATGCTGGCCATCGACCTGCTCTTGTTCGGCGCCATCGGCCTGACCATCTGGGCGATCCAGATGATGTGGATTCCGGTGTGGGCCGCGGGCGTGGTCAATGGTCTGGGACATGCTGTGGGCTATCGCAACTTTGAGTGCCGCGATGCGGCGACCAATCTGGTGCCGTGGGGCATCATCATTGGCGGCGAAGAGTTGCACAACAACCACCACACCTACCCCAACTCGGCCAAGATGTCGGTCAAGAAATGGGAGTTCGACCTGGGCTGGGCGTGGATCAAAGTCTTCAGCTTTTTACGTCTGGCCAAGGTTCAACGCGTTGCGCCCATTGCTCACCGGGTCGAAGGCAAAGGCAATCTAGACATGGATACCGCAATGGCGATCCTGAACAACCGGTTCCAGATCATGGCGCAGTACCGCAAGTTAGTGATTGCACCCCTGGTGCAGCAAGAGCTGGCCAAGGTTGATCACTCGGTTCGCCACCAGTTCCGTCGCGCCAAGCGCTTGCTTTCGCGTGAGACCAGCCTGCTTGAAGATCGCCATCACCAGCGTATCGAAACCTTGCTGGAGCACAGCCAGTCGCTCAAAGTGATTTACGAAAAGCGCCTGGCCCTGCAGCAGATCTGGGTGAAGACCAGCACCAATGGCCACGACATGCTGGCGGCTATCAAAGAGTGGGTTCATGAAGCAGAAGCCAGCGGGATTCAGTCGTTGCGCGAGTTTGCCAATCAATTGAAGACATACTCATTGCGCCCCGCTAAAGCGTAAAGGCTACTACCCTCACCCCAACCCTCTCCCAAAGGGAGAGGGGGCTGGTTCAGGGTAACCTTGAGGCCGCGTGCGCTCAGTACCCTTCCCCTCTAGGAGAGGGCGCTGGTTTGGAGTGATCTTGAAGCCGCGTGCGGTCAGTCCCCTCTCCCTCTGAGAGAGGGCGCTGGTTTGGAGTGATCTTGAAGCCGCGCGCGGTCAGTCCCCTCTCCCTCTGGGAGAGGGCGCTGGTTTGGAGTGATCTTGAAGCCGCGTGCGGTCAGTCCTCTCTCCCTCTGAGAGAGGGCGCTGGTTTGGAGTGATCTTGAAGCCGCGTGCGGTCAGTCCCCTCTCCCTCTGGGAGAGGGCGCTGGTTTGGAGTGATCTTGAAGCCGCGTGCGGTCAGTCCCCTCTCCCTCTGGGAGAGGGCGCTGGTTTGGAGTGATCTTGAAGCCGCGTGCGGTCAGTCCTCTCTCCCTCTGAGAGAGGGCGCTGGTTTGGAGTGATCTTGAAGCCGCGCGCGGTCAGTCCCCTCTCCCTCTGGGAGAGGGCGCTGGTTTGGAGTGATCTTGAAGCCGCGTGCGGTCAGTCCCCTCTCCCTCTGGGAGAGGGTTAGGGTGAGGGGCTCTGCTTTTTGACCAACCGTGCCAACTCTAACGGCCCGACTTTCAACAGTCGGGCCGTTTTGCTTTCCGCGAGTGACTCAATCCCATCGGCAGACGCCAGATTGGCTACTTGAGCGGCTAAATTCATGACCAGCGCCTCGCGGGAATACACACCACCGCCCAAGTGATAAATCGCTGCGATCAATTCCCGCAACTCCAACGGCAAGCGCCAGCGAGTGCGCAATGCGGAACCATAGGCGGCACCAAATTCAGCCACAGACGCGTCAATCACCTGAGTGTCCAGCTCGCCACCGGCCAACTGCCATTCCTGTAGACAGCGCAACACCGCCAAATCACCGATACGGTGCAGCAGCCCGGCGTAGTAACAACGTGCTTTGTCCAGATTCAGGAGGCCTGCCAAGGTTCGGCCAGACTCGGCTGTGCGCAGTGACACATCCCACTGCTGCTGCGCGCAGTCAGCCAGGCAAGGGTCCGTCAGGTAGGCGCTTTGCTTTAGCGCCAGCCCTTGTATCAGGTTCACGCTTTGCGTAGCGCCCAATCCTTGCAAGGCCTGCCCAAGCGTCTGCGCCGGAATGGCACGGTGTTTGGCGGCGCTATTAACCGCCGCAATCAATACCGCACTGATTTGCGGATCGGTATGTGCGTACTGTTCAAGTAACCCGAGGTCCAGGCCGACAGGCCCCACACTTTGCTTGACGACCGCGTGCACAGCCACAGACAGCGGGGCGCCATCGCACAACGTTCGTTGCTGCGCCAAAAAGCCCTTGAGCGTCATGCCCGGGGACAGGGCGGGCACATCACACGAGACCGCTTGCCCGGCACTCAGCAACAAGGTTTGCAGGCGTCGGGTCAAACCACTCATGTCCAGCGGTTTGGTCAGGTAGGCCGTCGGTGCCAAGGGTAAGGCTTCGCGCACGCTGGCGCTGTCACTGCGCTCACTCAGTAAAATAAAAGGCTGTGGAGGACTGTGACGCAGTTGGCGAACCGTGCGCAGCAAATCCAGCCCGCCAATGCCCGGTAGTTTGCCGTCAGCTATGACCAGATCATAAGTTTTTTGCTTGACCAGTATCAGTGCTTGCGGACCTTCCTGGCACACGTCCAGCTGCGCATCGCAGCGCACACTCAACACCACCTGTTTAAGCAAATCGCGAGTCCAAGGATCTGGCTCGGCAATCAGTACGCTCGGTACTGCCCGTGAATCTACAGCTGTCATCCAGTTCGCTCCCGGCCTAATGTTTGCACCTTAGTCAAAGGGAGCTCGCGCAGGTAGAAAAAATACGCATATGATTCGTCCAAACCAAAAAAAACCGCCGAAGCGGTTTTTTTTGTCTAACGAGTCACAATTCAGGCATCAGGACTCACGCCAGCTCAGCGAAGCACTCTTCGATGATGGCCAGGCCTTTATCCAGTTGCTCGTCGGGCGAAGTCAACGGCACCAGCACACGCAGGACGTTGCCATAAGGGCCGCACGACAGCAGGATCAAACCTTTCTCACGCGCTTTAGCGACAATTTGTGACACGGCTGCGGCGTTCGGCTTGTGAGAATCACCGCCTTCAAACAGCTCGACTGCGATCATCGCGCCCAATGCACGCACATCACCGATAACCGGGTACTTGGCCTGAATAGCTTTAAGACCTGTGACCAAGCGTTCGCCAACCGCTTTGCAGCGATCCAGCAGATGCTCTTCTTCAAATACCTCAAGCACGGCCAACGCAGCGGCGCAGGCAATCGGGCTACCGGCATACGTGCCACCCAGACCGCCCGGAGCGATGGCGTCCATCAGCTCTGCCTTGCCGCACACACCGGCCAGCGGGAAGCCACCCGCGATAGATTTAGCGAAAGTGGTCAGGTCGGCGGTAACGCCCATCTGCTCCATGGCGAAGAATGTGCCCGTACGGCCAGCACCTGTTTGCACTTCGTCAGCAATCAGCAGGATGCCGTGCTTGTCACACAACTCGCGCAAGCGGGCCATGAACGCTTTCGGTGCCACGTAGAAACCACCTTCGCCCTGCACAGGCTCGATGATGATGGCAGCGATGTCTTTAGGCTCGGCGTCGTTTTTGAAAATACGCTCGATGCTGGCGATCGAATCGTCAACGCTGATGCCGTGTAGCTCACACGGGTACAGCGCGCGGAAGATACCGCCGGGCATCAGCCCCATGCCTGCCGAGTACGGCACGACTTTGCCGGTCAGGCCCAGGGTCATCATGGTGCGACCGTGGTAAGCGCCGGTAAAGGCAATCACTCCTGCGCGGCCAGTGGCAGCACGGGCAATTTTCACGGCATTTTCTACCGCTTCCGAACCCGTGGTCACCAGCAGCGTTTTCTTGTCGAAATTGCCCGGCACTTTTGCGTTTATTTTTTCGCACAGTTCAACGTACGGCTCGTAAGCCAGAACCTGAAAGCACGTGTGGGTCAACTTGGTCAGTTGCTCTTGCACGGCCGCGATGATCTTCGGGTGCAAGTGACCGGTGTTCAGTACGGCAATACCGCCCGCAAAGTCGATGAACTCACGACCTTCAACGTCAGTTACCGTAGCGTTCTTCGCCGACTCGGCGAAGATCGGGTGAATTTGGCCAACACCGCGTGGTACAGCAGCTTCACGGCGTTTCATCAGAGATGCGTTGGTCTTGTTGCTCATGATGTCCTCATTCGCCGCGTATCACGCGGCGTGGTTCAAGTCTGACGCGCCTAAGTCACAACCTTGCCAGCATTCGATGATCGACTGGCATGGCGCACCCGGCCACAAAAGTTAACGATTTGAAGCACAGAGGGGGCATCGCTCTCGTGCCCCTTCTGCTGAACCACCCGCCGGATTAGATGCTCAGGCAGAGATATTTAATTTCCAGATAGTCTTCGATGCCGTACTTGGAGCCTTCACGGCCCAGGCCCGACGCCTTGATACCCCCGAACGGTGCGACTTCATTGGAGATCAAGCCGGTGTTGACACCCACCATCCCGTATTCAAGCGCTTCGGCTACACGGAACACACGGCTCATGTCGCGTGCATAGAAGTAGGAGGCCAGACCGAACTCGGTGTCGTTGGCCATCGCGATCACTTCAGCTTCGTCAGTGAAGCGGAACAGCGGCGCCAGCGGGCCAAAGGTTTCTTCCTTCGCGACTGCGGCGTTTTTCGGCACATTGATCAGAATGGTTGGCTCAAAGAAACTGCCTTCCAGGCTGTTGCCGCCAGTCAACACGGTCGCACCTTTACTCACGGCGTCAGCGATATGCTCTTTGACTTTGGCCACAGCCTTGTCATCAATCAGCGGACCTGTGGTGGTGCCTTCTTCAAGACCGTTACCGATCTTCAATTTAGCCACAGCCACTTTCAGCTTCTCAGCGAACGCGTCATATACACCGTCTTGAATGTACAGACGGTTGGCGCATACGCAGGTCTGACCGTTGTTGCGGTACTTGGAAATGATCGCGCCTTCGACGGCCTTATCCAGGTCAGCGTCGTCAAACACAATAAACGGCGCGTTGCCGCCCAGTTCCAGCGAAACCTTCTTGATATCCTTGGCGCATTCAGCCATCAGCTGGCGACCGATTTCGGTCGAGCCGGTGAAGGACAATTTACGCACGATCGGGTTGCTGGTCAGCTCGCCGCCGATGTCGCCGGCGCTGCCGGTCACAACACTCAATACACCTTTTGGGATACCGGCACGGTGCGCCAGCTCAACCAGTGCCAGTGCCGAGAACGGCGTTTGTGAAGCCGGCTTGATCACCATGGTGCAGCCTGCAGCCAATGCGGGCCCGGCTTTGCGTGTGATCATGGCGGCGGGGAAATTCCACGGTGTGATAGCCGCGGTAACGCCGATCGGTTGCTTGATCACGATCAGGCGCTTGTCGGGCTGGTGGCCCGGGATCACGTCGCCGTAAATGCGCTTGGCTTCTTCAGCGAACCACTCGATA
The DNA here is from genome assembly GCF_045062345.1 of Pseudomonas sp. 2024-210. Classification (NCBI taxonomy): domain Bacteria; kingdom Pseudomonadati; phylum Pseudomonadota; class Gammaproteobacteria; order Pseudomonadales; family Pseudomonadaceae; genus Pseudomonas; species Pseudomonas sp. 2024-210. The sequence continues at coordinate 12,131 of NZ_JBJGEJ010000002.1, read as the reverse complement.
AACGAGGCCGCGTACACGATTTCGCCTTTGGCTTCGGCCAGCGGTTTGCCTTGTTCAAGCGTCATCAGGCGGCCAAGATCGTCCTGGTTCTCGATCAGCAGCTCAAACCAGCGACGCAGCTTGGTCGCACGCTCTTTGGCGGTCAGTGCACGCCAGGCAGGCAGCGCATTGTCTGCGGCTTCGATGGCGCGACGGGTTTCAGCGGCACCCATTTTTGGCACCGTACCGATAATTTCACCGGTCGCAGGATTATTGACCTTGATCGTCTGACCACCGTCCGCGTCTACCCAGGCACCATCGATGTAGGCTTGCTGGCGGAACAACTGTGCGTCTTTAAGCTGCATGTGGGCTTTCCTTAACAGCACCGCGCGGGCGCGGGGCGAAGTATTGAGAGAGGAAGGCGCCGTAGAAGGCTGCCGTCAGGAAGTCATTCACTTACCAAAGTATCTGGAAAACGCACAGGACGTTAGGCGTTCGGCTCAGCACTCAGACAAGATCGTTTGAAATCTCAAACGAATCCTAGGGACAATGGGGGTAAAGGACAATAGCCTGTTCGAAAAAAAGAACAACCGAGGGCTTTATACCGGTTTGTCGCTTGTCGCTATTAATAGCCTATAACGCGCAAGGACACACCCGACGAATCAGCGGCATGGACGGGCGACACGCAGATGAGTATCATGGCGCCCGCGTCGCACCAGTAGCTCAGCTGGATAGAGTACTGCCCTCCGAAGGCAGGGGTCGTGGGTTCGAATCCCGCCTGGTGCACCATTCTTCCTCCCTTGCCCAAGGGACTCGCGTCAAAACACCCTGATCTGCACCACGCCTTACCTGGCAACGCTTGTCTGTGGCCAGTCGAAAACGACTGCATCGACATCTCTGGGCCACCTATGCCTGCCCCCTGCGTGGAAGTAAGCCCACCTAAGCCAGCGGTTTGAAAGATTTATCGAGTTGACGTCGATCGCAGCCTTCGTACGTCGTCAGCGACTACAAGCCTTCAGACCTGTAGCCGCTGGCATGCACCGCGAATTACTCCTGAATGTTCATGCCACCAAAACGGTTCATCATGGCGGCGATAAACGCCTCAAGGCTCATTTTCTGACCATTCAAATCCACTTGGCCTGCGGCATAGTTGAGTGAGGCAAGGATGTTGGCCCCCTCCACTTTTGCCAGCCCGCTCTGAACAGCAAGGACACCCGCCGTTTCACTGTTCAGTTGCGCCATTTCGGCAATGGTTTGTGGGTCGGTTTGCCCGTCCAGCTGCGCTTGCACACCCGACAAATCCGCAATCATCGGTTTGGACAATTGCAGCTTGGCATCCAGCGATGTCACCAGCTGTTTAACAAGTTCAATAGGCGGCTGTTCGAGCGTGGCCGGCTTGGCCAGGCTCACCGCAACATTGAACTGGCTTTCGCCATTAGCCGTTTTAAACGTCAGGTTTTCCAGCGCCAATTGAGGTTTGGCCGCCAACATTTTTTCAATGTCGGCTTGCATCTGTATTTGTTCAGCCGGGGTCAACTGCGCCACGGGTAATGTGCCATCGGCGTGCGGCTGGAACTTGGTTTGGTAGATCTGCAAGAGCGATTGCATGGCCGGAATATCCACACTACTGGCCGTCATGACCATTTTCGCGCTGCCTACGGGTTTGCCGTCCAGTGTGATGTCACCGATGTTGTAAGCCAGACGCCCGGACAACAGGGTGTCATTGGCAGACGCCGAGCCCGCGTATTCAAAGTTTTTGATCTTGGCCACCGATTGGCGTTCACCAAAGGTCAATTGGCCCTCGCTCAGCTCCAGAATATTTTGCCCAAGATAGAAGCCATAAGGACTTTTATTCAGGTCGCTGGCCAGGGTCAGCCCATTGAGCTCAACCAGTACAGGCGGTCTATCTGCTGAAACGGCATGGACTTTGAGATGGTCCATGTAGCCTTTTGCTTTAATGTTTTGCCCATCGGCATCGGATTGGGCGTCCATGGTCATACCCGAAAAACTGAGGCTGGAGCGCTCATCCAGCGCCAGCTCAAGGGGCAGCATCTCTGTATGGGCGTCAACCGAGCGGTTGTAGCCCAGTGTGACCTGGCCCTTAAGCGGAGACTGATCTTTGGCAGCGGTAAACCATTTTTCAGTGGATGGTGTTTTTTCCAGCGCATAGTTGCTGGTCGCCATCACTGGCATCCATTTGAACGTCTTGATGCGAGACCACGGCAACGGACCGTGCTCAATGTGGTCGACAAACTGCATGATCAGCGGCTGCGCATCTGCGCCCGCGGATTCGTCCTGGATGTTCACACGGTACTGCGCGGTGCTGCTGTATAACCCGCGATCAATGGAAACCAATTCGACAGTGGCGCGGGTCGCGGTGCCTTTGAGCTGCGTGGCAAGCGCTTGATTACCCTGCTCAATCGAAGTCTTGAGCACGCCTTCAAGTTTGGAGCCGGTGTACCAAGCGCCAGCCGTGTTAAGGGCTCCTGCGACGACAACAATGCCTACCAGTACGCCTAATGGTTTATTCATCAATTGACCCGTTCAATGTCCGTTGTGTTGAAAGATGTTCGGTCTTGTTGGGCCCCTCATGGGCCAAAAAGTGACTGCAGGTTACCACTGCAAAGAACGTTTCAACGATGACAGCTGCTTCACCTGGTGTATGCAAGGCAGCCCCCGACTCATGGAAGTGAAGGGTCAAACTCAGAAGGGTGGCGCTTCAGGCGTACACCAGGTCGCTCAAATCACGAGCACATAAGTCTATTCCTACAGAATTTAGAGAAATGTCTGAACCGACACACTGAAACAACTCACGGCTTCGCTTGAGTCACAGTTGACTGTGGGTCCTGTGGCTTTTGCGCTGACTCCCATCCGCCTCCAAGCGCCAAAAACAGATCAATCTGGCTCATGGCGACTTGGGTATTGGCCGCTGCCAGTTGAGCTTTCACGTCGGTGTAGGTGCGGGTGGCTTGCAGGTCGGCGAGAAACGACTCGCGCCCGGCTTGATAGAACTGACGGGTTTGTTCGGCCGCTGTTCTCGCTGACTCATCCGCTTCAGCCAGCGCATCTCGGCGCTGCAGCAAGGCGGTGTACTGAACGAGGCTGGTCTGGGTTTCGCGGATAGCGTTAAGCACCACACCGTCAAATTTGGCCAGTGCACCTTGAGTGGCTGCTTCTGCCTCTCGAATCCGCGCCCGCGAACCGTTGGTAGGAATGGTCCAGCTTAGCAACGGGCCGAATCCCCAGCGATTGGTCGGTGCGGTACCTAGATTGTCGATAATCCCGACGGTGCCTATGCTCGCACCAATGCTGATGTCTGGGTACAGGGAGCCTGTTGCCACGCCAATCTGGGCAGTGGCTGCGGCAAGATGGCGCTCAGCCTGACGCACATCGGGGCGGCGTTTGAGCAGTGCTGCGCCGTCACCCACGGGCAGTAACTGAGCGATGTGCGGCAATTCGGCACAAGAGGCCACGCCAGCAGGAAGTTGATCGAGCGGCTTGGCCAAAAGCATTGATAAGCGGAACAGGCCCGACTGACGCATGGCTTGATAACGCGGCAGTTCAGCACGCAGGGATCTGAATTGAGTTTCTGAGCGGGTTACTTGGGTCTCGTCTCCGCGGCCCGCGTCACGCAGGCGCTGAGTCAGGGTTGTGCTTTGTGACTGAAGACGTAATGACTCTTCAGCAATTTCACGCTCTTCGTTGGCCGAACACACTTGTGTATACGCCCGCACAACATCGGCCACCACGGTGATGCGTGCCGTGTCCGCTGCTGCCTGAGTGGCATCGGCATTGGCTTGAGCGGCTTCTATACCGCGCTGAAACGTACCCCACAGATCGAACTGGTAGGAGGTGCTGATGCCCAGATCGCCTACGTTGGCCACGGGCACTTTGTCTGCCTGCAAGAAGGCTTCACCCGACTCCTGCAAGCGTTGCGCACCGGCCTTCACGGAGCCACTCCAGCCGCCGGCCGACTGAGCCTGCTCAACCTGAGCCCGCGCGCGCAATAAGTTGGCTGCGGCCACGCGTAAATCGGTGTTGGAGGCCATGGCCTCGCGCACTAACGCGTTCAGCTTCGGGTCTTGGTAGAGTTTCCACCAGTCGTCCGGCACGGGGGCGGACACCACATTGGCGCCCTCCCCCGCCAGCTCGCCCTGCAAGTCCGGACGCTGCATGGCCGAGTCTTTGGGCAGGTGATAATCCGGCCCGAGTAATTGGCAACCTGACAGCAGTAACCCCAGGCTTACGGCCGCAAGGTGTACAGCTTTCATTGCGCAGCCTCCTGCGCAGGCTTGGCGTCGGGAGCGTCATCGATGATCGACACGGTGGCCGTACGCCCGGCAATCATGCGGAAATCTTCAGGCACATCATCAAAGGCGATACGCACAGGGATCCGTTGCGCGAGCCGTACCCAGCTGAAAGCAGGGTTAACGTTGGGCAGTAAATTTTGGCCGCTGGTACGGTCGCGGTCTTCGATGCCAGCCACAATGCTTTCGACATGGCCGCGCAGGCGAGCATTGTCGCCCATCACACGAATATCAACGCGCTGGCCGACATGGATGCCTTCAAGCTTGGTTTCTTCAAAGTAACCATCAATATGAAACGAGCTGCTGTCGACGATCGACAGCACAGGGCGCCCGGCTGTAACGAACTCATTGAGCCGAGGGGCGCGGTCATTGACGTAGCCATCAACCGGGCTGCGCACCACTGTGCGTTCAAGGTTGAGTTTGGCACTGTCCACTGCAACCTGAGCCTCGGTCAGTGCCGCCTGTGCTCGCATTTCTCGGGACTGGCTCTCTTCAAGACTTTCGCGGGACACCAGATTGCCCAGGCCGCGGTTACGTCGGCTTTCCCGCTGCGCCTGCGCCAGTGTTTCCTTGCGGTCAGCCTCGGTCGCTTCTGCTTGACGCAAGGCCAACTTGAAGCGCTCCTGATCGATGACAAACAACACTTGATCGCGGATCACGGGCTGGTTGTCGCGTACATCCACCTGTTTGATCAGGCCTGACACATCGGGCGCAATTTGCACCACGTCAGCACGGATATGACCGTCGCGGGTCCAGGGGGCAAACATGTAATACATTGTCATGCGCCAGACCACGACGCAGGCAAACGTGACCACCAATAAGGTGAGAACGACGCGGCCCAAGGTCAATACAGGTTTTTTCATGTCATTAGGTATCGACTGAACGAATCTACAACGCCGAGTAGCAGAGCGTAGAGACCGACGTTGAATAAAGCCCGGTGCCAGACCAAGCGGTAAAAGTGCACACGCGTGAGTACTGCGTGAACCCCCAAAAACAGCAAATACGTGATGCCCATCAGCACCAGAAGCGTGGGTAGAAACACGCCGCTGATATCAACCTCACCGATCATAGCGGCGCTCCATCAAGGCCAGGGTTGTGGGGCTGGGGCAGGCTGTCGTCGTCGACGATGAACTCGACGCCCGGCAAGAGCGCCAGACGCAGCCCACTCAGCGCATGAAGCAAGTGCACGCGTGCGTCACCTTCGTCGTGCAGGTCATGAATATTTAGTGCCCGACGGGTACGCTCCAGCGTCAATTGCAGGCCAGCGGGCATCGACAGCCGTTCGCCGGCCTTGAGGCAAGCACTGAAATATTCGCCTACTTCATGTACCACTTGGCCCAACAAGCGTTGCGCCTCGCCCCTGACCCGTGGTGAATAGGCCAGCAAATCCAACACATTGAGTGCCACCCTCAGGTCACGCAGAGCACTGCCCGTGTCTTGGCCTGTCAAGGCCAGTCGTGGCAGGTGCTGCATAAGGCGATCAAGCATTTGCGCGCCCATGTGCCGGTGCTCGGCCAGAGTCGCAGGCCGGGTCAGCAAGACGATATCGCGCCAACTGAAGCGGGTCAGGCGCTTAGCGGCCAATTCGGCACCAAACGGGCGAGCAATCAACGTCCAGATGAAAGCGAACAACAAACCAATGGGCCCAGCCAGGTTGGCGTTCATAAACATCAGAAAGTCAGCATCGTAGGCGCCCTGAATGCTGATAAACGACGCCGTATTGACAATGGTCAGCAGGGTGCCCAAATAGAAACGTGGTTGTACGGTCAGTGTACCGACACAGATGAACGGCACCGCAAACGCCAGCACCAGCATGGGGAAATCATGCAGGTTGGGCAGGATGACGAACAAATAAAGACTGGCGAATACGACCGACAACGAGGTCCAGAAAAAGAACCGGTAAATCTGGGGTGCAGGGTCGTCCATCGCAGCAAAAAAACTACAGGCAACGGCGGCCAGAATGACGGCGCTGGCTCCATCGGACCAGCCGAGCAATATCCACAACACCGAGGCAACCACAATCGCGGTCACCGTTGAAAAGGCTGAATAGAGCATCAGGCCACGGTCTAGAAACGGTGTCAGACGGCCTAGCCGCCAATGTCGGTAAACCGCTCGCCAAGGCGCCTGACTGCCCGTGGCGATCGCATGCTGAAGGCTGCGGCAGTCTTGCCATAAATCGATCCACTCACCCAGCCGATAAAGCACGTTGGAGAACACCAACTGACGTCGATCATCCAAGGCTTCAGCACTGGGCTGCAGCAGCTCCAGCTCATGACGCAAGGCCTTCCAGGCTGAGATCGGGGCACTATCATGCGTGCTTTCAAGCCAATCACGGGTTTTAGCCAACAGAGGCTGGACTCTATCCTGTTGTTCAGGGGTACGACGCTCCAATGCATACAAGGCATCATCCAGTGCGTCGACCACCGGCAATAAATGGATCATGCGTCCGCGCAGTTCTTTGGTGTGGCGCACGGTCTGCGGCAAAGCGCCTTCGTGGGGTAGTTGGCCAATCATCAACTCTAGACTGTTGAAGGTTGCCACCATGGAGGAGCGCAGACCGCTGGCTTTGGCGGGATCTACATCGCGAGCCAGGAAATGTTTTGTGTAGTTGGCGGCGTCGTTCAGCCAGCGAGCAGCAGCATCGACAAACACAGGTGCCAGACGCCGCGGCCAAAACATGCTGCCGACAACGGCAGCACACACAATGCCGAGCATAATCTCTTCGGTCCGCGAAACGGCGATATCGAATACATTCAGTGGGTTATCCACAATCGGCAAAGCGATCATGGGCATGGTGTAACCCGCGAGCATAAAAATATAGCTGTTAGCCGTGCGCAGATGCAGCGACAAGAACAGCAAAATGCCCGTCCAGAGCGCGATCACCAGTACCAGCAGAAAGGGGGTTTGTACAAATAATGGAACAAAAAATACGGCGGCCGCAGCGCCAATCAGGGTCCCCAACGCCCGGTAGACCGCTTTAGAGCTGGTCGGCCCGACAAATGGGCTGGAGACAATGTAAACCGTCGCCATGGCCCAGTACGGGCGCGGCATTTCCATCCATAAAGCGATATACAGCGCGATCATTGACGCGGCAAAAGTACGCACACCGTAAAACCAGTCACGAGCGGGCGGTAAACTGCTGAAAAAACCGTTCAAGATGAGGCTCGATCAGGCAATTGACCTGACGCCTCGAAAGCTTTGATAACGCGTAATGCAGCTTCTTGATCCGCCACAGAGACTCCAGCCAACGCCATGCGCCGCAATTCTACGAGTTGCGCTTCAATCGCCTGCGCCACTGCACGACCGGTGTCGGTCAGGCTCAGGGATTTAGCTCGGCGGTCGCTGGCGTCTTCATTGCGCACGACATAGCCGGCCCTGCACAACTGGTCGAGCAGGCGCACCAGTGAAGGGCTTTCCATGCCGGCCGCCTGGGCCACAGTGACTTGGCGCACGCCCTCACCCAAGCGGCCGATGAGCAACAGCGGCATCGCACAGGCTTCGGAAATCCCGTAATTAACCAGCGTGGTCTGGCAGACGCGACGCCAATGGCGCGTCGCAACTACCATACCGGCGCTGATATTCATTTGAAGCAGATCAAGAGTGTCAGGCAAGAGGCATCACATAATGTTAGTTTGCTAACTATTAATACTGCGGTGACAAATGCTAACAGTCAAGTGATGCAAGGTATTTCTGTTACTCAATTTTGGGTTTGACGTGCAAACGCTCATTGAGCTCATCGACGGGGATCGCCCACTCGGCATCTGCCTTGAGCTGCTCCTTCAAAAAAGCCCGTTGACTGTCGCTCCAAAACTCAGCTTCTGACAATTTAACGTCGTCAGGGATTCGATATGCCCCGATAAACGCCTCGATTTCAGCATCGGATGACGGCAGGCCAAGTTGGTCGAACAGAAGGTTGATGCTAGGGATTGGCTCTTGCATGGGAGGGTCTCCAGTCAGGTGGGACGCAGTCAGCGCCGGTGCAGGTCAAATATAGTCGAGCCTGCGTATCATCGACTGTAATGTCCTGCGCTTTGTTCCAACGGGCCGGAATCGAACTGAAATCATCGGGCTGCACGCTGCTGCTAATCAGCCAGACGCGCTTTGTTTGCGCGGGTAAATCTGCCAGATGATCAATGTAGATTCTGGCTGCATCTGCGTTCACCAATGTGCCAAAACCGTAATCGTTTGGCCGCCCTGACGCCCCGTCCGCTATAGGCGGCGTGTACAGCATGGGCTGGCGTATCAGTGTGCCCAACACACCGGTAGACAAATGAAGGTCGCGAAGCGGTGTGATGGTTACATCGTTACGCCTGAATACACCCATTCCTCACCTGTTCTGTGGCATTGCTGACTGGGCACATTGGCCTTTCACGATTAAAAATCGATAGGGCCTGACTAACCCTTTCATCGAAAAAGAACATGACCTTATAAGACCGTTGTACGTGCGGTGACGTTAAACTAATCGTAACAAGGTTTGACAGGGATGGGGTCAGTACCTAACGTGGATTGGATCCAAAAAGCATGTCCAAATCTCGGCATAGGTAGTCTTAACATGGCCGTCAAAATCTCCCCGCTCAATTGCCTCGACGTTTCAGGCCCCATACCGGCTCATTTGGCACGATCGACTATTGAGGAGAGCTTACGCACCGCTATTCTTGATGGCCGACTTCCCTGCGGTACGGCTATTCGGCAAGAGGCGCTGGCAACACTATTTGGCGTCAGTCGGATGCCGGTCAGAGAAGCATTGCGACAATTGGAGGCTCAAGGTTTGTTGCACGTCGTTCAGTACAAAGGGGCAGTGGTTGCCCCTTTGATTGAAGATGATTCATTGCAAACTTATGAGCTGCGTTTATTGCTTGAGGCTCAAGCCCTTCGACTATCGGTACCCCTGCTCACCGTGGAAGATTTGGAGGCGGCAGAGGGCTGTATAGAGGCGCTGGAAGTCGAAACTGATTTCGGAAAAATCGGCTTGCTCAATCGACAGTTTCATCAGGCCCTCTACTGCAAAGCCCCCAATAAGAAACTGTTGATTCTCGTAGAAGCCGGTCTTACTGAAGAAGAGCGCTTTCTACGCTTTAACCTGGAACAAATGAATCTGGGAAAATTGGCTCAGGACGATCACAGGGCGTTGCTACGGCATGCCCGAGACAGAAATGTTGAGATGTGTATTGCAGAGTTGGAACAGCATCTGCAACGCGGAGTCAGCGCCATTACCCAGTATCTGGAAAGCCAGAAACCAAAACAGCCCTGACGTTTAAAACGCCAAGGCTGTGGATAAGTATTTAATTGCTGCGTGAAATAACGTTAGATTTTGAAGCTGTCGACTAATTGTTTGAGCCGGCTTGCTTGCTGTGATAAAGCATCGCAGTCCTTCAAGGTATCAGTGAGATTGACCACACCTTGCTGGTTAAGCAGATTGATCTGGTTGATATCGACGTTAAGGGTTTCGACAACCGCCGTTTGCTCTTCAGTCGCTGCTGCGACTGACTGGTTCATTCCATCAATTTCTTCGATGCGCTTGGTTACACTGACCAAACGTGCACCGGCTTGATTGGCCACCTCAACACTTTCTTCACTGGAAACCTGACTCGCGTTCATGGTGCTGACGGCTTCGCGAGAACCCACTTGCAGCGAGGTAATCATCTTATGAATTTCCTCTGCCGACTCTTGAGTGCGGTGAGCCAGATTGCGGACTTCATCCGCAACCACAGCAAAGCCACGTCCCGCTTCACCAGCACGTGCGGCCTCAATGGCGGCGTTTAGAGCCAGCAGGTTAGTTTGCTGAGAGATACCCTTAATCACATCCAAAATATGGCCAATATTGTCGGTACTGGCATTCAAATTTTCGATTTGCGCACACGACAAGCTGATTTTCTGCGACAACGCGGACATCGCTAGAATGGTCTGCTCGACTACTTTACGGCCATCATCTGCCTGCTCGCTTGCTCCACTGGCATGCTGTGAAGCATCGGCTGCGTTACGGGCAATTTCCTGAGTGGCGGCACCCAGTTCGTTGATGGCGGCAGCAACACTATTGGTACGTGCGCTTTGCTCATCGGAGCCAATGATTGAAGCATTGGACGATGCCATAACGCGCTCGGATAAATCATGAACTTGGCGAGTTGCAGAAGACACTTCTGAAATGGATGCGTGAATACGCTCCACAAACAGGTTGAACGAGCCCGCCATCTCGCCGAACTCATCCTTGTGCTCAATCACCAAACGCCGCGTCAGATCGCCCTCACCTTGGGCGATGTCTTGCATGGCACGGCCCATCGTAACCAATGGGCGCATCAACACCTTAATCAACAGACTCAAAAGCAGTGCAATGACAGCTACCGCGATTAACATGGCGATTAAGGCCGAAGTACGAAATTCGGATAGCGGCAAGTAGGCTTTGTTTTTATCCAGGGATTGGCCGATATACCAATCGGCAGACGGCAAACCTGTCACAGGCGTGAAGGAAATAATCCGCTCATGGCCATTGAGCGTCACTTGCTGAATACCTTTCTCGATCATCAGAGTGTTGGACGGGTATATATCCTTCAGGTTTCTCATGACCTGATTTTCTTCCGGGCTAACGATGACCTGACCATCACCGCTTACAAGAAACGCGTAGCCCAAGCCGCCTGAATCCACCGAGTTAATAATTTTGACCAAGCTATCCAGGCTCAGATCTCCCCCAACCACACCCAGTAACTGGCCATCTTTATTGACGGGCATGGCAATCGTCACAATCAAACCGCCTACAGCAGCCATATAAGGCGCTGTCAGCATGGCCTTACCGCTAAGCACCCCGTCCTTGTACCAAGGGCGCTGACGAGGGTCATATCCGTCCGGCATTTTGGCGTCTGGGCGTTGGGTAAACACACCATTGACCTGACCGACGTAAGTGAATTGAAAGTTCGAAGTCAGCGCGGGCTGGTCGACCAACCCTGCAAGATCCGCTTGGCTGCCTTGATGGGCGATGTTTTGTGCCAGGTTTTCGAGTAACAAGATTCGCCCGGCCAGCCAGTTCTGAACACTGCTAGCCGTCAGGTTGCCTGCCTGTTGCACAGACTTTTCAATATTCTGAGTAATGGTTTTTCGCTGAAGATAGTCGTTGTATAACGTGAAAAACGCGAACGCCAGAACCACGACTCCTGAAGCGGCCAGAAGGATTTTATGGCTGAACTTTAGATTCATTTCATGGGACTTCTTTTGCCGAAAGGGGGGGATGCGTGAGGCAAGACAGCAGAAAGGGCTCTGTTCCCGATTCACACATTGCTCAAATAGGCTGTCGGCATCCATTGCAGAAAAATGAGCGGATTGTCTCGGCTATTTGTAACCATGTACTCAACCGCTATTTCTGAAGCGCGTTGATAAACCGCTACGTTAGACGTACGGCCGTATACCTGATGGTTGATGTCGTTTCAGAAGAGGTGAATACAAGAAAGGAAGTTGGAGATTTTCGTCTCGCAAAAAACAAAACCCCTGTCTGCGTGAGCAGACAGGGGTTTTGGAATTCAATCTTGACGATGACCTACTCTCACATGGGGAAACCCCACACTACCATCGGCGATGCATCGTTTCACTGCTGAGTTCGGGATGGGATCAGGTGGTTCCAATGCTCTATGGTCGTCAAGAAATTCTGTATCAGATCCGTTATAAAAACGTCTCTGCGAAAACTTGGTACTTCTATAAAAACAAAAACCCTGTCTGCGTAAGCAGACAGGGTTTTTGGAATTTAATCTTGACGATGACCTACTCTCACATGGGGAAACCCCACACTACCATCGGCGATGCATCGTTTCACTACTGAGTTCGGGATGGGATCAGGTGGTTCCAATGCTCTATGGTCGTCAA